>JAMLIH010000024.1 GCA_023954255.1 Phyllobacteriaceae bacterium | reverse complement strand
CTGGGTCCGGTCGAGCATCAGCTCTTCGGGCGTGACGACGTAGTCCTGCTTCAGCCAGTTGCGATAGCCGTCGGCGAGCGGTTCCATCACGTCGAAGGAATCCGCGTCGGTCATCTCGTCCGTCGCGTCGCCGCGACCCGACTCGACCGGCACGGACACGTCGTAACCGGCGGCTTTCGCGGCCTGTTCGACACCGATATTGCCGGCAAGCACGATAACGTCCGCGATGCTGGCACCGGCCTCTTTGGCGATCGGCTCGAGGACGGAGAGCACCTTGGCCAGACGTTCAGGCTCGTTGCCTTCCCAGTCCTTCTGCGGGGCCAGGCGGATACGCGCGCCATTCGCTCCGCCGCGCATGTCGGACCCGCGATAGGTGCGTGCGCTGTCCCAGGCGGTGGAAACCATCTCCGCGATGCTGAGACCGCTCGCGGCGATCTTGGCCTTGACGGCGTTCACGTCGTAATTGGTGGAGCCGGCCGGAATCGGGTCCTGCCAAATCAAGTCTTCCGCGGGCACGTCCGGACCGATGTAGCGGGCCTTGGGACCCATGTCGCGGTGGGTCAGCTTGAACCAGGCCCGTGCGAAGGTGTCCTTGAAGTACTCCGGATCGGCCATGAACTTTTCGCAGATCGCCTTGAAGGTCGGGTCAAACCGCATCGCCATGTCCGCATCGGTCATGATCGGGTTGTGACGCTTGGACGGATCGCTCGCGTCAACCGGCTTGTCCTCTTCCTTGATGCCGATCGGCTCCCACTGATTGGCGCCGGCCGGGCTCTTCTTCAGCCACCAGTCGTAGCCGAACAGCAGATCGAAATAGCCCATGTCGAATTGCGTGGGATGCGTGGTCCAGGCTCCTTCGAGACCGGATGTGACGGCGTTGGCGGCCTTGCCGTCCATATGCGGGTTGGCCCAGCCGAGACCCTGCATTTCGGGGCCCGCCGCTTCCGGAGCCGGACCTAGGTCGTCGGAATTACCATTGCCGTGCGTCTTGCCGACGGTGTGGCCGCCCGCGGTCAGAGCAGCGGTTTCTTCGTCGTTCATGGCCATGCGGGCGAAGGTCTCGCGCACCTGGGCAGCAGTCTTGATCGGGTCGGGACTGCCGTTCACGCCTTCCGGATTCACGTAGATCAGACCCATCTGCACCGCTGCCAGCGGATTCTCCATGGTCGCGGGATCGTCCACGTTCTCATAGCGTCCGTCGCTCGGCGCCAGCCATTCCTTCTCCGCGCCCCAGTAGGTGTCGATTTCCGGATGCCAGATGTCCTCGCGGCCGAAGCCGAAGCCGAAGGTCTTCAGACCCATGGATTCGTAGGCGATGTTGCCGGCGAGGATGATGAGGTCAGCCCAGGAAATCTTGTTGCCGTATTTCTTCTTGATCGGCCACAGCAGGCGGCGGGCCTTGTCGAGGCTGACATTGTCCGGCCAGGAATTGAGCGGCGCAAAGCGCTGGTTGCCGGTGCCGCCGCCGCCACGGCCGTCTGCGAGACGATAGGAGCCGGCAGCGTGCCAGGCCATGCGGATCATCAACCCGCCATAATGGCCCCAGTCGGCCGGCCACCACTCCTGGCTGTCGGTCATCAGCGCGTGCAGGTCTTTTTTCAGTGCCGCGACATCGAGCTTTTTGACTTCTTGCGCGTAATCGAAGTCCTTGCCCATCGGGTTGGTCTTGCTGTCATGCTGGTGCAGGATGTCCAGGTTGAGCGCGTTCGGCCACCACTCCATGACCGATTTGCCGGTTTCCGTGTTGCCGCCGTGCATGACCGGGCATTTGCCGGCGTTTTCGTTGGTCTTTGCGTCCATCTTTGTCTCCGTTTTATTCTGGAAGTCTTTTCAAGCCGTTGGATATGGAACGGTTATGACACCCGGAAAATTCTTCCGCATGCCTGCTCGCGGTTTCCTGACACTGTTTTCATGAGGGCCTCCTTCCGGCGTCTGGGTAACAACCTGCCACGACCTGCGCGCAGAGCGCAGGCGCGGCTTGTGATTTTCAATGCTACCTCCAACTCCGCTGCGCTTACGGGCAGCGGAATACGGCCGAAACCCGCTTGAGCCTAGCGCGTTTTTTCGATAGTTTCCAATTCGAAAAACGATAGTACATGATAAGAAAAAGCTATGAAACTGACCCTCCGGCAAATGCAGTATTTTGAGGCGCTGGCCCGCTCGCGGCATTTTGCCCGCGCAGCGGAGGCGGTTCATGTTTCCCAGCCCGCGCTGTCCGCCCAGATCATGGAAATGGAGCGGCGTCTCGGCGTCAAACTGTTCGACCGCAGCCGTTCCGGGGTTTATCCAACGCCGCTTGCCGAGCGCCTGTTGCCGGCCGTCATGCGCATCCTCAACGAGACCAGGGCCGTCGAGGAAATGGCAGAAAGCAGCGCCGGTCTTCTGGCCGGAAAGCTGCGGCTCGGCATCATTCCGACCATCGCGCCCTATGTGCTGCCCGCGCTGGTGCCGCGCGCGGCTGCGCGCTATCCGCAGCTGGAATTCGAGATACGCGAAGGGCTGACGGGAAGCCTGGTCGATGCCCTGCTTGCCCGGGAGATCGATCTGGTCGTTGCCGCTCTGCCGGTTTCAGGCAGCGGGCTTCAAAGCCGCTTTCTGTGGCGCGACAAGTTCGTGATTGCCAAGACACCCGGTGCGACCGATGTGCTGGCCGGACCTGTCGCGGCCGACGACATACCGGCAAGCCGGCTGCTGCTGCTGGCAGAAGGTCACTGCCTGCGGGATCAGGCGCTGGATGTCTGCGGGCTGCGGCAGGAAGGCAAGGTTTTCAACTTCGAGGCCACGTCCATGGCTACGCTGGTGCAACTGGTCTCCAGCGGCATGGGATTGACTCTTCTGCCCGAAATGGCGGTGCCGTTCGAAAACCGGGACGGTGCGCTCGAACTGGTCGAATTCGCCGAGCCGTGTCCATCGCGCGACATCGGGCTGATCTGGCGCAGCAGCAGCGAGCGGGTGGCCGACTATGAGGCGTTGGGCGAGTTGATCACCGCCGTGTTGTCGGCTGGTGCGGAAAAGAAAGCAGCCTGAGTTTGGCTTCACGGTTGTCCGGGGTGATCTGCCGCCAGATCGCCCCATATATGACCTACACAAGCTTGGATGTTCACGCCGGCACGAAGGATGATCCATGAAGCGGTTTTTGATTCTGGCAACAATGCTTTTTCCGGCACCGGCGCTGGCCTTCGAGATTACCGGTAATGAGGGCACACCCCTCGAAGCGCAGGAACTGGCAGTTTTCGACGAACCCTGGGCGATGACATTTCTTCCGGACGGCCGGATGCTGGTCACCGAAAAGGTCGGCGAGCTTTCGCTGGTTTCCGCCGATGGCGGCACGATCACGCAGGTCGGCGGCGTACCGCAGATAGCCTATGGCGGGCAGGGCGGTCTTGGCGATGTCATTCTGCATCCGGATTTTGCCGAAAACCGTATCGTCTATGTTTCCTTTGCCGAGCCCGGCGCGGCAGGCAGCCGGGGTGCCGCCGTGGCGCGTGCGAAACTCGCCGGAGACGGCAGCGCGCTTGAAGGCGTGGAAATCATCTGGCGCCAGGAACCCAAGGTGACTGGCAGCGGCCACTACAGCCATCGCTTGGCCTTTTCGCCGGATGGCCATCTCTTCATCACTTCCGGCGACCGCCAGAAGCAGACACCGGCGCAGGACTTCACCATGGCGCTGGGCAAGATTATCCGCCTCAACGCCGACGGCAGCGTGCCGGATGACAATCCCTGGCAGGACAAGGGCGAACTCGCCAGGTCCTTCTGGAGCATGGGTCACCGCAACCTGCTCGGCATCGCCTTTGATGCTGAGGGCCGGTTGTGGCAGCACGAGATGGGCCCGCGCCATGGCGACGAGCTCAATCTTGTCCAGCCGGGAGCCAACCATGGCTGGCCGCAGGTCTCCGAAGGCAATCACTACTCCGGGGCGAAAATTCCCAACCACGATACCGCTCCGCAATTCGCGCCGCCCAAGGCCTATTGGGTGCCGACCATCGCGCCGTCAGGCCTGGTCATCTACGATGGCGATCTCTTTCAAGACTGGCAGGGCGATGCGCTGATCGGCGGGCTTGCTTCCCGCGCGCTGATCCTGGTGGACCTCGAAGGGGAAACCGCAAGCGAACTCGAGCGCTTCGAATGGGGTTCTCGCATCCGCGAAGTGGAGCAGGGGCCGAATGGCGCTGTCTTTGTGCTGGAAGATGGTCCCGGCGGCAGGTTGCTCAGGCTGACGCCCGGCGACTAGGCTGCCCGTTCACAGCACCGCGCAGGCGCCGGTCTCCGCACTGCTGACCCGTTCGCGGAACCCGGCAAAGAGTTCGCGGCCGAAGCCTGCAGCACCGCCCGAAAGATCAGCCCTGGCCTTGCGGCGCTTGGCCAGCACTTCCGGCTCCACCAGCACATTCAGCGTTCCGTTGGTGGCATCGAGCCGGATCATGTCGCCATCGCGTATCTTCGAGATCATGCCGCCGTCCATCGCTTCCGGCGTCACATGAATGGCAGACGGTATCTTGCCCGAAGCGCCCGACATGCGCCCGTCGGTCACCAGCGCCACCTTGAAGCCCCTGTCCTGCAGCACGCCGAGCGGCGGCGTCATCTTGTGCAGTTCCGGCATGCCGTTCGCCCTGGGGCCCTGAAAGCGCAGCACGGCGATGAAATCCCGGTCTAGCTTGCCGGCCTTGAAGGCGTCGATGATCTCGTGCTGGTCGTGAAAGCAGATCGCCGGCGCCTCGATGATGTGGCGTTCCGGCTTGACTGCGGAGATTTTCGAAACCGCCTTGCCGAGATTGCCCGACAGCATTTTCAGCCCGCCATTGGGCGAGAACGGCGCGTCATGGGTGGTGAGGACTTTCGCGTTGCCGCTTTCCTTCGGCGCCGGTTCGAAAACGAGTTCGCCCCCCGAAAGCTTCGGTTCCCTAGTGTAGGCATCGAGCCCCTGGCCCATCACCGTCCAGGCATCGTCGTGCACATAGCCGCCGCTGATCATCTCGCGGATCAGGAAGGGCATGCCGCCGGCGGCGTGGAAATGGTTCACATCGGCAAGACCGTTGGGATAGACGCGCGCCAGCAGCGGCACGATCTCCGAAAGCTCGGCCATGTCGTCCGGCGTCAGGATGATCCCGGCAGCCTTGGCCATGGCGACCAGATGCAGGGTGTGGTTGGTCGAACCGCCGGTGGCGTGCAGCCCGGCAACCGCATTGACGATGGAGCGTTCATCGATGACCCGGCCCGCAGGCAGAAACTCATTGCCCATGGCGGTAATCGACAGCGCCCGCTTGGCGGCGGCTACCGTCAGCGCGTCGCGCAGTGGCGTGCCCGGATTGATGAAGCTGGCGCCGGGCAGGTGCAGGCCCATCACCTCCATCAGCATCTGGTTGGAATTGGCCGTGCCGTAGAAGGTGCAGGTGCCCGGCGAATGATAGGAAGCCGATTCCGCCTTCAGCAGTTCGTCGCGGCCGACCTTTCCCTCCGCGTAGAGCTGGCGGATGCGCGCCTTCTCGTCATTGGGCAGGCCGGATGGCATCGGTCCCGCCGGAATGAAGACGGACGGGATATGGCCGAAGGTCAGCGCGGCAATCGTCAGTCCCGGCACGATCTTGTCGCAGATGCCGAGAAAGACCGCCGCATCGAACATGTTGTGCGACAGGCCGACGGCTGCCGCCATGGCGATGACATCGCGCGAAAACAGCGACAGTTCCATGGCCGGCTGGCCCTGGGTGACGCCGTCGCACATGGCAGGCACGCCGCCTGCCACCTGCGCCACGCCGCCCTGTTCGCGCGCCGCCTTCTTGATCAGGTCGGGAAAATCCTTGTAGGGCGCATGGGCCGACAGCATGTCGTTATAGGCGGTGATGATCCCCAGATTGGGTTTCACATCGTCCGACAGGTCGGCTTTTTCCGCTGCGCCGCAGGCGGCAAAGCCATGCGCAAGATTGCTGCAGGACAGGGCACTGCGATGTGGGCCCCGGCTTGCCAGTTCCTCGACTTGCTGGAGATAGCTTTCGCGGCTGGCACGGCTGCGCTCGCGAATCCGGTTGGTGACGGCTTCGATCTCTTTTCTGGCGCTCATGGCTGTTTCCGTTTCTGATCGGTCGTTTGTCCGGCCGCACATGGCCGGTTCGGTTCATTTCGCCCAGACGATCTTGAGCTCGGGGCAATGCTCCAGCACGAAGCCGATGGGCGTCTGTGCCGGATCGGCCGCTTCCTGTGCTGCCTCGAACACAGCCCGCTTTTCGGTGCCCTCGATATGAAGGTATTGCGCTTTTGCACCGGCGATCACCGGCAGTGTCATGGTGATGCGCGGCTCGGCAGCGCCCGGCGCATCCACCGCCATCAGCAGGCGTTTTCCCTCCGGGTCGGCAGCCTCGCGCAGGCCTTCCGATCCGGGAAACAATGAGGCGGTGTGGCCATCGGCCCCCATGCCGAGCACGATCACGTCGAGGGGCAGGTGCCCGGCCAGCAGGCCGGCTGACTGCGCCACGGACGCTCCGATGTCCTCATCGTTGTAGAGCGGCAGAAAACGGGCTCTCGCCGCCTTGTTCTGCAGCAGTTCCAGCGTCACCAGCCGCTGGTTGGATCGTGCCGAATCCGGTGGCACGAAACGCTCGTCAGCAAGCGTCACGCAAACCTTTGCCCAGTCGATGTCGGCGGCCGAAAGTTCCCTGAAGAACTGCACCGGCGTCGTGCCGCCCGATACGGCAAGCGATGCCGATCCCTTTTCACCGATGGCTGTGGCAAGGTTGCCGGCGACTTCCTTTGCCAGCCAGCGAGCCAATTCCGTGCCATCGTCGAAAGCGGTGAACTGCATGGTTTGCCTGTCAGACTTCCCCTTCATGCCAGGTTCGCCCGTCGCGCTCGATCAGGGCGATGGAGGCCGTTGGCCCCCATGAACCGGCAGTGTATTTCGATGTCTTCACACCGGCTTCGGACCAGCCCTCGATAATCGGGTCGATCCACTGCCATGCGGCCTCCACCTCGTCGCGGCGCATGAACAGGGTCTGGTTGCCGCGGATCACGTCGAGCAGCAGGCGCTCATAGGCATCGGGCGCATGAACGTCGAAACTGTCGGCAAAGCTCATGTCGAGTGCCACCTGGCGAAGCCGCAGGCCGCCGGGTCCGGGATCCTTGATCATGATCGACTGGCTGACACCCTCATCGGGCTGCAGGCGCAGGATAAGCCGGTTGGCATGCATGTCCCGTCCTGCTTCGCCGAACACGTTGTGCGGCACCGGCTTGAACTCGATGACGATTTCCGACACCCGGGCAGGCAGCCGCTTGCCGGTGCGCAGATAGAACGGAATGCCTGCCCAGCGCCAGGTCTCGATTTCCGCCTTCATGGCGACGAAGGTTTCGGTATCCGACTGGCTGTTTTCGATCTCGTCGAGATAGCCGGGCACCGCCTCTCCGCCGGAGGCGCCCGCCCTGTACTGGCCGCGCACCGTCAGTTGGGCAGCGTTGCCGGCATCGATGGGCTTGAGCGAACGCAACACCTTCAGCTTTTCATCCCGCACCGCGTCGGCATCGATGGAGGCAGGGGGTTCCATGGCGACAAGGCAGAGCAGCTGCAGCAGGTGATTCTGCATCATGTCGCGGATGGCGCCCGACTTGTCGTAATAGCCGCCGCGGCCTTCGACGCCGATGCTTTCGGCAACCGTGATCTGCACATGGTCGATGAAGGAAGCATTCCACACCGGCTGATACAGCGTGTTGGCAAAGCGCAGCGCCATCAGGTTCTGCACCGTCTCCTTGCCGAGATAGTGATCGATGCGGAAAATCTGGTCCTCGCGGAAATGCCGCCCGATGGTCTGGTTGAGCTGGCGGGCACTGGCAAGATCCTTGCCGATCGGCTTTTCGATGACCAGCCGCGAGCGCTCGCGCACCATGCCGTGCTGGTCCAGCCGGTCGGCAATCAGGCCGAAGATCGATGGGCCGACGGCCAGATAGAAGGCACGGACCCGGTCTTCGTCGCCCAGCAGCGTCCTGAGCGCGTCCCAGCCCCGTTCCGACATGGCATCGACGGCCACATAGTGCAGCAGGTCGAGAAAGGCCGAAATCTGCCCGGCATCACCGCCGGGCGCGTGTTCGTCGATCGCCTTGCCGGCAAAGGCGCGGTATTCGTTGGTGTCCATCTCCGAGCGCGCCGCGCCGATGATCCGCGATGTCTCCGGAATCTGCCCGTCGCAAAACCGTCGGAACAGGGCTGGGATCAGTTTGCGCTCGGCCAGATCGCCGGTGCCGCCGAACACCACATAGTCGAAGGGCTCTACTGGAATGAACTGGCTCGTCATCGGTTCACGGTTTTCCGGCAGCAGGGGTTTCCACCCCGTATTTAAATCGATTTAAATAACCATGCAAGAGTGCAGATGACCCAAGATGGGGAATTTGGATCATCGCCCGGCAACATGGCCGTGACAAGACAGGCGAAATCCGCCCGAAAACCGGCCAAACAAAAAACCCGGCAAAGGCCGGGTTTTTCTCGATCGCTGATGTGCAGGCCGCGTCAGCGGCTCTGCTTGACGATGATCGGGGTCAGCAGATCGCCCCAATTGCCCTGGCCGCCATGGTGGCGGGCCGAGCGGATCAGTTCCACCGACACGCCAGCTTCCACCGCTTTCATCACCGACTGGTTGAGCCGGTGCAGGTCGTTGGCGACCATCCGGATGGCTGCTTGCTCGTCGATCGACATGGTCGATCCCATTTCTTCGGTCCGTTCCTTGACCGGTGGCTTGGCGCTCATGGTGTGGTTCTCCCGTTCATGACTGCTGTTGCAGAATTTACAAGTTGTGCTCTTCTAACAAATGAAATGCGCCTTGAAAACGCGACATTCGTGTCAGCCTGTCTTGTGATTTTCAGAATTGCGCTGTAATTTTGTAAATTCTTGTAAAAACCGTTGCCATGCTGCCTCGGTAAAGAATTGTAAAATCTGAATGGCATTGACAGGACGATAAATCAATGGCCGAACACAAGATATTTGCCGGTCCGCGAATCCGGCGTATCCGCAATTCCAAGGGCCTCACCCAGACGGCGATGGCAGAGGAACTGGGCATTTCGCCGAGCTATCTCAATCTGGTGGAGCGCAACCAGCGGCCGCTGACGGTTCAACTGCTGCTGAAGCTGGCCTCGGCCTACGACCTCAATCTGGAGGAGCTGAAGGGCGAACCCTCCGGCTCCCAGAATGCGCTGAAGGAGGTCTTCGCCGACCCGCTGCTGGCCGATGAACTGCCGGGCAACCAGGAATTGCTGGAGGTGGCCGAGGCCGCGCCCAATGCCGCCTCGGGCATCGTCAAGCTCTACAAGGCCTACCGCGAATCCCAGGAACGCCTCAGCGACCTGAAGGACATTCTTGCAAGGGAAGGGCACACGACCTCGCTTTCCGCTGCCCGACTGCCGGCCGACGAGGTTCGCGAGAAGCTCGAATCGCGGCCCAACTACTTTGACCCGATCGAGGAGAAGGCCTCGGAATTTGCTGCCAGTCTGGAAGGCGGCACCGAGCTTCTCGGCAGTCTCAAGGAGTGGCTGCGCAAGGAGCACAACATCGCCGTCCGCCTGTTGCCCGTCCACACCATGCCGCTGTGGCGCCGGCGTTTCGACCGCCATTCGATGCGGCTTTTCCTGTCCGAACGCCTGTCACCTTTCGACCAGTTGCGCGAAGTCGCCATGGAGGCCTGCCTGCTCTACATGCCGGAAGTGATAGCGCAGGAACTGGAACGCCTGCAGCTTGCAAGCGACGAGGCAAAGCGCATCGCCCGTTTCGAACTCGCCCGCTATGCAGCCCATGCGCTCATCCTGCCCTATGATGCCTTCCTGCCTGCTGCCCAGCGTGCCAGCTACGACATCGACGTGCTGCGTTCGCGTTTCAGCGTTTCCTTCGAACAGGTCGCAAACCGCCTCACCATGCTGCAAAAGCCGTCCCATCACGGCCTGCCTTTTTTCATGCTTGAGGTCGACCATGCCGGGAACCGCTTCCGCAGCGCTGGTTCCCAGGGTTTTCCGAAGGCCCAGTTCGGCGGCAGCTGCCCGAAACTGCCGGTGCATGTGGCCTTCTCGCAACCGGGCCAAATCCTCGTCGAGCATGTCGAAATGCCGGACGGCAACCGCTTCCTGGTGATTGCCCGCACGCTGGAAGGGCCGCAGGGCGCCTTCGACGAGCGCGTCCGCCGCACGGCGGTGCTGCTCGGTTGCCCGGCAGACCTTGCCGCCGAGACGGTCTATGGCAGATCGCTTGCAGGCGAGAACCTCCGCCCGACCCCGATCGGCCAGGCCTGCCGGCTGTGCGAGCGGCAGGGCTGCCTGTCGCGCGCCGAACCGCCGATCACGCGGCCTGCCGGCCTCGACGAATTCGTCTCCGGTCTCAGCGCATTCGACTTCCGATAGTTTGAGGGAGCCGTTATCCGCGCGGCGGGCGAAACAGGAAGACCACCAGCCAGACCGGCAGGATGACCATCGATCCCAGCAAGAGGTGCGGGATTGCCCAGTTGACGCTCTCCTCGAGCCAGACGATCACGTTTTCCGGTGTAACGCCCAGTTCGAGAAGAATCTGTTCAGCCGACAGGTCTAGCTTGTGAAGGACCACACCGGTCAGCAGCGACGCGATAACGATCTTGGTGATGGTGGAAAACAGTCTCAGCATTGCCTTCCTGATACCCGATTCACGATGTGGCGAATCGCACCGGTTCGTCTTCTCGATGTTATAATGCCATTTTCAGCAGGCAACAAACTGCATGGCGTGCAGCAGCGGATCCCGCCGCTATTGCCCGATGACGGTTTGGGATTGCGCCGCCGGCGAGGAAGCGGCTTTCTGCACGCTGTCGGGAATGGCCGTGCGGTTGCGCTCCGGCGAGCGCAGTTGCGGAACCAGCAGCGGCTGCCGCAATGTCCCACCGAGGAAGAACTGGCCGCCCTCGATGTTGTCCGCCTGGCCCTTTGGCACTTCCAGCCCGCCCCACATCGCCAGCGAGCCGCCCGAAAGTTCCGTCTTGCCCGATAGCCTTGCGCTGTAGCCCTCGACTTCAAACCGGCTGTTTTGAACCCAGGCGGTTCCGTCGGAGATCGTCGCGTTGATTTCGAACTGCGTGACCGGCGTTGCCGCCAGCGGCTTGGCAATCATCACGTTCTCGCCATCGTTGCTTTTGGGATCCAGGGTTTTGAGAACCTCCGAGAAGTCGAGCCCGGCGATGCTTCCGGACGCCATCGATATGGTGAAATTGCCGTTCATCGTCTCAAGCAGCGCTCCCTGCTCGGAAAGCCCGCTGGTAAGTCTGGCCCTGATGGTGGAAGGCCCGTCCGGCAGAAGCCGGCTGTGGTCCTTCAGAAACGGCAGGTTGACCAGGTTGAGCCCGCTACCGTCGACGGAAAAGCCGAGCAGGGCGTGCTCGCTGTCGCCGGTTGCCGAGATCGAGCCTGCCAGAATACCGTTGCCGAAAGCCGCATTGCCGACATCGAGCTTGATCTCGTTTTCCCGGGCGATCAGGCTGCCGGCAAACTCCTTCAGTTCAAGGCTCGGAAAGGAAAGGGTCTTGGCCGATACTCGGATATCCGCATCCGACTGGTTGACCACGGTAAACAGCGTCTTGCGGTTGCCGCCGTCGAGAAGCAGCAATGCGTAGGGCTGCAGGTCGAGGCGGTCGGCAGCCAGGGTGCCGCTCAGCTTGTTCTTGCCGGTCTCACTGATCGTGAACCGCAGGTTTCCCATATAGGTGTTGCCGTCCAGTCCGATGGTCGAATCCGCCAGTTGGATGTCCGACATGGTTCCCGATACCGTGCCGCTGGCTGCAAAGCTCTCGAACCCTGCACCCGGCTCCACTTCGCCGCCCAGAAAAGTGACCATGCGGCGCAGCGACGGCGAGGACAGGTTGACATTGCCGGAGACGAACAGGTCGGAAAGCCGGTTCGCTTCACCGGTGAAATCGAGGTTGAGCGGCTCCGACTTCAGCGACGCGCTGATTTTGGAAATCCCGCCCGCAAGCAGCATGATCGGAAGTTCAGCCGTCATCCGCCCGGTAATGGCATCACCCCGCCAGATGGCACTGCCCTCGAAACGCCAGCCTGCACGGATATTCGGCCAGTTGAGGGTTCCGTTCAGGCTGGTGACGGTTTCCTGCGCCCCGGTTGCCTCGTTGCTGTAGTTGATGATGCCGTCGGAAACATCGAATGAGCCGAGCCGGATATTGTCGAGCTGGTTGATGTCGAGCGCCTCGTTGCCGGCCTGTTGGGCACGCAGTTCCTTTGCCGTCGAAAGGGCGCGCCACATCTTGCCGACGGGAAACGCCCAGCTTGTGCGGCCGGATTCATAGACCACCAGGTTGAACACTGGCCGGACGAAGTGGAACTCGCTGACCTCGATCGATCCGCGCAGGGCTGCCGTAATGCTGAGCTTGCCCCTGAGAACCGGCATCTGGAGAAGCGCTGGCGCATCCTTTTCGCCATAGGCATCGCGAAACGTGACGTTGTTGAGTTCGATGCCCAGAAAGGGACTGAAGGTAATCTCCGGCGTGCCGGTAAACTGCATTTCCCGCCCGGTTATCTGGCGTGCGCGTTCCAGCATCGTCGCCCGCACCGCCTCGCTCGACACCAGCAGCGGCAGGGCGGCGAAGCCAAGCGCAACAAGCCCGATTGCGGCTATGATAATGGCGGCGGTCTTCTTCATTCGGTTCCTGCCGGGCGTCCTTTGACCTGCGATGTTTGAGGAATACCCGGATACCCGGCATTCTTCGCCATTGCGGGAATCCTGTGCCGCCCCGGCCAGCAATGCCTTGCTCCCCCCGCCGGGAGAATTTCACATATGACAGGACCGTTCAACGCATTTCGCCGCATATGGTTGAGACTGGCCCGATTATCCATAACTTAGCGTGCCGAAGGACATGACAGGACTGCCAAAGCGTGTATAGCAGGGGCCAGTTCATCCACAGCACGAGACCATCGTTTCATCCTTTTGGAGACCAGCATGCAAACCGGTACAATCTTGTGGCAACCCGATCCGAAGGCACTCGAAAAAGGCAATTTTCACGCCTTCCTGAAAGAGGCGGAAAAAGCGGCGGGAAAACCCATCGGCGATTTTACCGCTCTGCATGCCTGGTCGGTAAGCGATCTGGAGGGGTTCTGGAGCCTCGTCTGGGATTTCTGCGGGGTTATCGGCGAAAAGGGAGCAGCAGCAACCTCGCCGGAAATGCCGATGCCGGGTGCCCGGTTTTTCCCCGAAGCCAGGCTGAATTTTGCCGAAAACCTGCTGCGGCGCAGAGGCGGCGATGACGCCATCGTCTTCCGCGGGGAGGACAAGCTGTCGGTCCGGCTGAGCTGGGACGAACTGCATGCCGAGGTCTCGCGCATGCAGCAGTTTCTGAAGGACGCCGGTGTCGGCAAGGGCGACCGGGTGGCTGCCATGCTGCCCAACATGCCGCAGGCTGTCATCGGCATGCTTGCCACCTCTTCGCTCGGCGCCATATGGTCATCCTGTTCGCCGGACTTCGGCGAGGGTGGCGTTCTCGACCGCTTCGGCCAGATCGAGCCTGCCGTGTTCATTTCCTGCGACGGCTACTGGTACAACGGCAAGCGTATCGAAATCGCGGAAAAGCTGCAGGCAATCGCGGCGAAGCTGACGAGTGTCAAACGGATCGTGATTGCCGACTATCTCGGCAGCGCGAAGGATGTCGCAGCCGGCCTGCCCAACGCGGTAAGCTGGGCCGAAGGGCCGGGCAGTCACACCGCAGGCGAGGTGACCTTCGAGCGCCTTTCCTTCCAGCATCCGCTTTACATCCTGTTTTCGTCCGGCACGACGGGAATCCCGAAGTGTATCGTCCATTCCCAGGGCGGCACCCTGCTTCAGCACCTCAAGGAGCAGCAGCTTCACTGCAACCTGAAGCCGGGCGACCGCTTCTTCTACTTCACCACCTGCGGCTGGATGATGTGGAACTGGCTGGTGACCGGTCTTGCCAGCGGCGCCACGCTCATGCTGTTCGACGGCTCACCCTTTGCGCCGGAGGCAAGGGTCCTGTTCGACTATGCCGAGCAGGAACGCTTCACCTTCTTCGGCACCTCCGCCAAATACATCGATGCGGTTCGCAACTCCGGCTTGCGGCCGGTCGAAAGCCACGATCTTTCCTCGCTCGCCATGATGACCAGCACCGGCTCGCCGCTGGCGCCGGAAAACTTCAAATTCGCCTATGAAGGCATCAAGCCCGACATGCATCTGGCTTCCATTTCCGGCGGCACCGACATTGTCGGCTGTTTCGTCGGCGGGGTTCCCGACCGGCCGGTGCGCGTTGGCGAAATCCAGGGACCGATGCTGGGCATGGCCACGGAAGTCTGGAACGATGAAGGCAAGCCGGTGACTGGCGAAAAGGGCGAACTGGTCTGCACCAGGGCCTTCCCTCCATGCCCATCGGCTTCTGGAACGACCCGGATGAGGCGAAGTACCATGGCGCCTATTTCGAGCGTTTCGATGGCGTGTGGTGCCATGGCGACTTTGCCGAGTGGACCGAAAACGGCGGCATGATCATCCACGGCCGTTCCGATGCCACGCTCAACCCACAGGGTGTGCGCATCGGTACTGCCGAGATCTACAACCAGGTCGAGCAGATGCCGGAAGTCGAGGAGGCGATCTGCATCGGCCAGGAATGGCAGTCCGATGTCAGGGTCATTCTCTTCGTCCGCATGGCTGCCGGTGTGGAACTGACCGAAGAGCTTGAAAAGGCCATCAGGCAGAAGATCAGGACCGGCGCCTCACCCCGCCACGTGCCGGCAAAAATCATTCCCGTTGCCGATATCCCCAGAACCAAATCGGGCAAGATCACCGAGCTGGCGGTTCGCGATATCGTGCATGGCAGGCCGGTGAAGAACAAGGAGGCGCTGGCCAATCCCGATGCGCTCGACCTCTATGCCGACCTGCCGCAACTGCGCGATTGACGGCAAATCCTAACAATTATGGTTAACGATTGGTGAAACGAAAATTAACTCTAAACGCGATCCGGGCAAGCTTTGTTAAAATCTGTTAAGTCCGGTTAAGGAGTTGGTAAGAATTTGGGTCCATTCTCGCATCAACATCCAGATTATTCGCGTTATCGCTCTCTCTAAGATCCGGAAGTGCCCTTTGAATTCTAACTGCGGACCGTCCTGGTCCGCATTTTTTTTTGCCCTTCCGCTTGTTCCTGTCCCGTTATGAACACCCGCGTTAACAGATATACGGGAACCAGGCCGATCAGTACGATCAGCAGGGCCGCGAAAGCTGCCTGTTCGAACATGGCCCGGGAGGCGTGGCTGTAGACAAAGGTGGCCAGCGTGTCGAAATTGAAGGGCCGAAGCAGCATGGTTGCCGACAATTCCTTCATCGTTTCAACGATCACCAGGAGGGCTGCGACGCTCAGGGTCTTGAAAAGCAGCGGCAATTCCACCTGAAAGACCACCTGTTCGCCGCTGCGGCCAAGTGTGCGCGCTGCCGCGGACAGATTGGGCGATATCCGGGCATAGCCGGCCTCGATATTTCCGAGCGCCACGGCCAGGAACCGAACCGAACAGGCGAATACGATGATTGCCAGCGACCCCGACAGGAGCAGCCCGGTTTTGTGTCCGGTGAGCCAGAAGGCAAGACGGGAAACATGGTTGTCGATGCCCGTCATCGCCGTCAGCACGCCGATGGCCAGGATCGTGCCGGGAACTGCGTAGCCGAAGCCCGAGGCAAGCGTTGCCGCGCGGATGGCGGAACCTGCAGCATGGCGCCGCGCCTGGGCCAGCACGAACCCGGTCACCACGCACAGCAAGGCCGTTGCGATGGCCACCGTCAGGCTGTTGGCGGAAGCCTGCAGCAGCGCCAGATGGGTAATCTGCTCGGGGCGCCGCAGAATGCTGCCGGCCATCTCGATCAGCGGAATGGCAAAGCCGAAGGCGACGGGCAGGGCGCAGGCCAGCGTCGCAAGCCACGCCTTCGGCCCTTTTAGCTGGATTTTCTCGATCGCCTGCCGGCTCTGGCGCCCCTCATGGAAGCTCTGCCGCGCCCTCAGCCGGCGCTCAAGCACGATCAGCACGCCGACGAACAGCAGCAGGGTCAGGGAAAGCTGGGCTGCGCCTGCAAGGCTGGAGCGGTTGAGCCAAGTGTCGAAAACCGAGAAGGTGAGGGTGCGCACGCCGAGATATTCCACCGCCCCGATGTCGTTGAGCGTTTCCATCAGCGCCAGGATGACACCGATCGCGATCGCCGGACGCGCCGCCGGCAGGGCGACCCGCAGGAACAGCCGCACCGGGCCGGCGCCGAGAATACGGGCGACATCCAGCATTGAGGTACCCAGAGACTGGAAGGAAAGCCGGGCCGGCAGATAGACATAGGGAAACAGAACCACCGAAAGCAGGAAGATCGCCCCGCCCGTCGAGCGCAGTTCGAAAAACCAGTATTCCGTGGAACTGTTGTAGCCGCCCAGATTGCGGACCAGTTGTTGCAGCGGCCCCGTGTAGTCGGAAAACTCGATCCAGGTATAGGCCGCCACATAGGTTGGGGTAGCAATCGGCAGCACAAGCGCCCACTGGAAAACCCCGCTGAGGGGAAACCGGTACCGGCTCGCCAGCCATGCGGTTGTGGCGCCGATGGCAAACGTCCCCAGCGCGACGCCTGCCAGAAGAACAAGCGTGGTGGTGATGGATGACGGCAGAACGAAGGAAATCAGGTGAGGCCAGACATCCCGGCTGTCCCCGCTTGCCTGATAGATCAGCCCGGCAAGCGGCAGCACCGCCAGAATGGCAATGACGTAAATGCCCAGCGGCAGGATCGCCGCATTGGCGTCCTTGCTGCTGAAAGCCGGATGGATGGGTACGTTCTGGCCGCTCATGGCATTGCTTGACTGCACTGGATTTCCGTCCGGGCTCGTTTAACCCAGAACCGCCAGCCGGTCACCTGCGCGTTTCGCCGCCGCGGGTGCCGGCCTCTGTTCAGTCGGCAAGAACGCGCTGGGAGGGAAACAGGACGTGCACCACCGTTCCCTCGCCAAGTGTGCTTTCAAGCTCGAAATAGGCCCGGTTCGCCTCCACCAGCGCCTTGGTCAGCGGCAGCCCCAGGCCGTGGCGGACGAATGCGCCGCCGGCGGGCGGTACAGCGGCGCCGGCCATGGTCTGGTCGCGGCCCTGACGCGCCTGATCGCTTCGGGCAACGGTTTCAAGGTCGAACGGCTTGCCCGCCTGCAACACCTGCTCCACCTGGCCGGGCGACATGCCGTCACCATTGTCGCGGACCCGCAATGCCACCTCGCCGTTTTCCTCCAGCGTCGTCGAGACGATGACCTGGGTGTTCTCCGGCGAATGATTGATCGCATTGCCGACCAGATTGAGGATCACCTGTCGGATGCTGCGGGCATCAGCCACCACTTTCGGCACTGCCTGGGAAAGCGAGGTTCGGGTGATGATGCGGCGCCGGTTGGCCTGCGGCTGCAGCAGTGACACGGTTTCCGATACCAGCCGGTTGAGGTCGACCGCCTCGAATTCAAGCTCCAGCTTGCCGCTTTCGATCTTCGAGATGTTCAGCAGATCGTTGACCAGATCGAGCACATGCCCGCCGGAACGGTTGATGTCCCTGAGATAATCCCGGTAGCGCTCGTTGCCGACGGGGCCGAAGCGCTCTTCCAGCATGATGTCGGAAAAGCCGATAATGGCGGTCAGCGGCTCGCGGATTTCATGGCTTACCTGGGAAAGGAAACGAGTCTTGTGCTCGCTTGAATCCTCGGCCTGCTTGCGCGCCTTGACCAGTTCCTGCTCGGTCTTCTTCCAGTCGGTAAGATCGCGCAGCACGGCGCAGAGATTGCCTTCGCGGCCGACCTTGCCAAGCGTCAGGAACAGCGGGATCGAGCCGCCATTGGCTTCACGGCCGGTCGCCTCGAAGCCCTGCTGCATCATGCGCTGGACTTCGCTCTCATCGCCATTGCGGGAGATCGACTCCATATAGGTCAGAATCTGGTGGTGGCTTTCGCTTGAAAACAGGTCGACGAACGGTTCGCCGACAACCTGCGCCTGGCTGATGCCGAAAAGCGCCTCGCCGGACGGATTGAGCGACTGGACAAGGCCGTTGACATCCAGCGTGACGATGCCGTCGGCTGCGGTGTCGAGAATGTTCTCCAACTCGCTGACCCGAACCATATCGAGCGCGATTTTCTCTTCGCCTTTCGAAGGCTGGGCCTCGCTGAACGACATTGCCAGCGCATTGCCGTCTGCCCATTTCAGCCGGTGCAGCCGGCAGCGCACATTGACGGCTGCGCCGTCGCGGCGGCGGATTTGCATGCCGCTTTCCCGGCTGTGCCCCTCCTGCGGCTCATCGTCCTCCCAGCCGGTGAGCAGGGCTTCGAGCCCGCCTGCCGCCTTCAGGTCCTCGACATCGTCATAGCCCGTCAGAGCCAGCAGCGCCTCGCTTGCGTGCAGCGTCCTGCCGCCCTGAAAGATGATGGCGGCGTCGGTCAGGCCGCTTGCGCCCAGGGGCGGTTCGAAATCCGTGGCAGGATCGTGCTCCGCCGCTTCGTCCGATGCGCCGCTGAAGGCTGCCAGGTCATCATCTGCAACGCCTTCCGCCTCATCGGCTTCCTGCATTTCTTCCCCGCCGGTTTCTTCATCCACCGGCGATAGCGAACGGCGAATCTCTGAAAAGTTCCGCTTTTCCCTGCCTGACAGGCTGCCGTCGCCGGTGCCGTAATCCTCTTCTTCCGTATCCTCCCCTTCCTCCGAACGCGTGGCATGGCGGTCGGGCAGGCGGTAGACATTGTCTCTTCCGGGGTCTCTTGCGGCGGGGCTGTCTGAAAGCGCTTCGCCGTCTTCTTCTTCCGGCGTTCCGTCCGCAATCCGGTCTTCGGAGGCGATGTCGGTGGACCAGCCGGTCCTGAAATCGGGTTCCTCCGGCATCTCGTCACCGGGCATGGCCCCGTCATCGTCGGCAAGATCGCCCAGACGCATGCCGCGCGCCTCGGGATCGACCATCGTGTCGGCCAAGCGGATCACGCCGAAACCCCGGTACCCGTCGAAGGTGCGCTCGCGGTCATATGCGGGCAGGGCTGCCAGATCGACCGGAACGCTCATGTCGGTTCCCTCGATCGGCCACAGCACGCTGCGGCCAGACCAGGTATCGGATTTCGACAGCAGGTTGAGGATCGCGCCGTCCTCGTCAAACCCGCGCTCTGCGGCAACCGTTTTCCAGTGCTTGCCGACGATGTCGGCCGAACGCTCGCCGACCGCGGCCGCCAGCCCGTCGCTGACCGAACGTATGATCTGTTCGCGGTCGATCACAAAGGCAAACCGGGAAGAAACGGGTTCGGCCTTTGTTGTCGTCTCAGCGACGGTTTCCACTGCTGCCGTTTCACGAGGTGCCTGCTCCTCGTCGGCCTGTTCGCTGGTGGCCAATGCCGGCTCGCTGTCTGATTCCTGCTCTTCGTCGCCGTCCTCGCTGTCTGCAGGGGCATCGCCGCGATTGCTGCCGAAATACCAGCGGTCGAGCAGCGACCGGCTTGCCGGGGCGGCAGGTGCACTTTCATCGGCTTCAGCTTCGGCCGGCTCTCCGAGGGTCCCCTCCAGTGCCGGTTCGCCGGCATCGTACTCTTCGTCCTGCGGTTCGGTGCCGTATTCAGCCGTCTCCGTTTCGAGGCTGCCTTCAACGGCATCCTCCGTTTCGGCAACCGGCTCCAGCCATGGTGGCAGACCGCCCTGATGGGCATGGCTTGCCTCGTCGGCGGCAAAACCGGTTTCCGGCAGGGTTGCGTCCGGCACCCCGTCATCCGCTTCGATGCCGTCATCGGCATCGTCGGCCAGCACGATCAGGAAGCGGGCCGGATGATCGCGGATCTTGCCGACACCTGCCGGCAGCATCCTGCCGCCGCTCGCCGGAACGGGCCGCTTGACCAGCCGGTCGGCTTCTTCGTCCACTTCGCGCACCAGTTCCTCGAGCACGGCGGCGTCGACCTCGTAATCCTCGAAGGTTTCGGAGGCAGCCAGTACCAGGCCGAATTCATCGAGCACGGCGGAAGCCGCGGCAAAATCCTCGAGCGAGTGCACTGCCTCCAGGGCAAGCTGATGCTCGCGCAGCCGTCTTTCGCTGCTGTCATGCGGGCAGACGAGCAGGATGGCCTCATCGCCGTCGGGCAGCACGCTTTTGCTGATCTCGCTGAGAACCAGTTCGGAGTTGAGGCCGTGGTTGACCCGCAACTGCCGGACAACCGGCTCGTCCTCCTCGGCCTGGCGCAGCGCGTTGGCGATCTGGCGGATCAGCGGATGGGCCGTAGAAAGCCGGACATTGAGCAGTTCGGCAAGCCCGCTGCCTGAAAACAGTCTGGCGCCGAACGCATTGGCCCACAGGACACGGTCGAGTTCGGGCGAAAACAGCACCGCTGCATCCTGCGAAATCACCCGCTTGCGCAGAAAAGCCATGACGGTGAGGTCGAGATATGAATAGTCGGAATAACCCATTGGCTTCGCCCGTGACCGACCCGTTCCCCGCATTGGGTCCTGACCCTGATAGTTAAGAAAAAATTAATATCGGCTTTGACCGGGCCGGTCCAGCAGCCCCGGGCCGTAAGCGCCGGGAAATGCTCAAGACGGTTAATGCAGCCTCCGGGGCTTTCGCCGGTGCGCTGCGCCGCCGGATCGGCGAAACCGCTCGCCGTCTGCCCCATCCCGCCGGCCCTGCTGCAGCGAAAAGCGGAGATGGCGGCAAAAGAGGCTTGCAAATGATGCAAGGGGACCGTATTTCAGCACCGGTTGCGCCGGGCCCTGTGCCACGGCCCCATGCGGTTGTAGCTCAGTTGGTTAGAGCGCTAGATTGTGGCTCTAGAGGTCGGTGGTTCGAATCCACCCAACCGTACCACCCAGTCTTCGATTCCCCGATTTGTGAACAGGCCAACCATGCGGCCGGTTTTGTGGCGCTCTGATCGGCCGCGAACGGTTGTGCCGTCACATCTCGTTGAGGACCTTGAGCAGTTCCTTGACCTCGGCGCGTGAGTTGTAGTGGCAGACGGAAACCCGCACGCAATCCTCCCGGCCGAGCGGCTTGAGGATGTTGCCGGAATAGTGGTCGGCCTTGCGGGTGTGGGTGCGCACGCCATTTTCGTTGAGCACGCTCACGATTTCGGCTGAAGGAACGCCTTCCTTCCAGAAGGAGACGAGGCCCTTGCGGCCTTCATTGCCGGTGCCGGCGATGATGTTGATACCCTGCAGGTCGGCAAGGCCTGTCAGATTGCCTTCGCCATGCAGCATCAGTTCGCAAAGGTCGTGTTCCTGTTCCTGGATCGCTTTGGCAGCGGCCTCGATGCGCGTGCGCCGGTCATCGGAACCGGTGAAGTTCGATCCCAGCCAGTCGAGATATTCGACCACCCGGGAGAAGGTCGCGTAGGCGCCGGTATCGCGCGTGCCGAACTCCCAGTTGAGCGACGGCCCGTCGATCAGGCATTCGTGTTTGGCGGCACCCAGCCGGTCGGAAAGCCAGGCGATGCCGTAGCCGTGCCGGGAGAAGGCCTTGTAGGGCGAGATCACATAGCCGTCGATGCCGTAGCCGTCGATGTCGATGGCGCCATGGGCGGCAAACTGGATGCCGTCGACGATGATGAAGCAGTCCGGCGCTTTCGCACGGATGGCGGCGGCAATCGCCTTCACATCGTTGCCGACGCCGGTGACCGGCGAACAATGCAGAATGGTGGCAACCCGCGTATCGGGGGTAACCTTTGCGGCATAGGCTTCTGCGCTGACCGAGCCTGCGGCATCGTCATGGGTAACGCTGACATAGGGCTTGCCGGTCTCTGCTGCCCAGTGGCGTGCAGCGCTGCGCGAGGCGGGATGCTCCACGGTGGAACCCAGGACACTTCCGCCTTGCGCTGCCGTGCAGGCTGAGCGGATCAGGCGGAACAGCAGTTCCGTCCCGCTCTCGCCGACGAACATCTGGCCGGAAGAAGCGTTGAACAGGGTACGGGCATCCTGACGTGCCTGCTCGATCGCGGCGACCAGTGCCCTGGAGGCGATGTTGTCGCGGCCCTGATTGTCGGGAATGGCTGCGTATTCGGTGGAGGTTTCCACCACGCTGTTGAGCGTCAGCGCGCCGCCGGCATTTTCGAAGAAGATGCGCTTGCCCTGGAAAGGGCAGTTGTCCACATGGGCGAACTTGGACCTGATCGTGTCGAGCAGTTGGTCGGTAAAGGCCATAATCGTTTCCGGTTTTGGAAGATGATGAATTGCGAGCGCCTAATGGCCCAGGGGAGCCGGGTCAAGAAAGCGTTTGAGAACATTTTCGGTGATTTGCAATGACGAATTGCAGGCTTCATGCATCAGGCGCTTCGCCGCTCCCCGCATACAGACGCAGCGCCTGCCGCGCAGCCGCAAAGCGCGTCCTGCGGGAAGCCTCCTTGCCGGTTGCGGCAACATCGATGATCCTGCCGGCATCGGCCTGCGGGACATGCTTGCCAACAGCCTCTGCCGCCATTTCGATCAGCCCCGCCGCTGTCAGTTCCGGTTCGTCGGAAATCTTCAGCTGCCTTTCGCAGGCCTCTGCCAGAAAGCGGGTGAAATATCGGTTCTTCGATAATCCGCCGTCGATGGATATCGCCCCGGCGATCGGCTGCTCGGCCTCCATGGAGGCGATGACCTCTGCGCTCCGCATGGCAATGCCTTCGAGAATGGCCTGCATCATGTCGAGCGGTCCCGTCGACAGTTCGAG
Source organism: Phyllobacteriaceae bacterium (assembly GCA_023954255.1). GTDB lineage: Bacteria > Pseudomonadota > Alphaproteobacteria > Rhizobiales > Rhizobiaceae > Salaquimonas. The sequence goes on along the minus strand of JAMLIH010000024.1, from coordinate 17,428 downwards.
CCCGAGCCAGCTTCCCTTCACCCGTCGGTCCCAGTGCGGGCAGCCGAGGCCGGCGAGCGCCGGCATGAAGACCAAGCCCCGGTCGATTGCAGGCGGTGCGTCAAAGGCATCGATCTCGCCGTAACCGGCAAACAGGCCGATACCCTGCGCCCAGTTGATGGCCGCCGCCGCCGCATAGACCCCGCCGTCCAGCGCATAGGTAACGGGCGCACCCACTTGCTGCCATGCAACCGTTGGCAGGGGACCGGGTTTGCCGGGGCGGCGCAGGCCATCGGTGACGCACTGGGCGAAGGCACCGGTACCGAAGGTGATCTTCGCATCCCCGGCCTTGCGGCAGCCATGCCCGTAAAGCGCCGCCTGCTGGTCGACGATGCTGGCGGCAAGCCTTGCCCCGCCCGGCAGATCGCCAAGCGCGCCGGAGGTTGGTCCGATCGGCGGCAGGGCGTCGACGGGAACGCCGAACAGGCGGCATAACTCCTCGTCCCATTCGCCGGTTTCGATGTTCATCAGCGAGGTTCTGGACGCCGTCGCGATATCGGTTTCGAAGCGGCCCGTCAGGTGCTGGCGGAAGAAGGCATCGGTGGTTCCAAGCCGCAGCCTTCCCGCCGAAGCCAATTCGCCTGCGCGTGGAATGTTGCGAACGATCCAGCCGAGCTTTGAAGCGGAGAAGTACGGATCGAGCGGCAGGCCTGCCCGCTGCATCACCTCCGGCCCGCAGCCTTCCCGTTCCATGGCTGCCGTCACATCCGCCGTCCGCTCGTCCTGCCAGACGATGACCGGCCCGAGCGGGCTGCCATCTGCGGCATCCCAGGCAAGGCAGCTTTCGCCCTGATTGGCGAGCCCCACCGCCGCAAGGCCTTCCACCTTCGAGACAGCACTTCACATTGCCGAGCAACTCGTTGCCGTCATGCTCGACCCAGCCCTGCTTCGATAGTTCTGCGGTGGGGCAGGAAAGAGCATGAACGAGCCTGCGCCTGCCGTCGTCGGCGTTGTCGCCAAGAAAGAGAATGCGGGAACTGGTCGTTCCCTGGTCGATGGCAGCAATCGTCATTCATTCCTCATCGAACAAAAGGCGCAATTCGCCATCCTCGACGGAAAACACCTCGGGCAGCGCAAGAAGGATACGCCGTTCAGGCCGGCTTGCGATTCTTTTTTCCGTCAGCACCTTTCCCGCCTGTTTCAGGATCAGCCTGCCGCGGGCGGGCCGGTTGAGCCTGAGTTGAAGATGCCGGTGCGCTGCCATGACCCGGTATCCGCAGACCAGCACCTGTGGCAGGACGAGTTTCAGTGCATCGCCGTCATGGGCGCTTTCAGGGGCGCCCTCGATGGCGCCCTCGATGGCAATGGTCAGGGCCTCCTCCCGGGGTGCCAGTTTGCCGTCAAGCGAAGCCACAATCGAATGGGCAACCTGTTTGCCTTCAGCCCAGCTCCAGCCGGCTGTTTCGACGCCGCGCAGCACATTGCCGCTGGCAAAATAGGCCGGGTCGGACAATCTGCCATACTGGTCGATCGCGGGCCCTCCCGAGCGCGGGTCCGTATCCATGTGACTTGCTGTGAGCAGGCTTGCCTCGGGACGGAAACCGCCGGTGACGATGACGCCATCGGTCTCGATCACGCGCGTGCCTTTCGGCCCGGACAGGGAAACCTGCTCGACACGATGCCGGCCGAGAATGGCCTCCACCCGGGTATTGGCATGAAACGGCACGCCCATTGCCATGGCCAGCAGCCGCGAGGGCGCATAGGCGACAGGTCTCGGCCCTGCCTCGATCATTGCCAGCGGCCTGATGCCGGCATGGCGGCAGGTCAGCAGCGCTGAAAAGGAGACGAGTTCGGAGCCCAGAATGACAGGGCGCCGGAACGGCCGTCGGCCATTGAGGTAGACCATGCCCTGAAGCGCGCCGGTTGGCAGAATGCCGCCCGGTTTTTCGCCGCCGATCATGCGGCCCGCGCGGCTGGTTTCGCGCACGCCTGTCGCCAGCAGAACCGCCTTGCCGCGCAACCGGGCAAGTCCCTCCGGGGTGGTCATCTCGACCAGGCCGCCGGGGTGAAGCTTGACGACAGTGCATAGTGTGCGGATTTCCACCCCGGCCTGTTGCGCCTGTTCTGCAAGACGGCGGGCGTAGTCTGGGCCGCGCAGCATCTGGTGGAACTCGCGCATGCCGAAGGGATAATGGCCGCAATGGCGCGGAATGCCGCCTGCCTGCCTGTCACGATCGAGAATGATGACCCGCCCGGCGCCAAGCCGCCGCAACTCGGTTGCAGCCGCAAGCCCCGATGGCCCGCCGCCGACGATGACGACATCAGCCTCCTCTTCACGCACGGCCATCTCAATCGTCTCCGGCCAGCATCGGCTCGGCCAGCCGGCCGTAGGTTATGCGGGCAAGTTCAGCCGAACAGTAAAAGCCCTGGCAACGGCCCATGGTGACGCGGGTGCGGCGCTTCAGCCCGCCCATCGAGCAGGCAGCCAGCGGTCCGATCAGCGCGTTGTCGATCTCGCGGCGCGTCACCATCTCGCAAAGGCAGACGATGCCGCCATTGCCCGGTTCGCACCAGTCGCGCTTTCCGTATTCCGAAATCATCGGCATTTTCGGCCAGACGGGACTTTCGAGCGGTGTGTCCTTGCGCGCCGCCAGGCGGGCGACATGGGCGGCAATCCCCAGCGCTGCCGAAAGTCCGGTGGAACGAATGCCGCCGACACAGATGTAATCCTCGGCAAGATCGGTGCGGATGCGATAGTCCTTTTCCTCGGTAGCGGGGCGCAAACCCGCATAGATCGCGTTCACCTGATGGTGGCGCAGCTCGGGCAGGATTTCCTCCGCCTTTGCGGCAAGCGCCGTCATCGTCTCCGTGTCCAGCAGTGCATGCTCCCGGTCTTCCTGCTCTTCCGCCGTCGGGCCGACCAGCAGGTTTCCGAACGCGGTGCGGCAGACCACGATGCCCTTGGTCGTCTTGGTGGGAACGGGCAGCAGAATGTGACCGGCAAGTGCCGAAGCCGGTTTGTCGTAAACCACGAACTGGCCTTTGCGCGGGCGGATGGTGAACCAGCTTTCGCCGGTGATGCGCTTGTCGACGATGTCGCCGAAAAGGCCGGCGGCGTTGATGACCAGGCTGGCGCTCAACCTGCCCGACGATGTTTCGAGATGCCAGCGCCCGCCGCTCCGGCTGCCGGACAGTACCTCGCTGCCCCGATAGAGCCGCGCGCCGTTTTCGATTGCCTGCAGCAGATAGGCGTGGGCTGCCGACCAGGGATCGATCAGGTATTCGCCCGGCACCCGGAAGCCGCCGGTAACGCCTTGCGACAGATGCGGCTCGAGATCGAGGATTTCCTGCCGGGTCAGGGGTCCGACATTGCTTACCCCGTTGGCATGCGCACGCTCGATCAGGCCGGGCAGTTCCGCCTGCTGGGCCTCGTTCCAGGCAAGCACGAGCGCGCCGGAGCGGATCAGCGGCAGGCCCAGCCGCTCATGGATTTCGAGATAGAGCCGGTATCCTTCCCGCATGCACTGGACTTCGAGCGAGCCTTCCGGCGCGTCGAACCCGGTATGCAGAATGGCGCTGTTTCCCTTCGAGGCGCCGTCCAGAACGTCTGCCGCCTTTTCGAGGATTGCCACGCGGGCGCCATCAAGAGTGAATTGCCGGGCAAGTGCGCATCCAACGACACCGGCCCCGACAATCGCTACGTCAAAACTCTCCTGCCCGGCGTCTGACATATCCCCAAAACGCAAATGTGGTTTTGTTCATATATTGACTATTTGGTCATTTGTGTAAAGTGTATTGCGCGATGGCCTTGACCGGCGGCGAGGGATGTGACGAGAATGAAGCCTCACGAACGACAGCGGCTGATAGATGAGAAGATACGCCGCGAAGGCGAAGTGACGGTCGAGATGCTCGCAGATTCATTCGGTGTTTCGACCGAAACCATACGTCGCGATCTGGCACAGCTTGTAGAAAGCGGCAGGGCACAGAAAGTTCACGGCGGCGCCAAGCGCCCGCGGCTGATCACGGAGGGCAGTTTCGACGAGCGCCTTGGCACCGAGGCAGTGGCCAAGACGCATATCGGCCGGCTTTTGGCCCAGGCCGTGGAACCGGGGGAGACCCTTTTCGTCGACACCGGCTCGACCACACTGGCGGCAGCGGAATTCCTGGCGGCGATTCCGGGGCTGACCATTGTGACCAATTCCACAAGAATGGCGGAGAGACTTGCCAAAAGCGGCTCGGATGCAGCGATATTTCTGCTCGGAGGCCGCTATCAGGGAGACAATGCGGAAACCGTGGGACCCGATACCATCAGACAGATATCAGCCTACAGTGCCGACAAGGCGGTAATTTCCGTGGCGGCGATTTCTCCGGATGCAGGCGGCTGGGATGCCAGCTATGAAGAGGCACAGATCGCCCGGGCGATGATCGGCAACACGCATTTTCTCATCGTGCTGGCAGACAGTTCCAAATTCGGCAGACAGGCGGCCTTCAAGGTCTGCGACCCGGACGAGATCGACCTGCTGATCAGCGATTCGCAGGCAAAGGCAATGGACATCACCGCAATGCGGGAGAGGGGAGTGGAAGTATGGCATTGAGACATGGTCTCACCATGCCCGGGGGGACGGCGTGCCGGGCGTAATTCGACAATATGTGAAATTCATCGATCGCATCTCCGACTATGTCGGCTACCTGGCCGCCACGCTGATCTTCTTCATGGGCGCGGTTTTGATGTTCGACGCCTTTACCCGCAACGTCATCAACATGCCGGTGCACTGGGCCATCGAGCTGACCCAGTTCACCCTTGCAGCCTACTATTTCATGGGTGGAGCGATTACGCTGAAGAACAATGACCATGTCCGTATGGATCTGTTCTACGCAAACCTGACGGAACGCGGCAAGGCCAGGCTGGACCTCCTGACCGTCGGCTGCCTCATCTTCTATCTGAGCATCATGCTGCTCGGCGCGATATCCAGCCTGCAATACGCGATCGAGACCGGCGAGAGGCGCTTCTCGATCTGGAATCCCTCCGTGATACCGATCAAGACGCTGATGGTCGCCTGTCTCGTGCTCATGCTGATGCAGGCAGTCTCGCTGGTCTTCAAGCACATTGCGACGCTTCGCGGGGAGGCGATCGAATGAGCTATGAAATGATCGCACTGCTGATGTTTGCCTCGATGGTCGTGCTTCTGACCACCGGGCAGCGGGTGTTTGCCGCCATCGGTTTCGTCGCAGCCGGCGCGGCAGTCCTTCTCTACGGTCAGGGGTCCATCGAACTGCCCTTCAACCAGGTGTTCAAGCTGTTCAACTGGTACCCGATGCTGACCCTGCCGATGTTCATCTACATGGGCTACATCCTGTCGGAATCAGGCATCGCCGAAGACCTCTACAAGATGCTCCATGTCTGGTTCGGCTCGCTGCGCGGCGGCCTTGCCGTCGGAACGATTTTTCTCATGGTCATCATCTCCGCCATGAACGGCCTTTCGGTCGCCGGCATGGCCATCGGTGCCACCATCGCGCTGCCGGAGATGTTGCGGCGCGGCTATGACAAGGTGCTGATCACCGGCGTTGTCCAGGGCGGATCGTCGCTTGGCATCCTGATCCCGCCATCGGTCGTGCTCGTGCTGTTCGGCATGATCGCAAGACAGCCTGTCTCCAAGCTGTGGTTCGCCGGCCTCGTTCCGGGCCTGATCATGGCCGGTCTGTTCGTCATCTACATCCTGATTCGCGCCCGCATGAATCCGGAACTGGCGCCGGTGGTTCCCAAGGAGGAACTCAACATGCCGTTTCGCGAGAAGCTGGCGCTGGCGCGCGCCGGCATCATCCCCTTCGCGATCTTCTTCTTCATGACCGGCCTGTTCGTCTTCGGCTATACGAGCCTGGTGGAAAGCTCCGCCGTCGGCGCGACCTGCGCTACCCTGGCCGCCATCCTCAAGCGCCGCTTCACCTGGAAGCTGATCCGCGAAACCTCGATGAAGACGCTGGCGGTTTCCTGCATGTTCCTGTGGCTCATTCTGGCGGCGCTCGCCTTTGGCGCGGTGTTCGACGGCCTTGGCGCCGTGCGGGCAATCGAAAACATCTTCGTCCAGCAATGGGAACTTTCGCCCTGGGCCATCATCATCATGATGCAGCTCAGCTTCATTCTGATGGGCATGTTCCTCGACGATACCGCGATGCTGGTCATCGTCGCGCCGCTCTACGTGCCGCTCGTCAAGACACTTGATCTGGGTTTCGACAATCAGCTGATCTGGTTCGGCGTGCTCTACACGATCACCTGCCAGATCGCCTACATCACCCCGCCCTTCGGCTACAACCTGTTCCTGATGCGCTCGCTCGCGCCGAAGGAAATCACCCTGGTCGACATCTACCGGTCGATCTGGCCGTTCGTGGTGATGATGGCACTTACCATCATTCTCGTAATGCTCTTTCCCCAGCTTGCCCTGTGGCTGCCGGAGCACATGAACGTACGGGGATAACGCAATTTGCGGCATACCAACCAAAGGAGGTTCACATGACCAATAAGACCAAGCAGGACAGTCCGTCCGAGCGGATATTGTCCACCCGCCGGAAATTCCTCAAGACGGCCGGTGTTGGCGCCGGTGCGGCGGCAGCCACGACGCTCGCCGCACCCTATGTCAATGCCCAGAGCGGCCCGATCAAGTGGCGCCTCCAGACCTATTCCGGCGCGCCGCGGGGTGCCCACGTCATCAAGCCGCAGATCGAGGCTTTCAACAAGGCGGCAAACGGCGAGATGGAGATCGAACTCTATTATGCCGACCAGCTCGTCCCCACGGCCGACCTCTTCCGCGCGCTGCAGAACGGCACGATCGATGCCGTGCAGTCAGACGAGGCCACCATGGCATCGCCTGTCGACATCGCCGTGTTCGGCGGCTACTTCCCGTTTGCCACCCGCTACAGCCTCGATGTGCCGGCCCTGTTCAACTATTACGGCCTCAACGAAATCTGGGCGGAGGCCTACTCGGAAGTCGACAACGTGACCTGGCTTTCGTCGGGCGCCTGGGATCCGCTGCACATCTTCACCGTCGACAAGCCGATCCGCAGCCTTGCGGACATGAACGGCCTGCGCGTGTTCGGCGTGCCGACCGCCGGACGCTTCCTGTCGAAATACGGCCTCGTGCCGGTCACCATCCCGTGGGACAACGTGGAAGTTGCCATGCAGACGGGTGAACTCGACGGCGTTGCCTGGTGCGGCTTCACCGAGGCCTATGAGGTCGGCTGGGCCGATGTCTGCAAATACGCATTGTCCAACTCCGTCACCGGCGCCTGGTTCGGCAGCTACTTCGCCAACACGCAAAGCTGGGAAAAAGTCCCGCCGCATCTGCAGGAACTGTTCAAGATCACCATCGACCAGTCGCACTACTACCGCGACGTCTGGTACTGGGGCGGCGAGGCGAAGCTGCGCGTCGAAGGCGAGAAGATGGAACTTACCAGCCTTCCTGCCGAGGAATGGGGACAGGTCGTCAAGGATGCCGAAGGCTTCTGGGACGAGGTGGCCGCTTCCAGCCCGCGCGCCGGCAAGGTGGTCGAGGCGTTCAAGAAATATGCCTCGAACATGGAAAAGGCCGGGTATCCCTACCGCTAGGCGGCCCTGCCCGAAACAAACCGGAAATGCCGCGCCCTCGCGCGGCATTTTCATTTTGTGCCCGCAATTCGGGTCAACCCGGCAAACTGCCGCTCGCCAGCCGTTCGACGGGAAGCTTCAGCGCAACCCGGCAGACAACCGGGTCGTCAGGGTCCTGCTCGATGCTGAAGCCCAGTTCGTGGCACATCCTCAGCATGCCGGTGTTTTCCGTCAGCACGTCACCGTTCAGTTCCTTCAGCCCTTCCGCGTTGGCATAGTCGATCAGGTGATGCATCAGCGCCCAGCCGAGGCCTTGTCCCTTGCGGTCGCTGCGTACGATGACGGCGTATTCGGCCCGCTCGTAATCGGGATCGGCATGAAGCCGCGCCACGCCAAGCAGGGTGTTGTCGGCGGGATCAAGCGCCACGAAGGCCATTGTCCGGTTGTAGTCGATCTGGGTCAGCCGGGCGATGAAGGCGTGCGAGAATTCCTTTCTCGGTGCCAGGAATCGAAAACGGATGTCGGCCGGTGCCAGGTTGGCAATGAAGGTCTCATAGAGATGCTCGTCTTCAGGGCGGATCGGCCGGATGAGGATTTCGCTTCCGGCAGGTGTTGAGACGCGCTTTTCCCACTGGCTCGGATAGGGCCGGATGGCAAGGCGCGTATTGGGTCCCTTCAGGCTGGCTTGCGATGGTTCGAAACGGATGCGGGCATCGAGGGCGAAGATGCCGTTCTCGTCGGCCAGAAGCGGGTTGATGTCGAGTTCGCGTATCCCCGGATGATCGATGATGAGCTGCGAAATACGCATCAGCGTATCGGCAATGGCGGCGATATCGGCTGCCGGGCGGTTCCGGTAGCCCTTCAGCAGCTTTTGGATTTCCGTCCGCCCGATGAGGTCCTGCGCAAACTTCGGGTCGAGCGGCGGAAGGGCAACGGCGGTGTCTGCGATGACTTCGGTTCCCGTGCCGCCGGCTCCGAACAGGATGACCGGGCCGAACAGCGCATCGTCGCCAATGCCGACGATCAGTTCATGCGCCTGCGGCCGCACGATCATCGGCTCGACGGAAAAGCCCTCCAGCCGGGCGGAGGGCATCGCCTTGCGCACCCGCGCTTCCATCGTTTCGGCAGCTTCGCGCGCCTCCCCGGGCGTCGCGATGTCGAGTGCCACGCCACCCGCATCGGACTTGTGCGAGATATCCTTTGACGCGATCTTGATGGCGACGGCCGCGTGTTCGCGCAGCAATCCGGCCGCAGCCTCTTGCGCACCGGCAGCATCCTGCACCCGTTGCGCCATGACAACGGGAATGCCGCAGGCATCGAGGACCATTGCCGACTCTGCCGCATTGAGCATGTCGCGGCCCGATGCCGAGGCTTTCTCCAGAACTTCGCGTATGGCATCGCTGTCGATGGTAACGGAAGACGAGCGGCTTTTGGGAACCCGCATCAGTTCCTCCTGACGGCGGGTGTAGGTACGCAGATAGTGGAAGGCGCGCACGCCATCGGCCGGACTGTCATAGCTCGGAATGCCGGCTTCGGCGAAAAGGCTGCGCGCTTCCCGTGTCTCGTCGCCCCCCAGCCAGGTGCACAGGACGGGTTTAGTTGGCCCGCGCTCGCGGTGGTGCTCGACTGCTTTGACGACGGCTTGCGCTGCTTCCGTTGAAGAGGTGAGTGCGGTCGGGCAGTTGAGGACGAGCAGGGCATCGCTGTCGTCGCTGTCGAGCAGAACCTCCATGGCGTTGCCATAGCGCGCCGCATCGGCATCGCCGATGATGTCGACGGGGTTTGCATGCGACCATGTAGCGGGCAACACGGCATCGAGCGCCTTCTTCGAGGCTTCGCCGAGCGGCGCCAGTTCGCCGCCCAGCGCCATGAACTGGTCGACGGCGAGAACGCCGGCACCGCCTCCATTGGTCAGAATGCCGAGCCGGTTGCCCGATATCGGCTTCAACCGGGTCAGCGCTTCCGCCGCGACGAACAGGGATTCCAGTTCGTAGACGCGGACGATGCCGGCGCGGGCAAAGGCGACATCGACCACATTGTCGGCGCCTGCCAGTGCGCCGGTATGGGTGGCTGCCGCCTGCGCCGATGCGGGAAAGCGCCCCGACTTGATGGCGATCACCGGCTTGGCGCGGGCAGCGGCACGCGCAGCCGACATGAACTTGCGCGTGGCGGGCACGGATTCAAGGTAAAGCAGGATGGCGCGTGTCGAGATGTCTGCGGCAAGAAACTCCAGCAGGTCTCCGGCATCGACATCGGCCATGTCGCCCATCGACACCACGGCCGAAAATCCGACATGGTGGGTTTTAGCCCAGCCGAGGATGGCGCTCATCAGCGCGCCCGACTGGGAGATCATGGCAAGTTTGCCGGGCGCCGGGGAAAGATGCGCGAAGCTGGCATTAAGGCCGATATTGGGCAGGCACATGCCAAGGCAATTGTTTCCGATGATTCTCAGGCAGTAGGGCTGTGCGGCGCTGAGCATCGCCTGGCGCTGTTCCTTGCTGAGGCCTGCGGTAATGACGATCGCGGCACGGGTACCCTTGTGACCCAGTTCGCCGATCAGGCCGGCTACCGTGGCAGGCGGTGTGGCGATGACGGCGAGATCCGGCGCTTCAGGCAGGGCGCCGACATTCGGGTAGCAGGCCTGTCCGGCAATCTCCTTGTGCGACGGGTTTACCAGCCATACCGGCCCGGCAAAGCCGCCGGTCCTGAGGTTTTCGGTGATTGTCTGTCCCACGGAGCCGGGCTGCGGGCTGGCGCCGATCAGCGCGACGGATTTCGGTGCAAAGGCAAGATCGAGATTCCGGATCGTCACTTTGGATTTCTTTCTGTCGCTTCAAAACTGCCGCTTGCCTTCAAGCCAGTGGGCCGGGTCAGTATCGCAAAGGTCCGGCGGCATCATGACATGCCGGAACCTGCCGGTGTGGCCATGACGGCCGCTCCGTTTCACAGAGCACCGTTTCAATACAGTTTGGTGGCAGCCCGCTGCAAACCGGATTTTTCAGGGCAGTTTCGTCATTTCCGGTAGGACTCGTACAGTTCCCGTTCCTGCGGTGTCGCGAGATGCCTCAGCCAGTGCTGCAGCGTGCGCCTTGTAACGGCGAAAAACAGCGGCGGAAAGAATGCGAACAGCGTCATGTTCATGAAGCCGAAGGGATGTTGCGGCACCCGGTCGGGCAAGGTGAGTTTCCAGTAGTCGGCATCGGGGCGCGAATGATGATCGGAATGGCGCGGCAGGTTCAATAACAGGCTGGTCGAAAGCGTGTTGAGGTTGTTCCAGGAGTGGTGTTCTGCAGCGCGTGTTCCGGGTGCACGCACCAGACCGTAATGGGCGATGTAGTTGCCGGCCTCCATGGTTGCCGATGCCAGCACGGCGGAAACCAGAAAGGCCGCAAAACCCTGCGCACCGCCGGTCAGGAAAGCGGCAACGCAAATCGCGGCCGCGCAGGCAAAACCCTGAAGATGCCGGTTCTGCCAGTGCCAGGCAGGCAATCCTCGCCGTGCCAGCCGCTCTTTCTCGAAACCGTGGCTGAACACTTCGATGCCGATGACGGTTCGCGGCAGGAAGCGCCAGAAGCTTTCGCCCGGCCGGGCCGTGGCATTGTCTTCCCGCAGCCCCACATAGCGATGGTGTCCGTAGACATGATCGATTGCACCGGAAGAACGAAAGGCGAAGGCAGCCAGCAATTGTCCTAGAAAGAAATCCAGCCGTGTCGGCTGATGCACCAGTTCATGACTGTTGATCACCGCATTGTGGGCACTCATGCCGGCAAGCTGCAGTATCAGATAGCCGGTCAGGAAAATGCCGTGGGCATTTGTCAGATCGGTTACGCCGACAAGGTGCATGGTCTGGACCAGCACGACGGCATGCAGGGCAAGCGAGACGGCTGGCAGCGAGCGGAGCAGGCGGCTTTCCTCTTCATCTGCAAATTCGTAACGGCCGAGAAACTGATCACCGATCAGCAGCGCAACGAGGATCGTCTGGTAGCCGGCGAAGATCATCGGGCCGCCGATTGCCAGGCAGAGAACTGTCCAGGTTTGCAGCAGCGGGAAGGCGAGGAAGCGGAGATGATTGAACGTCATTCGTTTCTCCGTTTCAGGCTGACGGGCTTGCATCCGGGCGGGAAGGCAGGGACCCCGCTGGTCTTGCCTGTGTGCGGCACAAATCCCAGGCATCGATGACCTCGACGCCTTTGATGTCGTCATCATCCATGATCCAGTTGGCGAGCGTCGAGCTCGGGCCGATACAGACAATGCGGCGAACGCCTTCCTCTTCGATCAGCCTGGTCAGTGTTTCCATCCATCGGATTTCCGACAACGATGCATCGACGGCTTCCTGTTTGAGCTCCGTCACGTCCCCGATCCGGCGTACATAGACGCTGGAAAAAATGGGATAGCGCGGCGGCTCGAGATGGAACTGCTGGGATATCCGCAAGGCTTCGTCGACAACCGGCCGCATCAGGGGCGAATGCACCGGCACGCGCAGCAGGATATGCATTTTCAGGCCATGCCTGATGGCGCGCTCGCGCAGGTCGCGAATGGTCTCCAGAGAACCTGCTGCCGTCGCATGGTGGTGGGTCCACTGGCTGACGACGACATCCTGTTTGCGCAGCCAGTCCAGTTGCTCTGTGGTCAGGCGTCCGCTGACGGAGCGCGCGCTTGCGTTGACGCCCGGTACACATCGCGTCCGCAATTGCGCCGAAGCCCAGGCCATGCGGATGGTATCCCACAGCGGCAGGCAGCCTGCGAAGGCCATGCGCCCGAGGTCGCCATGGCTGCATCCTGTCAGAATGTCGGGGATCACCCGCTTCTCCGACTCCAGCGCAATGGCATATTGAATGGCGATCAGGCCGATATGGATGAGGTCTTCGTCCACATCCTGCGGCCGCCGCATTTCCGCGAACAGGTCGACAAGGGAATGCTCTCTTCCCGTTGCCTCGGACAGGCTTTCAGAAGCCGATTCAAGCGTCTGCCTGACAGACGGCACGTCCAGCCAGCGGCGGATTTTTTCTGCGTCGAGCACGGCGTCGAGCCCGGGAAACAGAAACAGGGTTTTGCCCGCTGCCTTCGACATTCCGGCTTCCACTCCTATTCGGCAGCCATCTCAACGAGAAGGCTGGTGTTGATGCCGCCAAAGGCGAACGAGTTCGACATGGCGGCGCTGAATCCGTGCGGCCGCCCGGTGTTGGCGACGACATCCATCCGGCATCTGGGATCCTCTGCCGTCCAGTTGATCGTCGGCGGTACAAACTGCTCGCGCAGGGCATTGACGGTGATGATCAATTCGATCGCCCCGGCTGCGGCGATGGTGTGGCCGTGAACCGGTTTGGTTGAGGAAACGGGAAGTCCATCCAGATGATCGCCGAACGTGTCGCCGAGGGCTGCCGCCTCTGCAACGTCGTTGAGCACGGTCCCGGTGCCGTGGGCGTTGACATAGCCGACATCTGCAGGCTTCAGCGCTGCATCCGAGAGCGCGCGCTTCATCGCCTCGGCAGCCCATTGGGCATCCGGTTTCAGCAGGTCGCCCGCGTCACAGGCCGTGCCATAGCCGGAAAGCCACGCTATCGGCCGTTTTCCCTGCGCCTTGGCAAGGGCAGCGCTTTCCAGCACCACAATGCCTGCGCCTTCACCCAGCATCATGCCATTGCGGTCGGCTGAAAACGGGCGGTTGCGATCGGGCGTCAGAACGCGCATTACCTCCCACCCCCGCAGAACAGCTGGCGTTATCAGTGCTTCCGACCCGCCGACAATGGCCCTGTCCACGGCACCGGAACGAATCATCTGCATGCCGATGCCGACGGCCTGGGAACCGGAGGCGCATGCACTGCTGATGCAGAAGACCGGCCCGTGAACGCCATACCGGGTTGCAATGGCCGAGGCGGCGGCACTCGCCATCACCTTCGGCACCGTCAGCGGGTCGACCCGGACTTCGCCGGCGCTGTGGGCATCGGTAAGCCGGTTGATGGTTTCCGCGCCGCCAAGGCCCGACCCGACGATCACGGCGGTCTTCATGCCGGCGAGCCGGGCTTCGGCATCCGCCTGTTCCACCGCTTCCCGGGCAGCCAGCAGGGCCAGTTGTGCAAAACGGTCGAGTTTCGTTGCCGCATCGCCGAGCAACTGGGTGATATCTTCACGGATGAGCGCTGCATGCTTGATGCGCGCCCTGGGAAACCGCGTTTCATCCAGTTGGGAGATGCAGGGGCTGCCGTCGCGCGCTGCCCGCCACAGCGCCTGCGCGCCATTGCCCGCAGCGCTTATCGCTCCCATTCCCGTTATGGCAACACGTGCAGCCATCTCAATGTTGCCCAGAAAACGTCATTTTGCCGGTTGTTCGGCAATGCCCTGGGACACCTTCTTCTCGAGTAATGCAACCAGTTCGCCAAAGGTGACGATACCGTCGAGCTCTGTATCGACGGAAAGGTATATGTCGAATTTTTCCTCGATCGCCATCATGATCATCGACATGTCGAGGGAATCGATGCTCAGGGATTCGAGCGTGGCATCCTCGACGAGCTTGTTTTCGTCGACGAAGGATTCCTTGACGATCAATGCCCGAAGTGTTTCGCGGATTCCCGCGTTCTCATCTGCCATTTCCCCTCCGGCGATGACGGTAGACCATCAATATCAGGTTTCAGCGAAGTGTTCCGACCAAACAGGTTCCGGCTTGGTTTGCTACTGCTTCCCACGGCGCTTGTGCCACGTCCGGCCGGCAATGCCAATCCGCAAGGCTACCTACATCAGCCACCAACGCCATGCAGGAAGATATCGATGGCCTTATCAAGCCGCTTTTTGCGTTCTTTCGGGGATATATGCCCGGCAGACGGGTCGATCAGGTGCGTCAAAGGGTCACCGAAAGCCATGCTGGCCAGCAGTTCGGCGGCCATGGCGGTGTCGGCTATCCGGGTTTCGCCGCATTCAACCGCCCGGTCGAGTTCGTCCCGGATGATGTTGCGAAGCGCCTTGGGGCCTTCCTGGAGGAACTCCTTGGCAAGCTCCGGCTGCCGCTTGGCCTCGGCCACGACGGCGCGCAGAATGGCTGCGGGTACACTGTCCGGTTGTTTGTCGATGGAAGGCAGCAAAAGAAGACGGAGCCTCTGCTCCAGTGGCAGAAGGCGCTCCGATTCATCCAGCTCATGAGTCACGGTGTTGCGAATGCGCCGCACGATGGCCGCGAACAGATCCGCGCGGTTGCCGAAGACCTCATAGAGGGTGCGCTTTGACATGCCGGCTTCAACCGCAATGGCGGACATGGAAGCGCCTTCAAGGCCGTCGCGGACGATCACCCGTTCCGCAGCATCGAGAATCAGCGTCTCGCGCTCGGCGGCATCGAGTTGCTGCGGCCTGCCGGGGCCTCGGCCCGCTCCCTGCTCCTGTACCTGCGAAATGGCTTGCCCCCCGCATCAAACCTGCCACAAGATGCTTGCAATCGGCATCAGGCTCACATATGGAAACCCATCGGTTTTCTTATTTACCGCCGGTTGCTTTCTTTGCCAAGAGGCGGGTTCCGTTTTCGGGAGACAATTGAATGTTTTCACGGTTTGCGCGTGGAGCGCTCCTGTTCTGTCTGCTTGCGGGACTTGCTGTCACGGCATTCCAGCCTTCGGCAGCGCTTGCCCAGCAGGAACGCCCGCCCTCGGCGGTTACCGTTGTCACGCTTCACAAGCAGGCGGTGACGGTAACGGCCAGATTGCCCGGACGCGTTGTCGCTTCCGGCGTCGCCGAGGTCCGCCCGCAGGTAAACGGCATCATCATCGAACGGCTGTTCGAGGAGGGTTCGCGCGTCAGGGAAGGCGATGTGCTCTACCGCATCGACCCGGCAACCTATGAGGCGCAGGTTGCGGCAGCAGAAGCCGCGGTCTCCCAGGCCCGGGTTGCCTTCGATGCGGCCAAGCGGGATGCCGAGCGGATAAGCGCGCTCAGTTCGCGCAACGTGGTCAGCGAGCAGTCCGTCGACGACGCGGTCTCGAAACGCGAGACGGCCGCAGCAGCGGTACAGGTTGCCGAGGCGCAGCTTCTTGCCGCCCGGATCAATCTCGACCGGACCACCATCAGGGCGCAGTTGAGCGGTTCGATCGGACGCACGCTGACCACCCAGGGCGCGCTTGTTACCGCCGGCCAGTCTGAACCGCTATCGGTGATCCGCAAGCTCGATCCGGTCTATGTCGATGTCACCCAATCGGCTGCCGAACTGATCCGCTGGCGGCGCAATGGCGCCCGGCAGGAAGGAAGCACCACGGTCAGGCTGACGCTTGCCGACCGTCAGACCTATGAGCACACCGGTGAACTGACGGCGGCCGAACCGCATGTCGATGAGCAGACGGGCGTCGTCTTGTTGCGTCTTGAATTTCCAAATCCCGACGAACTGCTGCTGCCGGGCATGTATGTGCAGGTGGAAATGCCGCAAGGCGTGGTGGAGGACATCATCCTTGCCCCACAGGGAGCCGTGTCGCGTGACCGGCGGGGAAATCCCGTGGCGATGGTCGTCAATGCGGCGAACATCGTCGAGCAGCGTGAACTGACGGTACTCGGCGACAGGGGCGCCGACTGGATCGTCAGTGATGGCCTTGAAGAGGGCGACCGGCTGATCGTCGAGGGGTTCCAGAAGATTGGTGTCGGTGCCCCGGTCCAGCCGGAGGAAAAGCCGGCCGAAGAAACCCAGATGGAAGAAACCCAGAACTGAGTCTTGTGACCAGTTTTCAGCGGAGGCCGTGATGGCACGCTTTTTCATAAACCGTCCGATCTTCGCCTGGGTGATTGCGATTTTCATCATGGGCACGGGCATTCTGTCGATTACGGCGCTGCCGGTGGCGCAATATCCCCAGATCGCGCCGCCGACGGTTAGCGTGCGGGCGAACTATCCCGGCGCATCGGCACAAACCGTTGCCAACACCGTGACCCAGATCATCGAACAGCAGATGACGGGGCTGGACGGCCTGCGATACTTTTCCTCCAGTTCCACCTCGGCCGGAACATCCTCCATCACGCTGACCTTTGAAACGGGAACCGATCCCGACATCGCCCAGGTGCAGGTGCAGAACAAGCTGGCGCAGGCTACCGCCCTGTTGCCGGAGGTGGTGCAGCGCCAAGGGGTGACCGTCCGCAAGTCCGCCGCCAGCTTTCTCATGGTCGTTGCTCTCATCTCCGATGACGGTTCGCTCGAACAGGTCGATCTCGCCGACTACATGAACACCAATCTGGTCGACGAATTCAGCCGTCTCGAAGGGGTTGGCGAGGTTCAGGTCTTCGGTGCCAAATATGCCATGCGGATATGGCTCGATCCGTCGAAGCTGGCGGCGTTCGAGCTCACCCCGGCCGATGTGGTGAGCGCGGTTTCGGAGGAGAACGCCCAGATTTCGGCGGGCGCCTTCGGCACGCTGCCGACGATCGGGGGGCAGCAGCTCAACGCGACAATCACCGCCCAGTCGCTGCTGACCACGCCGCAGGATTTCGAGCAGATCGTGCTGCGGGCTGAAACCGATGGCGGGCTGGTGCTGCTCAAGGATGTCGCCCGCGTCGAGGTCGGCGCGGAAAATTACAGCACAATCGCCCGCTACAACGGCCGGCCGTCTGCCGGCATGGCCATTCGTCTTGCAGCCGGCGCCAATGCGCTCGATACGGCCGAACTCATCAAGCAGAAGATCGAGGAGTATTCGGCCTTCTTCCCGCCCAATGTCAGCTATGTCATTCCCTACGACACTGCGCCCTTCGTCGAGAAGTCGATCAATGAGGTGATCACGACGCTGCTCGAGGCGATCGGTCTCGTTTTTCTGGTGATGCTGCTTTTCCTGCAGAACCTGCGCGCCACCCTCATACCCACGCTGGCAGTGCCGGTCGTGCTGCTTGGCACTTTCGCAATCCTGGCCGCCGCCGGCT
>JAMLIH010000023.1 GCA_023954255.1 Phyllobacteriaceae bacterium | reverse complement strand
GATGATGGTGCCGGCATTGAGGCGGTATTGCTGGGCGACATTGGGGTGGGAGATGCGCCATGTTCCGTCGGTCTTCTTGCGGATTTTCGCATAGCGCTCATAGGTCTTCAGCGCATAGCCGCCGGTGGCGACGAAGTCGACCGTCCGGTCGAAGCTCTCGCGATCGAGACCGGCATAGGGCGCAGCAGTGGTAACTTCCGCAAACAGGTCATCGGCATCGAAAGGCTCGGCGACCGCCATGCCGAGCACGTGCTGGGCCAGTACATCGAGCGCGCCTTCCCGCAGCGGCGGCGTGTCCTGCGCACCAAGATAGTTGGCGTCGAGAGCCGCCTGGCATTCAAGCACCTCGAAACGGTTGGCGGGGATGAGGATTGCCCTCGACGGCTCGTCCATGCGGTGGTTGGAGCGGCCGATACGCTGGGCAAGACGGCTTGCCCCCTTGGGCGCGCCGACATGCACGACCAGATCGACATCGCCCCAGTCGATGCCGAGGTCGAGGGTGGAGGTGGCGACGACCGCCCGCAACCGGTTTTCCGCCATCGCCTTTTCCACCTTGCGGCGCTGGCCGACATCGAGCGAGCCATGGTGCAGCGCGATGGGCAGCACGTCCTCGTTGATGCGCCAGAGTTCCTGAAACAGCAGCTCGGCCTGGCTTCTGGTGTTGACGAACAGAAGCGTCGTCTTGTGCTGCTTGATCGCCTCGTAGATTTCCGGCATCGCATAGCGCGCGGAATGACCGGACCACGGCACGCGCTCCTGCGACTTCAGAATGGTGATTTCGGGCTTCGCACCGCCAGCGACCTCGATCAGGCCGGCTTCGCGCACTTCGCCGGCGCCGGCTTGCGGCACCAGCCAGCGGCACAGTTCCGACGGCTCGGAGACAGTGGCGCTCAGGCCGATGGCCTGCAATTGCGGCGAGAGGCGGTGCAAACGGGCCAGCGCAAGCGAGAGAAGCTGGCCACGCTTGGAGGTCACCAGCGAATGCAGTTCGTCGAGGATGACGTAACGCAGGTCCCCGAAGAACCGATCCGCGTCCTTCGAGGCTATCAGAAGGGAAACCTGTTCCGGCGTGGTCAGCAGAATATCGGGCGGCGATAGCTTCTGGCGCTGGCGGCGATGGGGCGGTGTGTCTCCGGTACGGGTTTCCAGCGTGATATCCAGCGCCATCTCCTCAACCGGTGTTGCCAGGTTGCGCTGGATGTCGACGGCAAGCGCCTTGAGCGGCGAGACATAGAGCGTGTGCACGCCACGAAAGGCCTCACCGGGTTTGCGTTTCGGCCTCGCATCAAGCGTCACCAGCGAGGGCAGGAAACCGGCCAGGGTCTTGCCCGCGCCGGTCGGCGCGATCAGCAGGGTAGAATTGCCGCTCACCGAGCGCTCAAGCAGTTCGATCTGGTGCGGCCTGGGCTGCCAGCCGTGGCGTGCAAACCAGGCTGCAAAACGCTCCGGCAGAAGCGGCTGGTCCCGGGAGTGCGCATGAAGATTTTCGTCGCTCATCAAATCCACCATAGGCGGGTGCCGACATGCGGTCGACACCCAATGCGCATGCGTGTTTTTGCCGTTGTAACAAAAGGTGATCGAACCGGCTTCATCCCTGCCGCATTGATTTCATTCTACTGGAAGACACACAGGACAACGCAAAAACGGGAGTTTTACATGAGTTCCAAATGGATGCGCGCAGCCGCCATAAGCATGGCAATCGCTCTTGCCGCCTGCACATCGACAGACCGCGACAACGCGGTGATCGGCGGCGCGGCGGGTGCTGCGATCGGCGGGATTGGAACGGGGAGCCTGAAGGGGGCTGCCGTTGGCGCGGCTGTCGGCGCAGGCGCGGGCATTCTGATCGGACGGGTGGCAAATTCACTCACGCATTGCCGCTACAAGGATCGCCGTGGCAGGCTCTACATTGCGCGGTGCCGCTGAGCGGCCTGCCCCGCCGATTGCGGACAGTCAGGAAAAAGCAGCCATCAGAAAGACGATGGCATGGCATATGGCGGCTGCCACGGTCAGCATGATGCGTAGCGGCGCGATCCAGCGCGGCAGCCCGCCGGTATGGGCTGAAAAGCTGTCCCATACGCCCTGGGCACAATAGGCAATCAGCAGAACCGCAAGCGCGGCCGGGCGGCTGATGAAAACCGTTGCCCAGGCAACGATCGGCGGCAGAACGGACCAGGCAAGAAGCCTCGCTGGTACCGGGGTTTCTTCCTCCTGCGCGGGAAGCAGGGCATAGCCCCAGCGAATGCCGCCCAGAAACGACAACACGACGACGGAATAGCCGGTGAAAACCTCCGTCACCGGCCCGGCCAGTGCATTGTGACGGCCGAGGATGAGCAGCAGGATCGTGGCGGCGACAAAGGGCAGCAGACCGGCAATGCCCAGCACATAGGCAAGCTGTCTGCGGTCATTCAGGGTATCGCTTAAGGTGCGGGGATTTTCCGCTCGCATGGCATCACCAGGCATCCGTCAGTCCTTTGGCCGTCCTGGTTTCAGGGGAAATCAAACCGCCTGGGCCGACAGGGATTCGACCAGGCCGGGCGTTACGCGGCCATCCACCGGAAGACCGAACTTCTGCTGATATGCCTTGATCGCCTCTTCCGTCTTGGCTCCCATGATCCCGTCCGCAGGGCCGGGATCGAAACCAAGCTTTGACAGTGTGGCCTGGGCCCTGCGCACGAGTTCCTTCTGCGAAACGGTAGCCCGCTCCAGCGTGCTGCCCTTTTTCCAGCTTTCCTTGAGCGCCACGGTGTTCGCTTCGCGGTTGAGGGGCTTGGGTTTCCAGATTTCAGCCTCGCCGCGCGCTTTCTCGAGCTGCTCGGGACGCATGTTCTTGGCCACCGTGTCACGCTTGGCAGCGGCGTCGTTGTCGCCACCCTTGGCAGCGATGGCGAACCATTTGTAGGCCTGCTCCAGATCGGCTTTGACGCCCATGCCGCGGGTATAGAGAATGCCGAGATTGACCTGGCTGTCCTTGACGCCCAGATCGGCGGCCTTCTCGAACCAGCCGATGGCCGTTTCCATGTCCGGGTCGCTGCCCAGCAGGCCCTGGACGTTGAGAACCGCCAGATTGTGCATGGCGAGCGCGTTACCGGCTGCGGCAGCCTTTGAATACCATTCGGATGCGGTGCCGGTGTCGGCGGTTACCCCGTGGCCCTTTTCGTAGAAGTTGCCGAGCCGGTACTGGGACGGGCCGTGGCCGATGTCTGCGCCCTTCTGATACCAGATGGCGGCGGTCTCAAGATTGCGATCGACCCCGTCGCCTTCGGTGTAGCGCCGCGCGATCTCAAACAGTGCATTGCCGTCGCCGGCTGCCGCGTCCTGAAGCAGGGCCGTGTTGCCGATCTCGACCGGCATGCCGTCGGGAAGGGCTGTGGTCTCACCGCCGGTTGCCATCGCCGGTGCGGTGTCGGTTGCCGCATCCTGCAGGCCCGGCAGGCCGGCGGTATCATCCGCTTCGGCTGCCGGTTCGGACATTTCCTGATCGGGAACCGATTCCGGCGCTTCGGCCAGCATGTCGCCACCGGCGGGCTGATCGCTGTCCATGACTGCGTCATCCCCGGCGTCTGCTACTTCCTCGTCGCCACTTGCCATTTCCCCGTCAGCGGATTGCTCTGCAGCAATCGGCTGCTCCTGCGGGGCTACCTGGGAGATTTCGGCATCATTCGAACCGTCAAGGAACCTGGGAACGATTGCCCAGCCGGCAGCGGCCAGTGCGATAATGGCGACAGAGGTCAGCAATGCCTTGCGGCTGAATATCGACGGCTTGGTGAAGGCAATTTTTTTCCGGCCAACGGTTTTTTCAGCGCCCATCGCCTCGCGTTCGCGCTGGGACTGTGCCTGCGCCGATGCCGCCTGGGCAGCACGCCTGGCTGCAGCCATCAGATCATTGATGCCGTCATCGTCGCCGGAATCCTCCGATGACGGCTCGTTCTTGGCGCGCTTGCGATTGGTCGCCCTACGGACGAGGGATTCGAGATCCGGCATGCCTGAGCCGGGCTCAAGCGGAACGTCTTCCGCCTCGGCCTCATGTGCCCTGACCTCGGCGTCGGCTGCGGCCATTTCCACAGGATGGTCGAATTGACCGGATACCATTTCAGCAGGTTCCGGCATGACGGGAACCGCATCGTGCTCGGGTGCCAGTGGCGGCGCATCATCCAGCTGCGGCAATTCGTATTCTGTAAATCCGGCATGTTCCGCATACTGCACGGCTTCATGGGCTTGCGGAATTCCGGAAGCTTCCATGGCCTGCGCTGACGCTTCGTCGTGAAAGCCGTCATCGCTCTCCGGCTGGCCGACCGGCCAGGTCTGCACCATCTCCATCTGGTCCAGCCTGGCGGAGATGGCCTGGATCGCCTGCGCGATGCCTTCCAGATTTTCGCCGCCGCGCTCGCCGAAGGAACTTGCCTGCCGGATCTCGCGCAGTTCGGCCAATACCTCATCGATCTGCGAAAGCTGCATCACCGACAAGCCCGCGATGTCGCCTTCAGGGGCTTCCCGGTTTGCCTGCGCGGCCATGTCGATGACGATATCGCGGCTGGCAGCAATCTGGCCCTCGATATTACCCAGCCGTTCGGCAATCGAACCCGGCAACGGCGGCGGCGCCTCGCCCGTTTCGGGATTGATCGCCACGCTTCCCAGTTGCGATGCAATCGAGGACAGCTGGTTTTCAAGGCTGGCAATGCGATCTTCAGCACCACCGGCCATGCCTGGCTCACCGGCAAAGTCTTCCTGTGCTGCCTGCGAGGCGAGTTGCTCTATCGCCTCGACCCGCCCCACCAGATCCTGCAATACGGCGAGGATCTCCTGACCATTGGCATTGAAGCCCTCTCCCGCCCCCGAAACAAGGCCGTCAAAACGGTCGGCGAGTGTGGCGATGCGCGCCTCGAGGCCCGCAATGCTCTGTGCCAGCTCTCCGGCATGACCGGGAGCAGCAGCACCGCCGCCTGCCTGCAGCACTTCGAGCTGCTGCGAAAGCCGGGAAAGCTCTGCGGCGACCGTTTCCTGATGGCTCGCCATATCGGCAAACATGTGATCATCGACCGATCCGCCGGATGTGCCGGGAGCAGATTCCAGGGCTTTTGCCAGGCTGGCGAGGCGCGCCTCGATCCGCTCCAGCGCATGGTGGTCTTCAATGTCGCCGGCGGAAACCGACATGGACACAACGGCCCGGGCGACTTCCTCGATGCGGGTTGCCAGCGCCTTGAAGTCACCGGAATAGTCCGGAATGCTGATTTCGGGAATCGAAGGCAGTTCGCTGCCGCGCTGGGCGAGAACCTGGTCGAGCTTCTGAACGATCTCGGAATAACCGCTTTCGATCGACTGCGATACGCCGGAAAGATCGACCTGAGAGGCGGGAACCGTCGACTGCATTTCCGCGATCTGGCGGATACCGCTGTTGAGGTTCTGCAGTTCGGCCTGCATCTGGTCGACATAGCCAGGATGCAGATTCTGACCGCTCTGAAGGGCGGCAATGCCATCGGCGATCCGCTTCAGATCGTGATCGAGCGAATTGCCCAGTTCCTGTCTTACCTGGCTGATGCCGCGCTGGATTTCCTGCCGGATTTCGTGGAGTGCGGGCATTGCACTGCCACCGGCCTGTGGCGCCGGCGCTGCATTGTTGCGCGATGCTGCAGAGACCCGGCTGGCGAGTTGATCGAGGGAGCGGTGAATATCACGAAGGTTCGGTGCCGGCTGCGGCGCGGACTGTGGCTCCGGTTGGACCGGCTGACTGGCATAATGGGAAGGCTGGCCACCTGTTGAGCGCGGGAATGCCGGGCGCGGGGGCGGTGCCTGGGTTGCATTCCGATCACCGTCGCCGCCGGTCATAATCGCATCGAGATGAGAGCGTATTCTACTCATATTACGTCTAACGACCCCTGCTTTCTAAGGACGCCCGTGGCCCGGTGCTTGCGCCGATGCTGTTGGCTTCACTGCGATCTTTGCGAGTCATCCGAAAATACGTCCTGTGCCGGCCGGCGAATCAAAAATGTCGTGCACCGCCTGTGTGGGAACCACCTTTCACAAAACAGGGTAAACAAGCGGTTAATGGTTAACGTTCTGCTGCCGGTCGCCGAGAGACGAATCAAAAGTTCGCGGGCGGGCACCCATGCGGGCAGCGGGAAGCTGCTACGCGCTGGCAAGATGTATCGGGGGTTGAATTTTGTCAGGATAACGTTTACGTGCGCGTCAATTACAGTTTACCGGACCGAGCGTTCCGGTGCCCTTCAATCATCAAAATTCCGCAGAGAGATGATCCGGCAGGCAAAAATGTGCGGATAAATTCCCCAATTGAGGCCGAACACCGCTGTTTCAGGCTTCATGCAAGGTGTTTGGCCTATTCAATCAACCATGTTGGCTCTTGAATACTTGCGCCAGGACATCAATGTCCGTACGTTAGGTTAAGTGGGGACGCGGGAGGGAAGCCCGTTGGTCTGAATCTGCGGAATTTAGCAGTTTATGAGGAACAACAAATGCATCCACATGCCCATACCGGCAATTTGATCGGATTGGTAAGAGATAAAGCCGGCGATGATGCTGAAACGATGTACCGCATCGGGGAGCTTTCCCGTGAATTCAGCGTAACCTTGCGTACCCTGCGCTTTTATGAAGATCGCAAGCTTCTGTCCCCCAAACGCGTGGGGTCGACCCGGCTTTATTCCGCGGCCGACCGTGAGCGGCTGAAGCTGATCCTGCTGGCCAAACGGTCGGGTTTCTCGCTTTCCGAGATCGAAGAGATTCTCGAAGTGAACGACCAGGATCACCTGACCCGGGACGCCACGGAAAAGCTCATCGACAAGTTCAAGCGCCAGGTCGGCGTTCTTTCTGAACAAAAGAAGGAAATCGACGAAGCGCTGGACGAAATCGGCGAGACCATCAGCTATCTCGAAAGCCAGCTGTAAGGCAGGGGAGCGCCAGTCGCTCCTTCCGCACCCGGCGGAAACATGATTCCACCGGGTACTGCAGCGGATATGATTCGCCAGCCGACGGCCGTTTTCCCCGGAATACCGCCCTTCCCGGCACAGATTTGACCTGCTTTCGGCGTTTTGCCGGCGGCGGGAGTGGATTGCTGCGCCTTGCGCACCCCTCTCATGCTGCTTAGGTAAAAGGCATGTTCCCATGCCTTGCCGGCGCGCGCCGCGCCGATTGGCGTTTGGTGGCCATTTCACAAAATTTTGACGTTTACGGAAGCGTAAGAATTTGCTAGAGATGCACTGTAACGCCTGATGGTGATAGCGGCCGGTTGGCGAAGCCGAATATGGGCGGCCCGGCCATGGGCATGTCACGGTTTGCGGCTATCGCAGGCTCCGGCCCGGCGTAATCAAGAGGAAATGCGAGGTCATCATGCCAGTCTATAGTGCTCCGCTGCAGGATTCCCTGTTTGTGATCAACGAGGTGCTGAACCTCGAGAAGTATCACAACCTTCCGGGCTTCGAGGAAGCCACTCCGGACATGATCGAAGCCATTCTCGGCGAGGCGGCCAAGCTTTGCGAGGAAGTGCTTCAGCCGATCAACCTGTCCGGCGACCAGGAAGGCTGCACAAGGCATGACGACGGCTCGGTAACGACACCGAAGGGTTTCAAGGAAGCCTTCCAGGCCTACAAGGAAGGCGGCTGGATGGGGCTTTCCGCCGAGGTGGAATATGGCGGCCAGGGCCTGCCCTACACGCTGCATTCGGCTGTCGGCGAGTATCTGATCTCCTCCAACATGGCATTTTCGATGTATCCGGGGCTGACCCAGGGCGCGATTGCCGCCATTCAGGTGCACGGGTCCGACGAGCAGAAGCAGACCTATCTGCCGAAAATGATCGAGGGCACCTGGACCGGCACCATGAACCTGACAGAGCCCCATTGCGGCACCGATCTGGGCATGCTGCGCACCAGGGCGGTTCCGGCCGGCGACGGCAGCTACAGGATTTCAGGACAGAAAATCTTCATTTCCGCCGGAGAACACGACCTTTCCGACAACATCATTCACCTGGTGCTGGCACGCATCGAGGGCGCACCGGAAGGCACCAAGGGCATCTCGCTGTTCATCGTGCCGAAATTCGTTCTCGATGGCGATGGCAACCCCGGCGAGCGCAACGGGGTCACCTGCGGCTCGATCGAGGAGAAAATGGGCATCCACGCCAATTCCACCTGCGTTCTCAACTATGACGACGCGGTGGGCTATCTGATCGGCGAGGAAAACCGCGGCCTCAATGCCATGTTCGTGATGATGAACGAGGCGCGGCTTGGCGTCGGCCTGCAAGGGCTGGCGATTTCGGAAGCCGCCTACCAGAACGCGGTTACTTACGCCAACGAACGGATTCAGGGCCGTTCGCTGACCGGTCCGAAATTTCCCGACAAGAAAGCCGATCCGATCATCGTGCACCCTGACGTGCGCCGCATGCTGATGGATATCAGGGCGATCAACGAGGCAGGCCGCGCCTTCATGCTGTGGACAGCGCTGCAGGGCGACATCTCGCATCGTGCCGCTACCGAGGAAGAGCGCCAGACCGCCGATGACCTGATGGGGCTTCTTACCCCGATCATCAAGGGCGTGCTCACCGACAAGGGCTTCGAGAATGCCGTGAAGGCGCAGCAGGTTTATGGCGGACACGGTTATATCGAGGAATGGGGCATGAGCCAGTTCGTGCGCGATGCCCGCATTGCCATGATCTATGAAGGCGCCAACGGTATCCAGGCGCTTGATCTGGTGGGCCGCAAGCTGCCCAAGGATGGCGGCCGCGCCATGCAGGCCTTCCTGGCGGAGGTCAACGGCTTCACCAAGAAGCACATGGAAAACGAAGCGATGGCGCCCTTCACCAAGCCGCTTCGCCAGGGCACCAAGGCGCTGGAAGCCGCCACCATGTGGCTGATGCAGAACGGCATGAAGAACCCCGACAATGCAGGCGCCGCCTCCACCGACTACATGCACCTGATGGGTCTGGTAACGCTGGGCTACATGTGGGCCCTGATGGCTGAGAAATCGCATGAAGCGCTCGCAGCCGGGGCCAATGGCCGGGCCGAATTCTATGAAAACAAGCTGACGACCGCGCGTTACTATTTCGAACGCATCATGCCGGAGGCAGCCGCGCATCTGGCACGCATCGAAACGGGTGCAGAATCGATGATGGCCCTGAAGGCGGAAGCGTTCTAAGCTCGCCGGGACTGCAAGACGGAGGAGAGACATGCGCCCGATCGAAGTTCTCGATGTGGCCAGGCCTGCATGGGAGACCGAAGACGTCTCCATGCTGCGCGACATGGCGCTGCGGTTCTGCGAAAATGAAATCATGCCGCGCTATGACGAATTCGAAAAAGCCGAAATCGTCAGCCGGGATATCTGGGAGGCCGCAGGCCAGAACGGCCTGTTGTGCGCCGCCATGCCGGAGGAATACGGCGGTGCGGGCGGCAGCTATGCCCATGAGGCGGCGATCATCGAATCGCTCGGCCACGCCGGCGCCGATGGTTTTGGCGCAGCCCTGCATTCGGCCATCGTGGCGCCCTACATCCTGCATTACGGCTCGGAAGAACAGAAGAAGAAGTGGTTGCCGAAACTCGCCAGCGGCGAGTTGATCGGCGCCATTGCCATGACGGAACCTGCCGCGGGATCCGACCTGCAGGGCGTCAAGACGACTGCCGTGCGTGACGGCAACCAGTACAAGATCAACGGCTCGAAGACCTTCATCACCAACGGCCAGAACGCCAATCTGATCATCGTCGTTGCCAAGACCGACCCTTCGAAGGGTGCGAAGGGAACCTCGCTGATCGTCATCGAGACTGACGGGCTCGATGGTTTCGAGCGCGGCCGCAACCTCGACAAGGTGGGGCTGAAGGCCAACGACACGTCGGAACTGTTCTTCAACGACATGAAGGTGCCGACGTCCAACCTGATCGGGACCGACGAGGGCATGGGTTTCATTCAGCTGATGGAGCAGCTGCCGCAGGAGCGCCTGCTGATCGCCAATCAGGCTATTGCCTCGATCGAGCGCGCGCTGGCGATCACCATTGCCTATGTCAAGGAGCGCAAGGCCTTCGGCAAGGCGATCATCGAATTCCAGAATACCCATTTCAAGCTCGCCGAACTGAAATCGGAAGCAACCATGATGCGGGTATTCGTCGACCATTGCGTGGCGCGGCACCTGGAAGGCAAGCTCGACCCGGCAACCGCTTCAATGATCAAATACCTGTCCACCGATCTTCAATGCAAAGTGATGGATGAGTGCGTGCAGTTGCATGGCGGCTATGGTTACATGAACGAGTACCCGATCGCCCGCATGTTCCGTGATGCCCGCGTGCAGCGCATCTATGGCGGCACCAACGAGATCATGAAACTGCTGATCGCAAGAACGCTTTGAGGAGGCCGCCGAATGCCCAAGGGATACTGGATCGCACATATCAATGTGCATGACCCCGAGACCTATAAAAACTACGTTGCCGGAGCGACACCCGCCTATCAGGAGTTCGGGGCACGGTTTCTCGTCCGCGGCACACCGTCCGACCAGGTCGAGGGCGAAGGGCTCGGGCCGCGGCATGTTGTGATCGAGTTCCCGACCATCGAGGCCGCGCGCGCCTGCTACAACAGCGATACCTACCAGGCTGCCCGCAAGCACCGGCTTGCCGCCTCCACGGGACACCTCGTCATTTCCGAAGGAGCCGAATAATGCCCAAGGCCTACTGGATTGCCCATGTGGATGTGCGCGACCCGGAGCAATACAAGCTCTATGTTGATGGCGCCGCACCTGCTTTCACCGAATATGGCGCGAAGTTTCTGGCCCGTGGCGGGAAAAACCTTTCCGTCGATGGCGACAATCTTGGTGCGCGCCATGTGGTGATCGAGTTCAGGGATCTAGAAACCGCGCAGGCCTGTTTCAATTCGGAAACCTATCAGAAGGCCCGTGAACACCGCCTGCCGGTCTCGACCGGACATGTCGTGCTGGTTGAAGGCATCGAGTAATGGCCGACTACACCCTCCACTGCTTTGTCGAATCGGGCAATGCCTACAAGGCGGCACTGATGCTGCAACTGACCGGCTGCGACTGGCAGGCAGAGTGGGTGGACTTTTTCAACGGTGCCCACCGCACACCGGAATACAGGGCGCTCAATGAAATGGGGGAAGTGCCGGTGCTCGTGGACCATGGCGAGGGCGATCTCGTGCTCAGCCAGACCGGCGTGATCCTTTACCACCTTGCCGGAAAGACCGGCATGTACAAGCCGCAAACACCGCAAGAGGAACGCGAGGTCCTTCGCTGGATCCTGTTCGATAATCACAAGCTGACCGGATATCTGAGCATCTGGCGTTTCCTGCACCGCTTTCTGAACAAGGGGGGCGATCCGGAAGCCGAGTTCATGAAGGGGCGGACCATCGCCGCGCTCAAGATCGTCGAGCGGCATCTGGAAACGCATGACTGGCTTGCTGCCGGCAGGCCGACGATTGCCGATGTCTCGGCCTGCGGATACCTGTTCTGGCCCGATCATGTCGATCTCGACTGGTCGCAGTTTCCCTCGATCAACGCATGGCTGAAGCGCATTCAGTCGCTCGAAAACTGGGCTGCACCGGAGGATATCGTACCTTCCGGGCCGCAACCCGCCTGAAAGCAGCAACGGAGAAGAAAATGGCCGACGCCTATATTTACGATCACGTCCGCACCCCGCGCGGCCGCGGCAAGAAAGACGGCTCCCTGCACGAGGTCCCGGCGGTTCGCCTGGCCGCCAAGACGCTGGAAGCAATCCGCGACCGCAACGGAATGGACACCACCACGGTGGACGATGTCATCATGGGCTGCGTCGATCCCGTCGGTGAGGCCGGCTCCGACATCGCCCGCGCAGCCGTTTTCGAGGCCGGTTACGACAACGCGGTTCCCGGCATGCAGATCAACCGTTTCTGCGCCTCCGGTCTCGATGCGGTAAACTTTGCCGCTTCGAAGATCAGCGCCGGCATGGACGATGTCGTCATCGCGGGCGGCGTTGAAAGCATGAGCCGCGTCGGCATGGGCATGTCGGGCGGTGCCTGGCCGATGGACCCTTCCGTCGCCGTTCCCTCCTATTTCATGCCGCAGGGTATTTCGGCCGATCTGATCGCCACCAAATACGGCTTCTCGCGTGATGATGTGGACGCCTATGCGGTTGAAAGCCAGAAGCGCTCTGCCAAGTCCTGGGAGGAAGGCCGGTTCAAAAACTCGGTCGTTCCCGTGAAGGATCAGAACGGGATCACCATTCTCGATCGCGACGAGCACATGCGGCCGGGTACCGACATGCAGTCGCTCGCCTCGCTCGACCCGTCCTTCGTGATGATGGGTGAAATGGGCGGTTTCGACGCGGTTGCCATCGCAGCCCATCCCGATGTGGAGGCCGTCAACCATGTCCACCATGCGGGCAATTCCTCCGGTATCGTGGACGGCGCCGGCCTTGTGCTGCTCGGCTCCAAGAAGGGTGGCAAGAAGATGGGGCTTACCCCGCGCGCCAGAATCCGTTCCTTCACCAATATCGGCTCCGATCCGGCGCTGATGCTGACGGGACCGATCGATGTCACCGAGAAGCTGCTCAAGCAGGCGAAGATGAAAATCTCCGACATCGACCTGTTCGAACTCAACGAGGCGTTCGCTTCCGTGGTGCTGCGTTTCATGCAGCATTTCAACGTGCCGCACGACAAGATGAATGTCTGTGGCGGGGCAATTGCCATGGGCCATCCGCTGGGCGCCACAGGCGCGATGATCCTCGGCACCGTGCTGGATGAACTGGAACGCCGCGGCGAGCAGACGGCACTTGTCACGCTGTGCATCGGCGCCGGCATGGGCACTGCCACCATCATCGAACGGATTTGAGACTTTCAGGACAGAGCAAGACCATGACTTACAAGAATTTTACCGTTGAAACCGACAGCGACGGCATTGCGCTGATCACCTGGGACTCGCCTGAGAAATCGATGAACGTCATCGACCAGTCGGTGATCGACGAATGGGAAAAGATCATCGATCAGGTGGCTGGTGACGAGGCGATCAAGGGCGCCGTCTTCACCTCCGGCAAGAAAGCCTTCGGCGCAGGGGCCGATCTATCCATGCTCGGGGCAATGATGGGCCAGTATGAGGAACTCAAGGCAAAGGATCCCGAAGGTGCTGCCAAGGTCCTGTTCGAGCAGGCGTCGCGCCTCGGCCTGATCCTGCGCAGGCAGGAGACCTGCGGCAAGCCGTTTGTCGCCGCCATCAACGGCCAGGCACTGGGCGGCGTGTTCGAGATGCTGCTGGCCTGTCATGGCCGGGTTCTGGCCAACGATCCAGGCGCCAAGCTCGGCCTGCCGGAAGTCAAGGTTGGTCTTTTCCCAGGCGGTGGCGGCACACAGCGCCTGCCGCGCCTGATCCACACCCAGGAAGCGCTGCAATACCTGCTGCAGGGCAAGAACTTCTCTCCCGACAAGGCCAAGAAGCTCGGCGTGGTACATGAGCTGGTCGAACCCGGCACCGAGGTGGCAGCAGCAAAACAGATGATCCGCGATGGTCTCAAGGGCGTTCAGCCATGGGATGAAAAAGGCTTCAAGCTGCCGGGCGGACCGGTCTATTCGGCAGCCGGCGCACAGCTCTTCCCGCCGGCGAATGCGATCTACCGCCGTGAGACGCAGGACAATTATCCGGGCGCCCGCGCCATCATGAAATGCGTCTATGAAGGCCTGCTGCTGCCGATGGATACGGCGCTCAGGGTCGAGTCGCGCTATTTCGCCAACGTGCTGCAGACGACCGAAGCCAAGCACATGGTGCGCTCGATCTTCCTGTCGCTGCAGGCCCTCAACAAGGGCGCGCGCCGTCCTGAAGGCGTACCGAAATCTACCATCAAGAAAGTCGGCATTTTGGGCGGCGGCGGTTTCATGGGTGCTGGCATCGGCTATGTGACGGCGAAGGCCGGCATCGATGTGGTGCTGCTCGACCGCGACATGGAAGCGGCCGAAAAGGGCAAGGCGCATTCAGCCGGTATCGAGGACAAGGCGATCGGCAAAGGCCGCTCGACGGCAGAAGACAAGGAAGCGCTGCTGTCACGCATCCAGCCGACGACCGATTATGCCGCGCTTGCCGACTGCGATCTCGTCATCGAGGCGGTGTTCGAGGATTCGGAAGTCAAGAAAGCCGTCACCGAACAGGCCGAGGCGCATATGCGCAAGGATGCGATCTTCGCTTCCAACACCTCGACCATTCCGATCACCTCGCTGGCGAAGAATTCCAGGCGGGCGAAACAGTTCATCGGCATCCACTTCTTCTCGCCGGTCGACCGGATGATGCTGACGGAAATCATCATGGCCAGGAAGACCGGTGACGAGGCGCTTGCCATGGCGCTCGACTACGTGCTGGCAATCAAGAAGACGCCCATCGTCGTCAACGACACGCGCGGCTTCTACATCAACCGCATGGTGCTGCGCTACATGAGCGAAGCCTACAACATGCTGATCGAGGGCGTGCCGCCGGCAATGATCGAGAACGTCGCCAAGCAGGCCGGCATGCCGGTCGGGCCGCTGGCGCTCAACGACGAGACGGCAATCGACCTGTCGCACAAAATCCTGCACCAGACGATCCGCGACATGGGCGACAAGGCTGTCGATCCGCGGCATGTCGAACTGGTCAACACCATGGTGGAAAAACACGGCCGTCTCGGTCGCAAGAACTCCAAGGGCTTCTACGACTATCCCGACAAACCCGCCAAGAAGCATCTGTGGCCCGATCTCAAGACGCTCTACCCGCAGCAGAACGCGGACGCCATCGATGTTCAGGAACTGAAGAACCGATATCATGCCGTCATTGCGCTGGAAGCCGCGCGCTGCGTCGAGGAAGGCGTGGTGACCGATGTTCGCGAGGCCGATGTGGGCTCGATCCTGGGCTTCGGCTTCGCGCCGTTCACCGGCGGAGCGATCTCCTATATCGACGGCATGGGCACGGCTGCCTTTGTCGACATGTGCAAGAAGCTGCAGAAAAAGTACGGTGCGCAGTTCAAGCCGAACAAGCTGCTGCTGGAAATGGCGAAGACGGACGAGAAGTTCTACGACCGCTTCAACCCGGAAAGCGGCGAGCCGCAGAAAAAGGCTGCCTGATCGGGGATTCCAGCTTCGGTGAGCAAATTACCGGCCGGGTAACTGGCCGGTTTTTTATTGGCTGCCGGCATCAAATGCCGGCAAAGGCGGCTCGCCCTCGTTCAGGGGATTCATGATCGCCGCTATCTGCCCGCGCAGCCAGCGATGGGCCGGCGCGTTGGTGGAACGCTTGTGCCAGAACAGACCGATGGTGGGCAGCTGGATGGTCATTGGCGGTTTGAAGATATCAAGCCCCAGCTTGGGGCCGAGGCGTTCTGCCAATTGCCGGGGGATTAGCGCGATGTGGCGGCTCTCGGCCACAGCCCGGCAGACGCCATAAAAGCTCGGCATGGTCATGACGACACGGCGCTTGCGGCCGACCTTGGCAAGGGCCGCATCTCCCATGGCGGACAGATGACCCTGGGGAGAAAACAGAATGTGACCCACGTCGCAGAACAGATCCATCGGTATTGTATCGCCGGGTTTCAATCCTGCCCGGGAAAGCCTTGCGTGATTTTTCCCCGCAATCGCAGCAAAGCTGGAATTGAACAGCGGCTGCCAGTCGACCCATTCGGGATGACCCGAACTCGGGATCATGGCCATATCGACCTCATAGCTCTGCAGGGTGCCGACATAGCTGTCGGGAACCAGATCGACCAGTTGCACCCGCATGCCGGGTGCCCTGACAGCCAGCCGGTCAACCAGTTGCGGCATCAGCATTTCAGAGAAGAAATCCGATCCCGACAGCTTGAAAGTATCGCTGGCGGTTGCCGGATCGAAGGATTGGGAGCCGGCAAGCAGACCCTCAAGACGGTCGAGCACTTCGCGCAAGGGTACTTCCAGATCCCTTGCGTAGTCGGTGGGTTCCAGCCGCTGGCCGCGACGCACGAAGAGGGGGTCATTGAGACGCATTCGCAAACGCCGCAACGCGGCTGAAACGGCCGGCTGCGAAAGACCGATGCGCTGGGCCGCAAGCGTGGTCGAGTTGTCACGCAGGAGCGCATCCAGCACCAGGAGCAGATTAAGATCGAAGCTTCGTAAATTCATGGAACAAATAGATATCATATCTAAAAGTAATTTTTCATATGAATTTGCGTGCGATAGTCTGCGCTGGCGATTCTGCCCGTTGCTTGCGGATCACAGCATGACAGCACCGCCGGTTACCGGCGCAAGCGGGCGAATCCTGGGGGCGGCAAGGCAAACTGCATCTACGGGAGGAACAAAATGCAGGGTACCGCTTTCCGGTTTTTCGCTACCGCCGTTGTGTTCGTCGTCATCGGCATGGCCTGGGGCATCCACATGTCAGCCACGGGCAATCATCTCTATGCACCGGCACATGCCCATGTGAACCTGCTCGGCTGGGTCACCATGGGTCTGTTCGGCATCTACTATCATCTGGTGCCGGCAGCCGCAGCCAGCCGGCTTGCAACGATCCATTATGCCGTCGCAACCCTGGGGGTGGTCCTGATTGCGCCGGGAATCGTGATGGCAATTGACGGCACGGGTGAAGCGCTTGCCAAGGCCGGCTCGGTGTTGAGCATCCTGTCGATGCTTATTTTCCTATGGACAGTAATTTCAACCCGCGGCAAGGCAAGCTAGGAAACCATTCAGGCGCAGTCTGTTCAGCCTTGGAAATCTCCGGCTTCAGACCGCGTTTTCACCGTCGAAATCGTGCACGCCCTTTTCCACCGCGTAGCATGCCAGGCGAATGTAGCGGGGAATCCTGACCGGTTTCCCGTCGCGTTCGCCTTTTTCGTAATACTGGATCATCCGCTTGTTGAGGCCAAGCTTTTCGGCCGCCTCCTTCTGGCCCAGCTTGAGAGCCTTGCGCCAGCGGCGGAACTGCTTGGGCGACATGTCGAGGGATCTTGAACTCAAAACGAAACTCCCGGCCTGCTATTTTATCACCGTGTTTACCTGTCTAGCAGAAAAGTGCAATCAGTGCACTTTTTCACTTGCAAATGCGCACTGAGTGCACCTATATAAAAGCCAAGGCGCACTCAGTGCACGTCGACTCGCTCCCCTGACCCGGCAAACCCTGCCGAACAGGATCACGCGGGGGGGCAAGACAACAGAAAGGTAAACCCATGCTGAATTACCTCATCATCGGACAGGCTGCCATGGGGCAGCAGCATCCCGACCTCAAGGCGCATGCTGAAATGTCCTGCAGCATCGGCCGCTTGCAGAAATTCCTCGCCGGCCTGCTTGGTCGGCGCTGAAACTCCGAAAACACAAGTTGATGCGGCCAAAAACCCCGGCTCCAGGCCGGGGTTTTTGATTCCCGGCATGCAGTTCATCGAAGGTGAAGATCACCCTATTTTCTGAGCGCCGGAAGGCCGATGCCGGTGCCCTCAAAGCCGCCATCGACCGACAGCAACTGCCCGGTGATGTAGCTTGCCTGCTGCGAACACAGGAAAAAGATCGCATTCGCGATCTCTTCTTCCGAGCCGTAGCGGTTGAGCGGAATGGCATCGTGATAAGCGTCGATGATGTCCTGTGTATGAACGGCCATGGCGAGCTTGGTGCGCACTGGCCCCGGCGCAATGGCATTGCAGCGTATGTTGTGGTCGCCCAGTTCGGCAGCCTGTTGAAGCGTCAACTGGATGACGCCAGCCTTCGATGTGCCATAGGCGACGCGCAAGGTCGAGGCGCGCAATCCCGAGATGGAAGCGATGTTGACGATTGCGCCGCCGTCTCCGCTGGCGTGGCGCTTCAGCAATGGAATGGCCGCCTGGGTCATCAGGAAAACACCGTCGAGATTGGTCTCCATCACCCGCCGCCAGCGCTCGAACGTCGTTTCCCCGATGGGGCCGAAATCTGCGACGCCGGCATTGTTGACCAGCGCATTCAGCCCGCCAAAGGCAGCCTCGATCTGCTCGTAGAAGCCGGGAACCTGATCGGGTTTGGAGACATCGCCCTCGATCAGAAGCGCACCGGGAAGCTCTGCCCCGGCCTTTTCCAGTTCAGGGCCATCGATGTCGACCACCGCGACATTCCAGCCTTCCTGCAGAAAACGTTTTGCCGTGGCGAGCCCGATGCCGCGCGCCGCACCTGTTACCAATGCCGTCTTTTTCATTGAAACTCCCGCATACCTTGCCGCAAGGCGGCCTTACCTTTGCTTTCGCCAGACGATATACCAGCCTTCGGGTTCGGTGGCAGTCCTGTAATAGGTACCAGCCTCTCGGCTGACCATCTCGAGAATGCCGTCATCGGCGAGCCTTTGCGTCTGCGATGCAAAGCCTGCCTCTTCCCAGACATCCTTGTGTACCGTGCAGGCAAAGACACCGCCCGGCTGCAGGATGCGAAACAGCTCCGGCAGGCACCCTGCCCCCACATGGGCATGGGTAAAGGTGCCGGTACAGATCATGGCCGAATAGGCATCATCCGGCAGGGCGAGCGGCGCATTGAGATCGGCCTCGATCATGTCGCGATAGACGCCACGGGATCTGGCGACCGCCAGCATTTCCGGTGAATAGTCGAGCGCGTCCAGGGTGGTGAAGCCGTGCCCGGCGAGTTCGATACCGGCAAGACCCGTGCCGCTGCCGACATCCAGAACCGGCTGCGTTTTGTCGTTGGTGTGCCGGGCAAGCAGCGCTGCGGTTGCCTCGGGCGTGCGATAACCCAGGCCATCCATCATGGTCTCGTCATAGCTTTGAGCCCAGTCGCGATAGAGGGCCCTCGCCTCTTCGTCATTGCCGAGCGAGTAGGCCCGCTCCAGCAGTGCCTGCGGTGTCAATTCCTCCGATAACGGCTTTTTGCCCATGCCCTCCCCGCAGCGTCAGCTTTTGTCAGCAGAAAAACAAATCGCATGAAAGTGAGGGCTGCACAATTGATGCGGCGGTAAATCGGGCTTAGGATTCCGGTCATGAGGACGGTTGTCTGGCTGGCCGGCCTGGTGCTTACAGTCGGACTGCTCGCGATGGGTAAGGGTGCGCAGGCAGACGACGGGCGCCTTGATGCCGGCGATGACCCACATGCGCCCGCAGTGAAATACTGGCGGGCGGGTCGATATCTTTTTTCCGATGAACAAGGTGGCTTCGATATCGTCGGTGTTCGTGGTCAGGGCACATATGCCGATCCGGCGGTGATCACCCAACGCGTGCACAGCGTCGGGCCCAGCCTGCTTACGGTGCATACCTCTGCCGCAGTCTCGAAGTTCCTCGACAATGGCGCCTTCTGGCTGACCCTCTACCTGAGGCTCGAAACACTCAATCAGAGCGAAGCAGGCTGGATCGGCTACCGGCTGGAACTTCAGGAAATACCCGGGGAGGCCAGCATCTACGGTGACGGGCTTTCCTTCAACCAGCTGACGCGGGACGAAAGCGCCATTCTCTCAGACCGTTTCAGCCGATACTCGGTCGAACACGAACCGGGTGACCGGCTGGTGTTCACCGACGGCATTGTCGATAATCAGGAACAGACCGTTTTCAGCCTGTTTCTGCTCGATCTGTCGCCAACCGAAACCTTCTATATCGAACAGCAGCCGCAACTGCCGGCGTGGTGAGAAAAGTTCCCCTTATGGGCCGGTTTGTGAGCAGGCGGTCTGGACTCGTGTGTGCCTCGTTGCTAGAAAGGAATAATTTCCTTTATCGCCTGCCCGGGAACCGGCAAGGCTGCAGACAGAGGGGGCCGGATGCTCTCCCACGACCGGATATGGGCGGCAATCGATGCCCTGGCCAAGAGCCACTCGCTCTCGGCCTCCGGTCTGGCGCGCAAGGCCGGGCTCGATCCCACCTCGTTCAACAAGTCGAAGCGCTTTACCGGCGAGGGCCGCGCCCGCTGGCCCTCCACCGAAAGCATCGCCAAGGCATTGCGGGCAACCGGCACGTCGCTTTCCGATTTCATGTCGCTGGTCGAGGAGCGGGCACCGGACGTTTCCGAGATCATGTCGAAATACAGCCTGCCGCCGCTGCGCAATGTGCCGCTGCTGGGGTTTGCCGAAGCGGGCACTGGCGGCTTTTTCGATGATGGCGGCTTTCCCGTCGGCCAGGGCTGGGATGAAGTCCAGTTCCCCGGCTCCGATCATGACAATGTCTATGCGCTGGAGGTCTCGGGCAGTTCGATGGAGCCGCTTTACCGCGACGGGGATATCATCATCGTGCAGCCCGGCGCGAGCTTCCGCAAGCGCGACCGAGTCGTCGTCAAGACGAAGGAAGGCGAGGTGATGGCCAAGGAGCTTGCGCGCAAGACCGCCACGCAGATCGAACTGGTTTCCCTCAACCCGGAGCATGAGGACCGGGTCATCCCGATGAAGGACGTGGAATGGATCGCCCGCATCGTATGGGCCAGCCAGTAAGGCATGCCGGCCTTTCCCTGCTGTTTGCGTTGGCGGCAGCACTCGCCGCCTGTGACAGCCAGCAGGATCAGCAGACCGGCACCGGGCCGCCGGCCGCCGCGCTGGAACAGGTGGCAGAGGTTGCCGAAGAGATGAGAACGCCTGCAGCCGCCACACCAACGGAAGCTGAACGGCAGGCAGCGCTGAAGAAGCTCGGCGAAACCATGCGCGAGCCGAAACGCGATGTGCGGGTGATCGGCGGAGGCAGGCTGCCGGTTCCGCCGATACCGGAGGAAGGGCTGACGCGGATTGCGCCGGCCGAGTCGGCGGACGAGAAGAATGCCCGCCAGAAGGCGAGAATCCCCGAAAAGCCGGACCTCTTTCCCCGCCCCTTCGTGGTTCAGGCGGGTGAACTGCGCTCCGGCGATACGCTGATACGCCTTGCCGGCATCGATCTTCTGCCGATGGACAAGCATTGCGAAACGGCCGAGGGCGACTGGCCCTGCGGCAGCTTTGCCCGTGCTGCACTGCAGCGCTTCATCCGGGCCAGAACCATCAGTTGCACGGAGACGGCGCGCAGTGGGGAGCGCTATTCCGGCCATTGCAGCATCGGAAAGATCGACCTCTCCCGGTGGCTGGTGGCCCAGGGCTGGGCGACGGCTTCCGATAGCGATCTTGAAGCAGCAGAACAGGAAGCGCGTAAAACGGGGAAAGGCATCTGGAGCAAACAGAGGCCTTCGTTCTGACCTGCCGCCGGTTCAACTGGCGGCCAGTTTTCCCTCCAGCGCCTCCGCAATCAGCCTGCGTGAGGCATCGATACCGTAAAGCGCGATGAAAGAGCCGAAGCGCGGACCCTGGTCCTGGCCCAGAAGCGTCTGATAGAGCGCCTGGAACCATTCGCGCAGGTTTTCGTAGCCGTGGTCCTTGCCGACAGAGAAGACCTCAGTCTGGATAGTTTCCGCATCGGCGTGTTCGGGAAGTGCCGCCAGCCGCTCATCCAGATCGGCCAGCGCGGCGCGTTCGCTCTCACTCGGCGCGCGGAAGGATTTCGCCGGTTTCACAAAATCCTCGAAATACCGGATGGCGTAGCCGACCAGCTCGTCGAGTTTTGGATTATGCTCAGGCGAAAGCTCCTGATCATAGTTGGAAATGAAACCCCACAGCGTTTCCTTGTCATGAGCGTTGGAAGCGCTGACCAGATTGAGCAGCATGGAAAAGCTGAGCGGCATGGCGCCTTCCGGCGGATTTCCCGAGTGGATGTGCCAGGCCGGGTTCTGCAGTTTCTGGTCGAGATCGTTGCGACCGAGGGCATCCATCTGCTGGAAATACTCGTCGACCGCGCGCGGGATGACATCGAAATACAGACGCTTTGCCGTGCGCGGCTTCTGGAACATGTAATAGGCAAGGCTTTCCGTCGGCGCATAGGCCAGCCACTCGTCGATGGTTAGCCCGTTGCCCTTCGACTTCGAGATCTTCTGACCCTGATCATCGAGAAACAGTTCATAGACGAAATGCTCCGGCGGCCTGCCGCCGAGCACAGAGCAGATACGGTCATAGACGGTCATGTTGGGGCCGTGGTCCTTGCCGAACATTTCGAAATCGACGCCAAGGGCTGCCCAGCGCGCGCCGAAATCGGGTTTCCATTGCAGTTTGCAGTGGCCGCCGGTGACAGGGATGGTCGTCTCGCTGCCGTCCTCGTCGTCAAA
The DNA here is from genome assembly GCA_023954255.1 of Phyllobacteriaceae bacterium. Taxonomy (GTDB): domain Bacteria; phylum Pseudomonadota; class Alphaproteobacteria; order Rhizobiales; family Rhizobiaceae; genus Salaquimonas. Next base: position 19,942 of record JAMLIH010000023.1, on the reverse strand, counting down.
GGTGATCGTGCCTTGCTTCGCATCGACATGTTTCATCGGGACGTAGAGGACCCGGCCCGATTTCGGCGAAATCGGCAGGAAGGGCGAATAGGTCGCCTGGCGTTCCTCGCCCAGCGTTGGCAGCATGACCTTCATGATGTCGTCGTAGCGCTCGACTGCAAGCATCAGGACCTCGTCGAACTTGCCGGACTTGTAGTATTCGGTGGCGCTGGCGAACTCGTAATTGAAGCCGAACGTATCTAGGAAGCGGCGCAGCATCGCGTTGTTGTGGTGACCGAAGCTCTCGTAGTCTCCCCCGAACGGATTGGGCACAACCGTCAGCGGCTGATGCAGATAAGGTTCGAGCGCGGCCTTGTCGGGCACACTGTCGGGTATCTTGCGCATGCCGTCCATGTCGTCGGAAAAGCACAGCAGCCAGGTGGCAACCTTGTCGGCAGTCAGCAGGCGAAACGCGGTGCGCACCATTGTCGTGCGCGCGACTTCGCCAAAGGTACCGATATGAGGAAGACCGGAAGGTCCGTAGCCGGTCTCGAAAAGAACCGTTTTCGGGAAGCCGGATTTCTCATAGCGCTTGATGAGCTTGCGCGCTTCCTCGAACGGCCAGGCCTTGGATTTGCCGGCGGCTTCGACGAGATCATCGGTGATGTCCAGGGCGGGCAGGGGTGCACCGGTCATGGCGAGCAAATCCTGGCTGTTTGAAACTGAAGAGACCAACGGGCGCCAAAAGCGTCCAAAGCCGGCCCGACGGGGAGCGGTTTACTGCAAGCTGCCACCAATTCCAAGCCTTGTCCGCGCCCAACCACCTGCCGCGACCGTTTGTACCAAGCCAAGGGCAGCATGCTCACCTATCTTTGACTTGCTTTGTTGCAGGCGCCATCGAATAAACGGCCTGCATGCGGTTTGAACACAACCGGCCATGCCGCGCGCAAAGGGAAAGTGATGTCGGAAGCTGCCGTCAGACTGTCGATCTTCGTGGGGCTTTTCGCCGTGCTGGCGGCCTGCGAATATTTCGTGCCGCGGCGCAAACTCAGGCCGCTCAAGGCACGGCGCTGGTTCACCAACTGGACCATCGTGCTGATCGATTCCCTGCTGGTACGCCTGCTGTTCAAGACGGCTGCCGTCGGCGGCGCCTTGTGGGCGGCAGAGCGCGGCATCGGACTTTTCAACCTGATCGAAGCTCCCTACTGGCTTGCCTTCGCCATCTCCTTTGCCGTGCTCGACTTCGCCGTCTGGCTGTCGCATCTCGCCTCGCACAAGATTCCGCTCTTCTGGCGCATCCACCGCATGCACCACTCGGACGTGGACATCGATGTTTCGACCGCAATCCGCTTTCACCCGATCGAAATCGTCCTTTCCATGGTTTGGAAGTACGCTGTCGTGCTGGCGCTGGGTGCACCGGCCGCATCGGTACTGGTCTTCGAGATCGTGCTCAATGGCGGCGCCATGTTCAACCATTCCAACTTCAGACTGCCCCTTTGGCTAGACCGCTGGCTGCGCCTCATCATCGTCACGCCCGACATGCACCGGGTGCATCATTCCGTCATCCCGCAGGAGACGGATTCCAACTACGGGTTCAACCTGTCGGTCTGGGACAGGATGTTCAAGACCTACATCGCCCAGCCGGAACGAGGCCATGACGGCATGACCATCGGCCTGAAGGAGTGGCAGGACGAGCGGCCTGCCGATCTGGTCTGGGCACTTGGTGTGCCGTTTCGCGATCAGCGCTGAGCGTCAGGCCGCCAGGCTTCAGTAAAGACCGAGGGGGAAATAGCGCAGGTAGAGTTCCTTGAACTTGCCATTGTCGTTGATGGCCTTCAGCGCATAGTTGAAGGCGTCGGCAAGCTCGGTATCGCCCCGCTTCACCGCAATCGCCAACCCGCGACCGAAGTATTCCTCGGAGATATAGGGACCGCCGGTAAACTCGCAGCAATCCTCGGCACCGGACGAGGCGAGCCAGAAGGATGCCGAAACCGCATCGGTGAACACTGCATCGATCTCGCCGTTCTTCAGCGCATTGAAAGCCATTTGCCGGGTCTGGAAAACGCGGGCCGTGCGGGAGGCAAAGCTTCGTTCGAAATAGGCCTTGTGGCCGGAGTTTGCGACCACGCCCACAGTCTTGCGGAACAGGGATTCATAGACCGGCTCCACGATCTCGCTGCCGCGCCGGGTGACGAAGCGGCCGGGGATTTGCAGATAGGGCCGCGAGAACTCGTACTTTTCGCGTGAAGCCGCAGTAACCGCCAGACCGGCGATGACGGCTTCCCCGTCACCCGCTTCGACTGCCTTGTCCAGTTCATCCCAGGGCAGTGCCTGTATCTGGCACTTCGCCAGCACGCCAAGCTCGCTGCAGATCTCCCGCGCAAGGTCGATATGAAAGCCCGACAGCCGTTTTTTCCGGTCGATGAAGTTGAAGGGCGGAAAGTCGGTCGTAGTCAGGAACCGGATGCGCGGGCGCAGCGTCAGCGTGGGTTTCACGAAGCGTTCGTTCGAATCCCAGAAGTTGGGAATGATCAGCGACTGCGCCACCGGCACGGAGGGAACGGCCAGCAATACAATCGCCGCAAGGGCTGAAATCCAGAACTGCTTCGACATTCAGGGCCGCACTTTACCAAAGGTGAGAAACCAGTATACGTTCGCCTGCGGTAGTACCCACCTTCGCTACTGGTATTTGTTGGCGGGGTTGTAGCAGGTTGGGCGATTCAGGGGAACACCACACATATCACCAAAGCCTTTCGACGGATCATGGCAACAGGTTTGACGACAGCGCAGGCCTGCAAGCCTATTTGCATGCCGGCGCCGGGTATGGCGGGGGCAAAAACAATCGGAAATCCGATTTTGAAAGCGGTTTCGTTCTTCTCGATGAAGACCAGATCGCCAAGCCGGTCGTAACGAGGGCGCAGCTCGTATCGGGAGGCGGTCTGCTGGCGATTTTCGCACTCTTCGTGTGGCTTCATCCGGCGGCTGCCATTCTCTCGGCTTCCGTTCTCTTCAGTGTCTTCTATGTGGCGGTTGCGGTGTTCCGCGCTGCCGTTCTTGCCGGAATAGACCGGATCGATGCCGAAGTATGGGGCGGCGGTAACGGCTTTTCCGAGGCCATGCTGCCGCCCGGAGACTACGTCATTCTGGTGCCGCTATATCGGGAGGCCGGTCAGATCGGCGACCTGATTGCGGCTTTGGACCGGCTCAAATGGCGAGCGGGAAGGAAGCATGTCCATTTGCTGCTGGAACATGACGACGTGGAAACCATTGCCGCAGTTGCGGCGGAGCTTCCCAAAGCCGGTTTTCATCTCGAGATCGTGCCGCCGGGCATGCCGAGGACAAAGCCCAGGGCGCTGAACCATGCACTGCAGAAGGTGCATGGCGACTACCTCGTCATCTACGATGCGGAGGATCGCCCCCATCCGTTGCAACTGGTGGAGGCCGCAACGGTGTTCCTGCGCTCGGAACCCGATCTTGCCTGCCTCCAGGCCCCTTTGGTAGTCGACAACCGCCATGCGTCCTGGCTCGCCTGCCTCTACGCGATGGAATACGATACCCTGTTTTGCGGCATGCTGCCGACGCTGGCTCGCTGGCGGGCACCCATTCCGCTTGGCGGCACATCCAACCATTTCATCTTTGCAAAGCTCCTGGAGGCAGGCGGCTGGGACAGTTTCAACGTCACCGAGGATGCCGATCTGGGCATGCGGTTGGCCCGCTACCGCATGCTGTGCGGAACGATTACCACGCCGACGATGGAAGAGGCGCCGGCGCGGCTTCGGCCCTGGCTGTTTCAGCGCACACGCTGGATCAAGGGATGGATGCAGACCCTGCTGGTTCACATGCGGTCGCCGGTAAGAACGGCACGGGAAATGGGGCTGAGAAACTATGCCCTGTTCCACGTCATTCTGATTTCCCTGGTCGTGTCGGTTCTCGTGCATCCGGTGTTTCTGGCTGCCTACGCCTACCAGATGGCACGGTTCTTCTCCGGAACGTCCCTCAGCGCCGTCGACATCGCCATGGCCGGCATCAGCAACTTCAACCTCGTTGCCGGCTACACCACCTATTGCCTGCTGGTCGTTGCCGTCGAGTTTGCCGTTATCCGGCCCGACCGGCGGGCCGGGCGTTCGGTTTTCTGGATTCTGCTCTTTCCGTTCTACTGGCTGCTGATATCGCTGGCTGGCTGGCGCGCGCTGTTTCAGCTGATCTTCAGGCCGCATGTGTGGGAGAAGACCGAGCACGGCAGTAGCGACCGCCACGCACCGGACTGGCAGAAGAACGGCCTGAAATCCCAAACGGAAAAATAGGCCGTATCAGCGGAAGTGCTTGGACAGTTTCAGGCCCTGGGCCTGATAGTTCGAGCCGAGGTCCTGGCCGTAAAGCGCCTGCGGGCGCTCCAGCATACGCTCATAAACCAGCCGGCCGATGATCTGGCCGTGTTCGAGGATGAACGGCACTTCATGGCTTCTGACTTCCAGCACGCCGCGCGCGCCCAGACCACCTGCGGCGGCGTGGCCGAAGCCGGGGTCAAAGAAGCCGGCGTAGTGGACGCGGAACTCGCCGACCAGCGGATCGAACGGAACCATCTCGGCCGCATACAGAGGCGGCACGTGGACGGCTTCCTGCGATACGAGAATATAGAATTCATCGGGGTCTAGGACGATGTCGCGGTTACCCCGATTGTAGATCGGCTCCCAGTAATCGTGGATTTGAAGCGCCGCCTTCCTGTCGACATCGACGACGCCCGTATGCCGCTTGCCGCGATAGCCGACCAGCCCGCTTTCATCACCCGTCAGATCGATCGACAGGCCAATGCCATGATTGTGGATGTTGGGCTCCGAAGTGGCGACCAGCACTTCCTTTTCATGCAGGTTGAGAAGCTCATCGTCATCGAGTTGCGAACTGCCTGTGCGAAAGCGGACCTGCGACAGGCGCGAGCCGGGCCGCACGATGATCGGGAAGGTGCGCGGGCTGACCTCCATGTAGAGCGGACCGTCATACGCTGCTGCGATCTTGTCGAACTCCTGCCCGCGATCGGTCATGACGCGGGTGAATATGTCGAGCCGGCCGGTGGAGCTCTTGGGATTTGCCGAGGCGGAGATCGTATCCGGCAGTGTCAGGCTTTCCAGCAAGGGCACGATGTAGACGCAGCCTGTTTCCAGAACCGCGCCTTCCTTCAGGCTGAACTCGTGCAGCTTCAGGTTTTCCAGCTTATCAGCGACGTGGTCTTTCCGGCAGGAAGGAGGCCCTGACGCGGTATGCCCCTTCGCCAAGAGGCGCAGGTCGAGCTGGCCGGCTGGATCTGGTCGGCATCGAGCGGGCGGGCTGATGCAAGCGCACCGCTCTCGAAAAGCCCGGCAATCATGCGGTCCGGCAAGATGCCCGCCCGGGATTGCTCTTTTTTGTCGCCGCTCATGACGTTCCGATCGATCCTGCCTGGGTTGCGGTTTCTGATCCAGAGCACATTACCTGCAGAGTGCTCTAGTCAATCGCGCCATTGACGCAAAGGGGTTTCGCCAGTAAACCACTGATTATTGAACTCGTGGTGATTTGGGCCGGCCGGCTTGCAGCCACGTAAAACAACTCGCTAAAAGGGCCGAAGCACCCGAAATGGGCAATCTCGGATCCGGCTAGCGCTTGCAGCCGGATTTTTTTGTTTCCGGTTGCGCAGCGACAGGACGGTAATAACACGATGAAAGACCTATCCAAGCCCGAAAACTGGAATCCCGCAACGGCACTGGTCCATGGCGGCACCTTGCGCTCGCCCTTCGGAGAGACTTCGAGGCGCTCTATCTGACCCAGGGCTTTGTCTATGACAGTGCCGAATCCGCCGAAGCGCGCTTCAAGGGTGACGAGGATGGCTTCATCTATTCGCGCTATGCGAACCCCACCGTGCACATGTTCGAGCAGCGCATGTGTCTGCTGGAAGGAGCCGAGGATGCGCGGGCCACAGCCTCCGGAATGGCCGCAGTTGCCAGCGCTATCGGCTGCCAGTTGAAGGCAGGCGACCATATCGTTGCCGCCAAGGCACTGTTCGGCTCCTGCCGCTGGGTGATCGAAAAGCTGATGCCTTCCTATGGCGTTGCCTGCACGCTGGTCGACGGCAAGAACCTCGATGCCTGGAAACAGGCTGTCCGGCCGGAAACCAAAGTGTTCTTTCTGGAAAGCCCGACCAATCCGACGCTGGAACTGTGCGATATCCGCGCCATTGCCGATCTTGCCCATGAGAACGGCGCGAAGCTGATCGTCGACAATGTCTTCGCCACGCCGCTGCAGCAAAAGCCGCTGGCGCTCGGTGCCGACATCGTCGTCTATTCGGCGACCAAGCACATTGACGGCCAGGGCCGCTGTCTTGGCGGCATCGTGCTTTCCGGCAAGAAATGGATCGAGGAGAACCTGCACGACTATTTCCGCCACACCGGGCCGAGCCTCAGCCCGTTCAATGCCTGGGTGCTGCTCAAGGGGCTGGAGACCCTGCCCGTGCGGGTGCGCCAGCAGACGGAAACGGCGGCAAAGCTGTGCGAATTTCTTGCCTCGCATGCGGGCGTCAAGCGGGCGATCTATCCGGGCGCTCCCTCCCACCCGCAGGCAGAACTCGCGCAGAAGCAGATGACTGGCGGCTCCACCCTTCTGGCCTTCGAGGTTGAAGGCGGCAAGCAGGCAGCCTTCGCACTTGAAAACGCGCTGAAGCTCATCCGCATCTCGAACAATCTGGGCGATGCCAAGAGCCTGATTACCCATCCGGCGACCACCACGCACAAGAACCTTGCCGCCGAGGATCAGGCCGAACTGGGGATTTCACCCGGCCTGCTGCGACTGTCCGTGGGGCTTGAGGATGTGGACGATCTGATGACCGATCTCGATCAGGCGCTGGCGGCGGCAAGGTGCTTCCTGAGCCGCCCCGCCGCTATTTGCCGGGGAACGTCTCCCTAGCCTGCAGGATGCGCACGAGTGCCGTGTAGAAGCATACCGCCGCAAACAGCCAGGCGAGGACGGCGAACCAGGCCGGGAACAGGCTGGCAAGGACAAACACCGCCAGCGTCTCCGTTGCCTCGGCAAGCCCGGTGGTGAAAAAGATCGACTTCGTGCCACGCGCATTGCCTTCCAGCTTGTGCCTTTCGGCCAGCGTGGCAAAGGCCAGAAAACTGGCGCCATTGACGTAGAAGGAAAAGATCAGCGTGGCGCCGGCCAGCGCGTTCTGCCCCGGATCGGCAAAAATGAAGCCGAGCGGAATGATGCCGTAAAAGGCAAAATCCAGCACGATGTCGAGAAAGCCGCCGAAATCGCTCGTCTTCGTCAGTTTGGCGAGCGAACCATCGAGACCATCGGCAAGCCTGCTCGCGAGCAGCAAGACAAGGCCGGTCAGAAACCATCCGGCGGCAATCGCCCCTGCGGCAAAGGCGCCGATGGCGAAGCCTGCAACGGTGATCTGGTTCGGCGTGATGCCGGTACCGGCCAGCCGGCGTGCAATCGCCATCAGCAGCGGATCGATCTGTTTTCTTGCGAACCCGTCCAGCATCGATTGAATCCCGTTCTGCAGCCGCCTTGCCCCAACAGCCGGCAGCCGCCGAAATGAAAGCGTCTGGCAGTTCTGGCATGAAGACGGTAGAATTGTCAGCATGTACCGTCAGTCGACCGATCAAATCACTGTCAGCGTTTTGCCGGTGTTCATCGACGAGCGCTCGGACCCGGAGCGCAATCTTTATTTCTGGGCCTACCGGGTATTGATCGAAAATGCCGGAACCCGCGCCGTTCAACTGATCAACCGCTACTGGCACATCACCGATGCGAACGGGCAGATCGAGGAAGTCGCCGGCGAAGGGGTCGTCGGCGAACAGCCGATCATCGGTCCCGGTGCCAGCTACGAATATACCAGCGGATGCCCGCTATCGACTCCCTCCGGGATCATGGTAGGGCATTACGAAATGCGCTCGGAGGATGGCAACGTTCTCAGGGTTGCCATCCCCGCCTTTTCGCTGGACATGCCCGATGCAGACCCTGTCTACAACTAAACCGTCCGAACGCTCGATTTTCCGTGCGGTCCGGCCAATCATGCTGGTCAACGGGCTGCTGCTGGCGACGCTCGGCGTTTCCATGCTGCTGCCGGCGGTCGTCGACCTGATGGCCGACAATGACGACTGGCAGGTCTTCGTCACCGCCAGCCTGGTGACCAGCCTTGTCGGCATCGGCCTTTACGGCGGCGCACGGGGAACCGTCACCGACATGAGCACGCGGCAGGCTTTCGTGCTGGTGACGCTTGCCTGGATCCTGCTGCCGATGTTCGGCGCCCTGCCCTATATGTGGGCGGGTGTGGTGCCGAGCTTTACCGATGCGATGTTCGAATCGATGTCGGGCATCACGACGACCGGCTCGACCGTGATTACCGGCCTCGACTATGCGCCGCCCGGCATCCTGCTGTGGCGGGGCATCCAGCAGTGGCTTGGCGGGCTCGGCATCATCGTCATGGCGGTCGCGGTGCCGATGCTGCAGGTCGGCGGCATGCAGGCGACTGTTCGAATCAGGCCTTCGATACGGCCGAGAAGATCATGCCGAGGGCAACCCAGATATCGGGTTCGCTGACGCTGATGTTCGTCTTCATCACCGCGCTGTGTGCCATGGCCTATCTGATGGTGGGCATGAAGATCGACGATGCGGTCATCCATGCCATGACGACTGTGGCGACCGGCGGCTTCTCCACAAAGGATGCATCGCTCGCCTATTTCGACAGTTACTCGGTCGATGCAGTGGCGACGGTATTCATGATAGCAGGTTCCATCCCGTTCATCCTGTATGTTCAGCTGGTACGTGGCGAACCGCAAGCGCTGTGGCGCAACTCGCAGGTGCGCGCCTTTCTTTTTCTGCTGCTCCTGCTGACGATGATCGGCTGGTGGCTGCATCCCGAACCCGACAATCCGGTGCGCGGCTTCTTTCATTCGCTGCTGAACGTCACATCGCTGGTGACGGGAACGGGATACACAACAACCAATTACAGCAGCTGGGGCTTTTCCTCTCAGATATTCTTCTTCCTGATCATGTTCATCGGCGGGTGCGCCGGTTCGACATCGTGCGGGATCAAGATCTTCCGGTTCCAGATTCTGTATGAGACGGTCAAACAGCATGTGCGGCGCACGCTGCAGCCCAACGGCATTTTCGTGATGCGCTACAATGGAAAACCGCTGAAGGAAGAGGTTTCGGCAGCGGTGATGAATTTCCTTTTCCTGTTCGCGCTGGCCTTCTGGGTTACAACCGTGGCGCTCAACATGGTGGGGCTCGACTTCATCATGGCGGCCTCGGCAGCAGCAACGGCGCTCGCCAATGTCGGCCCCGGCATGGGCGACGTCATCGGGCCGGTCGGCAACTTCAAGAGCCTCAACGACAGCGCAAAGTGGATATTGACCATTGCGATGATGGTGGGGCGGCTGGAACTGCTAACGGTCCTCGTGCTGCTGATGCCTCACTTCTGGCGCAACTGAACGGGCAGCCGCGATTATTCGGCGGGTTGGCGGCCTGCCCTTGCGTGCGAGCCGAAGACGGTCACGAGCAGGCGGCGGATATCATCGCCGATGCCGACAAAGGCCGGCACCAGAAACAGCACCAGAAGCGTCGCCGTACCCAGACCGAAGATGATGGTTACGGCCATGGGCAGAATGAACTGCGCCTGGACACTCTTTTCAAACATCAAGGGCACAAGCCCGCCGATGGTGGTGAGCGATGTCAGCAGCACCGCCCGCAAGCGGTCACGGCTGGCACCGGCCGCCGCCTCGAACAGTGCCTCTCCCTCCTGCCGGATGCGCTCATTCATCCGGCTGACCAGAATGATGGAATCATTGACCAGAATGCCGGCAAGCCCGAGCAGCGCGATGAAGGACATGATCGTCAGGTTGAAGCCGAGCAGCCAGTGGCCGAAGATCGCGCCGACCACGCCGAAGGGAATGATCAGCATGATGGCAAAGGGCAGGAAGTAACTTGAGAACACCCAGGCGAGAATGATGTAGATGATCGACAGCGCGATGATGACGCCATAGCGCAAATCCTCGAAGGATTTCTGCCGCTCCAGTTCCCGCCCGGCAAAACGGTAGTCGATGCCATAACCGGCCGAGATGCGCTCGAGCCCGGCCTCCCGTATCTGCTCCAGCGCCTGGCTGACGCTGACGACGTCGGTGTCGATATCGGCCGTCACCGAAACGATCGTCTTTCCGGCAAGCCGCCGGATGGCGGAAAAGCCCTGGCGCTCGGTCAGGCTGACCACTTCGACCAGCGGTACAAATCCGCCGGACGGCGCCTTGAGTTCGAAGTTGCGCAGCGCCGTGGAGCCCTGGTCGCGGGTTTGCCGCGAGATGCGAATGGCGATCTCGTCATTTCCATCGGCAAAGCGCCTGGCAATCGCGCCTTCGAACGCATCCCTGATCTGACGGCCTACCTCGTCAACGGTGAAACCCAGCGCCGCGCCGCGCGGGGTCAGTTGCATGACCAGTTCCGGCTTGCCGAACGGCAGGTCGTCGGCAATGCCGTTGACTGATGGAACCGCTTCCACCAGCGCGATGACCTCGGCAGCGGCAGCCTTGAGCACAGCCGCGTCCGGGCCGGTCAGCTCGATATCGATGTCGCGTCCCGGCGGGCCGCCACGCGTGGCCGAAACCGCCACCCGCTTGAGGCCGGGCAGCTTCGGCAGATTGTCGCGCCAGGCCTTGACGATATCGGGTGTTCGAACCGTGCGCTCCTCGGAGGAAGCAAGCTGTACGCTGACGGTTGCAAGATTGTCGCCCCGGTTCCGGCCGGAGGTGCCCAGCGTGGTGAAGACGGCGGAAACAAGCGTTTCCTTGCCGTCTGTCAGCTGCTGTTCGGTTTCGCGCAGCGAGGCTTCGATTTCATTGATTACCTGTTTGACTCGATCTTCCGGCGTACCTGCATTGAACACCAGATTGGCATTGATGTTTTCCGATTCAGGCGACGGGAAGAAGACGAACTGCAGCCGTCCGCCGCCGATATAAAGGCCGTAGAAGACGATCATCGTCAGCCCCAGCGCCACGGAAATGGTCACATAGCGCCACTGGAAGGAAAGACACACCAACCGGTTGAACGGCCCGTCCCTGAAGGCGGCAAACCCCTTGTCGAAGCTCCGCCGGAACCAGTTTTCCTCCTCCAGGTCGATACGCTGCGCCTGCCGGCCCCTTCTTCGGCGGGCAAGGGCCGATGCTGCCCAGATCAGGCCTTCGGCCAACGCGCCGGCGGCAAGGGAGCCGAGGACCATCAGGGCCAGAAAAACCGGGGTGCCGGCTTCCGATTGCAGCCTGGCGAGGGTCTGGATCAGGCCGGAATAGGATTGCCCGGCCACGGACAGGTCGCCGGATGCACTTCTCGTCGCAACGCCGATTAGGAACACGCCGACCGTCAGCGAAAAGAACAGGTGCCGCCAGTAGGACCAGCCGCGCTTTACCCGCGGCTGAAGGGTGTGGGCCAGGTGTCCCGGCAGGATGAAGAAGCACTCGATCAGACTGGCTATGATGACGGCGATGACGACGATCGGCATGACACCCATCACCTGGCCGATGGTGTCGCGGATCATCAGGATCGGCGCGAAGGCGGCAATCGTCGTGGTCATCGCGGCCAGAACCGGGATGACCATCCGTCCGGCCCCGTTCTCCGCCGCCTCGTAAGGACCGTCGCCAAGGGAAAACCGGGTGGCGGTGTGTTCGCCCACAACAATGGCGTCGTCGACGATGATGCCGAGCATCATGATCAGCGCAAACAAGGAGATCATGTTGATCGACTGGCCCATCACCATCATCAGGCCGATGGTCGCCAGCATGGCGACGGGGATACCGGCAGCCACCCAGAAGGCGACCCGCGCATTGAGGAACAGAAACAGGGTCGCGACCACGATGACGAGCCCGCCAATGCCGTTCTTGACCAGCAGCCAGATGCGGTCGGTCAGCGCATTGGCGGCAATGTTGTATTTCTGGAGCTCGATGCCTGGCGGCAGCGAGGTTTGCAGTTCCGCCAGGTATTCGTCGAGAATCGCGGCAGTAGCCAGCGTGTCCGCCGTCGGAGCGCGGCGGATCGCCAGTTCAATGGCGTTCTTGCCATTGCTCATACCCTGTTCGGCGCCATCCTCGAAGCCCGTGCCGATCGTGGCGATATCGCGCAGCAGAACCTTCTCGCCGCTTGGCAGCGATTTGACCTCGATGCGGCCAAGGGCAGACGGATCCTTGAATTCGGCCAGGGTGCGAAGCTGCTTTTCGACATTGCCCTCCATCTGGCCGGACGGCAGGTCTCGGCTGTTTCCTGCGACAACCCTGGAGACATCGCCGATGGACAGGCCAAGCCGGCGCAACTCGCGGTCCATGATGTCGACCTGCAATTCAAGGTCGCGCATGCCGCTGAAGTCGACCTTGTCGATGCCCCGCTCGATCAGGTCGTCCCTGATCTTGCGGGCATAAATCCGCAAGGTCTGCTCAGGGATATTCCCGGCAAGGGAGATGTTGGCCACCCGGTCGAAAAAGGAGACCCGGCTCACCTTGGGCGTTTCGGAATCCTCCGGCAGGCTGGTGATCGCCTTGACGGCCGATTCCACATCGGACAACGCCTTCTGCATGTTGGCGTTGCGCTCGAACTCGAGCGAGACGGTGCCCGATCCCTCGCGCGAATAGGACTCCATCTTGACCACACCATCAATGAACCGGACTTCCGGCTCGATGGTCTGCAATATGTTGATCTCGACATCCTCGGCGCTGGCGCCAGGCCAGGAGACCGTAACGGTAATGTTGGGAATTTCGAGTGTCGGGAAAAACTGGGTATTGATCCGCCCTAGCGAAAAGACACCGAACAGGATCATCAGCACCATGATCAGGTTGGCGGCGTTGTGGTGGCGGGCAACGAAGCCGACCAGACCGGCGGACTTGCCTTCCAGGTCACGCGCGGAAGGGACAGACGCCCGCGAAGGCGGACCGCCGGCGGCCATCTACTGGCTCCCGTTGCTGGTGCGGGACGGTTCGGCCTGGCCTTCGGTACGAACCTTCAACCCGGGGCCGATCTCGGATATCCGGGTGACCAGCACCTCGGCGCCTTTTTCGATGCCCGACCCGATCAGCACATGATCGCCATCATAGGCGGCCACTTCGACTGTGCGTTCCTGCAATGCCCCGTCAACGACGACATAAACCCGGTTGCCATCGTACAGGCTGGTTTCGGGAAGCCGGAAATGACTGCCGAAAGTCCGGTCAGGCAAGGTGATCTCGACAAAGGCGCCGGGGCGCAACTGTAACGGCCCGTCGCCGGGATCAACGGTGGCAAACAGCTCTACCCCGCCGCTTGCCGAGGCAATTTCTGCGCCGATGCGGTCGACCACGCCGGTATAGGGATAGTCGATGCCGCCGACATTCCACACCACTTCGACAGCGCGCCCGGCCACGCCGGCCTTGTCGGCCTGAAGCCTGCCGAACCGCTCATCGGTGAGAACGAACCGCGCTTCGAGTGTGTCGCCCTGATACATCGAGACGACCACATCATTGGCGCTGACGAGCTTGCCGATCTCGACCGTGCTTGAGCGCACGGTAGCGCGGAAAGGTGCTGTAAGGCGCGTGTTTTCCAGATCGCGCATCGACTGCTCGATCTTCCAGTTGAGCCGCAGCATGTTGGCGCGCAGCTGCTCGATTCTGGCGTTTTCCACCGTAAGCGTGATCTCGCTTTGCTCGACGGACTGCCCGCGCTGGGAAAGGATCAGCTTGCGATCCTCCACCTGTTTTTCGGTTGCAGCACCCCGGCTGCGCAGCTGCTCGATGCGGGCAAGATCGTTACGAGCGAGCTGCAACTGGTCACGCAGGGAAGTCAGCTTGCTCTTTTCCAGTTCGATACGGGCATTGGCTTCGGCGATCTTGGCCTCGGTTTCGGCAGCATTGGCCCGCGCCTCGCGCAGCGCGCCTTCGAAGTTGAAGCGGTCGATTTCAAGCAGCACCTCGCCCTTGTCGACCACGCCGCCGGATTTGAGCTTTGCATTGACGGCAGTCACCTGACCGGACACCAGACTGCGCAGATCGACGGACCGGGCAGCAACGATCTCTCCATAAACCCGGATACTCGGCTGGTGGCTGCCCTGTTGCGCCGGCGTTGTTTCAACCGTGTAGACTGCCGGGAAAATCGGTCTTTTCGGCACTTCCGGCTTGGTGTTGACGAGATAACGGGTCGCCGCGAACGCAAGCGCGAGCACGACGGCCATCAACGCCAGTTGCACGGCACCAAAGCTGAGGCGGGTGAGCAGGCCCGCCGCTGGCGGGCGGCCAGAGCCGCCGTCTCCCCCGCCATCTGCCTGCTGTTCCGGTTTTGCTCCGGCTATGTCGCTTTTCTGAAGCATAGAAATGGCTGCCAGCCTCGCCTCACGGCATGTATCGTGAACCTGTTATCGGCCGCGACCATACCGGAAGCTGTTCGGCGGGCAAGTTACAAACCGTTCAGGCAGCGCCGCAAAACCAGCGGCATTTTGTACCCGCTAGAGCAATTCAGGTTTTGACGGAATCGGAAAAGCCTGAATGCGCAAACAAAACCAACGGATTAAATCGTTGTCCCGTTTCCGAAGAAACGTGAAACGATCTAGTCCAGATCGCCGGGTTTTACGGTGTAAACCGTGCTGCAGAACTCGCAGTTGGTGGTGATCTTGCCATCCTGCCAGCTTTCTTCGAGCTCATCGGGCGGCAGGGATTTCAGAACGTTGAGAATCTTTTCACGGCTGCAACTGCACTTGTCCTCGATACGGCTTGACTCGTGAACCCGCACGCCGTGTTCGTGGAAAAGGCGGTAGAGCAGCCGCTCGGAACCGATTTCGGGATCGGTCAATTCATCATCGCGGATGGTCTCTGCCAGAATTCTGGCCTCAACCCACGCTTCGTCGGTCTCTTCGTCAGGCAATTCATCGGCTTCTTCCGGCGCATCGCCGCCCGGCAGATCTCGCGGCGTATACCGCTCCGACGCATCGGGCAGGAACTGGACCAGAACGCCGCCGCCCTGCCAGGTCCGCGAGGAACCCTGGCCATCGGTTGCCGGCATCACCAGGCGGGACACGGCAAGGCGCACATGGGTGGGAATCTGTTCCGACTGGCGGAAATAGGCCTGCGCCACTTCCTCCAGGCTTGCGCCCGACAGTTCGACAATACCCTGATAGCGCTGGGTATGCGCACCCTGGTCGATGGTCATGGCGAGGATGCCCTTGCCGAGCAATTCCTCCGGCGTGTCGGTCCCCTCTGCCTCGGCCCGGGCAACGCGTTCGGCATCGAAGCCCGCATAGGCACGCACGGCGCCGGGCGTCTTGAAGTCCACCACCAGCAGGGACACCGGCCCGTCGCTCTGGGTCTGGATGGTGAAACGGCCATCGAACTTCAGCGAGCTTCCCAGCAACACGGTCAGGACGACCACTTCACCCAGCAGACGCGAAACCGGGTCCGGATATGCGTGACGGTCGAGTATGGCCGAGAGCACGGGGCCAAGCTGAACGGCCCGGCCGCGCACGTCCAGCGCCGGTACGTGAAACGGCAGAACCGAATCGATGCCGGCGAGAGACGGCCGCTGGGACGCTTCCTGTGTCATGGGTTTCTTTCGTGCGGTTGCTGCTGCGGGAGATCAGTTACCAAGCCCCATGCACCAGGCAATGATGCCCTTTTGCGCATGGAGACGGTTTTCCGCTTCGTCGAATACCACAGAGTGGGGACCGTCCATTACAGCGTCGGTCACTTCCTCGCCGCGATGCGCGGGAAGGCAGTGCATGAAGAGGCTGTCGGGCTTTGCTTTCGCCATCAGTTCCTCGTTGACCTGAAACGGCATGAAAACGTTGTGGCCCCTGGCACGGTGCTCCTGGTTCATGGAAACCCAGCAATCGGTGAAGACGCAATCGGCGTCCGCCACTGCTGCCTGCGGATCGTGTCCGAGGTGGATGGTGCCGCCGTTCTTCCTCGCCCAGTCAAGGTAGCGGGCTTCCGGTTCGGACCCCTCGGGTACAGCAATGTGAAGCTCATAGCCGAAGCGGGCAGCACCCTCGATCAGTGAATGCAGCACGTTGTTGCCGTCTCCCGTCCAGGCAAGCTTGCGGCCTTCGAGCGGCCCGCGATGTTCCTGAAAGGTCATCAGGTCGGCCATGATCTGGCAGGGATGGGTGTCATCGGTCAGACCGTTGATGACCGGCACGGAAGCATATTCGGCCAGTTCGCGCAGGCGCTCGTGATCGGTGGTGCGGATCATGATGATGTCGACATAGCGTGACAGCACTCGGGCGGTGTCAGCAATCGTTTCCGAGCGGCCGAGCTGCATTTCGGCACCCGACAGGAAAATCGTCTCGCCGCCGAGCTGGCGCATGCCGACATCGAAGGAAACGCGAGTACGGGTCGAGGGTTTCTCGAAGATCATCGCCAGGGTCTTGCCGGCCAGCGGCCTGGCGTCATGGTCCCCGTCACCCTTGATGGCGGCGGCATTGGTCAGAATGGTGTTCAGCGTTCCCGCATCGAGTGCCGAAAGATCGAGAAAGTGTCTGGGTGTATCGGTCATTTCATGTTCCCTTCCCGCAAAGGTCAGGTTTGTGTTTGTCAGGTTGCCGGCGCAGCCTGCGCCATGCCGTCGAGAGCTGCGATCATCTTTTCTCGCGCCTCTCGCAGCTCGTCCGGCGTAATGGTGAGCGGCGGCGCGAAACGCACCACGTTGTCACCGGCGCCGACGGCAAGCAGTTTCTGCTCCCGGAAAGCGGCAATGATATCCGTATTGGGCACAATCGCCTTCAGCCCCAGCAGCAGCCCCTTGCCGCGGACCTCCGAAACCAGACGGGGATAGCGGTCAACGATCTCGGCCAGCATCTGCTTGAGCAGCAGGCCCTTCTGGTTGACCGCTTCGAGGAAACCGTCCGCGGTGACGATTTCCAGCACCCTGGCAGCGACCGCCATGGCCAGCGGATTGCCGCCGAAGGTGGTGCCGTGGGTTCCCGCCGTGAGGGCGTCGGCAACTTCCTGCCGGGCAAGGCAGGCACCAACGGGAAAGCCGCCGCCCAGTCCCTTGGCGACCGCCATGATATCCGGCGCGGCCTCACCGTTTTCTCCCGCCCATTCGTGGGCGAACAGTTTGCCGGTGCGGCCAATGCCGGTCTGGACTTCGTCGTAGATCAGCAGAATGCCGTGCCTGTCGCAAAGCTGGCGCAGGTCGCGGAGCATCTGGTTGGGCACTTCCCTGATACCGCCCTCGCCCTGAATGGGTTCGATCAGGATGGCGGCAGTGTTCTCATCGATCGCGGCATTGAGCGCGTCTTCGTCGCCGAAAGGCAGGGAAATGAAGCCCGGTGCCTTGGGTCCGAACCCTTCCAGGTATTTCGGCTGGGCACCGGCGGCTATGGTCGCCAGAGTGCGGCCGTGAAAGGCGCCCTCAAAGGTGAGGATGTTGATGCGGTCCGTATCGCCCCGGTTGTAGTGATAGCGCCGCGCCGTCTTGATCGAGCATTCCAGCGCCTCCGCACCTGAATTGGTGAAGAACACCCGGTCGGCAAAGGTATGCTCGCACAGCAGCCTGGCGACCTTCTCCTGACCCTGAACGGGAAACAGGTTCGAAGTGTGCCACAGTTTGCCCGCCTGTTCCGTCAGCGCCGCCACCAGTTCAGGATTGGCATGACCGAGGGCATTGACGGCAATTCCGGCCGTCAGGTCGAGGTACTCGTTCCCCCGGTTGTCGTACAGGCGCACGCCTTCCCCGCGCACAAACTCGATGTCGGGTTGCGCATAGGTTGAGAACGTGTGTTTTTCAGCGCCCATCTGAGTGCTCCGGAACGTAAGAACCGCCAGCCCGGCATGGCCGCTGCTGGAGGGTGAAAATCATTGCAGCACGGGTCGCTGCGCGACATCAAGCTGCCCGAGAAAGCAAACAGCCCGCCTCACCGGGCGAGCTGCACGTCCTTCCAAGCCCTATATCGCGCTGGTTGTGAAAATTGTCAAATAAACAGCACCGGAGCGGGTGCTGCAGGCCGTCTCCATGGCCTTCGGCCGGGAAAGAGAGTCCCGCAGGGGACGTGCTTATCCACAAAAGTTCCCAAACGGCACAAGTCTATCGGCAAATCCGATTCTGCTTTCCACAGGATTATGAAATGGGATTCCCGAATATGGGGATAAACTGAAAAATCGATTCTTATTGCACCCCTCCGGCTTGTCACCGAGTCAAGCCCTAAGCTAGGATTTTCAGCGTCCCAGGAACAAGTGGGCATCCGGGAAAATAAGAATTTGGAGGGTATCGGCTGACGCCGGGTGTTACCGGCGTTGCGATGTCCGATTGCGGCAAAAAGCGGGAATTTTCAACCATGTCATGGACAGATGAACGGGTCGATCTGCTGCGGAAACTCTGGGCAGAAGGGCTGAGCGCAAGCCAGATCGCGGCGGAACTCGGCGGCGTTACCCGCAATGCGGTGATCGGCAAGATTCACCGCCTTGGCCTGTCCGGCCGCAACAAGGGCACGGCGGCAGGTGCTCCGCGCCGCAAGGCAGCCACCAGCCGGGCGAACAGCGGCGGGACCAAGGCCAAAACGGCCGGCAATACGAGGACCGGCGCACCTGCGACGGCAAACCCGCGCCCGGCAGCCGAACTGCCGGACATCGAAAAACCGGACATGCTGATGCTGGATCTGCTGCAGCTTACCGAGCAGACCTGCAAGTTTCCGGTCGGCGACCCTCAGGAGACCGGTTTCGGCTTTTGCGGCGTCAAGGTGCGCGATGGCGATCCCTATTGCGAATACCACTGCCGGCTTGCCTACCAGCCTGCGGCGGAACGGCGCCAGAGATCGGCCAACAAGGCTACTCCCAAGCAATTGTCTTCCGGATCGGGGTTCAACGCGTTCTAGGGTCATTTCCCGTTTCGAAAGAAGCGGGATCATGATTTAATCCGCTGATTGTGTTTACGCATTCAGGCCCTTGATCAGGGCCGAGCCGGGAGTTCGCCTTGAATATACCTGACGCCCCAATCGTGACCCTCAATATCGGCGGCAAGCGCCGGCGCTTCGATCTCGACAATCCGGCGCTGCCGGCATGGGTGGAAGACAATACGCTTTCAAGCGACGGCTACCCCTACAAGGACAGGCTGAAGACCAAGGATTACGAAGACAGCCTGAAAGACCTGCAGGCCGAACTGGTGAAGGTTCTCTACTGGCTGGAGGAAAGCGGCGAGCGCGTCATGGCCCTTTTCGAAGGGCGGGATGCCGCCGGCAAGGGCGGCACGATCAGCGCCATTCGTGAGAACCTCAATCCGCGCAAGGTGCGCTCCGTGGCGCTCGCCAAGCCCTCCGATGTCGAGCAGGGGCAATGGTATTACCAGCGCTATGTGGACCACTTCCCCACCAAGGGCGAAATGGTCCTGTTTGACCGCTCCTGGTACAACCGGGCCGGCGTCGAGCCGGTGATGGGCTTCTGCACACCCGAGCAGCACGAGAAGTTCCTCGACGAGACGCCGGATTTCGAGCGGATGATCACCCGCGACGGCATCCACTTCTTCAAGTTCTGGCTGACCATCGGCCAGGAAATGCAGCTCAAGCGCTTTCACGATCGCCGGCACGATCCGGTAAAGGTCTGGAAACTCTCGCCCATCGATATCAAGGCACTGACCAAGTGGGATGACTATGCGGCTGCCCGCGACACGATGTTTGCGGCGACCCACACGAAGCACGCTCCTTGGACCGTGGTGCGCTCCAACGACAAGCGGCGGGCGAGGATCAACGTCATCCGCACCATCCTGCATGCCCTGCCCTATGAGGACAAGGACGCGGCAAAGATCGGCAGGATCGACCGCAAGATCATCGGCAGGCCGTAATTCCGGCTCAGACGGTCTTGTCCGCTCCGTTCATCCGCTCCAGCGCCAGCAGCAAATGGGCTTCGACTTCGCGGCGCATGGCAGCCCGTTCCCTGCCGCTGCCCGGCGCAAGCAGATACAGGTCGACCAGACTGCCAATCAACACTGCCGTGAAATG
>JAMLIH010000022.1 GCA_023954255.1 Phyllobacteriaceae bacterium | reverse complement strand
GCAAGCCGGACCCGGCAAAGACCGCGCTCGAAGTGCGCGAGACCTTTGCCCGCATGGCGATGAACGACGAGGAAACCGCGGCGCTCACCGCCGGCGGCCACACCGTCGGCAAGACCCACGGCAACGGCGACGCGGCCCTTCTCGGCGCCGACCCTGAAGGTGCCGATGTCGACCAGCAGGGCCTCGGCTGGGCCAACCCGAAGATGGGCGGCAAGGCGGCCAATGCGGTCACCTCCGGTCTCGAGGGCGCGTGGACGACCCATCCGACCAAGTTCGACATGGGCTTCTTCGACCTCTTGTTCGGCTACGAGTGGGAACTGAAGAAGTCGCCCGCCGGCGCCTGGCAGTGGGAACCCGTCGACATCAGGGAAGAGGACAAGCCGCTCGACGCGACCGACCCCTCCAAGCGCCACAATCCGATGATGACCGATGCCGACATGGCGATGAAGGTCGACCCGATCTACAACGCGATCTGCCAGAAGTTCATTGCCGATCCGGAGTATTTCAAGGACACCTTTGCCCGCGCCTGGTTCAAGCTGACCCACCGCGACATGGGCCCGAAGGTGCGCTACCTCGGTCCCGACGTGCCGTCCGAGGACCTGATCTGGCAGGACCCGATTCCGGCCGGCTCGACTTCCTACGATGTTGATGCCGTCAAGGCGAAGATCGCCGCTTCCGGCCTGTCGGTTGCCGACATGGTCTCGACGGCGTGGGACAGCGCCCGCACCTATCGCGGTTCGGACATGCGTGGCGGCGCCAACGGTGCGCGCATCCGCCTTGCCCCGCAGAAGGACTGGGAAGGCAACGAGCCCGAGCGCCTGGCCCGTGTGCTCTCCGTTCTGGAGCCGATTGCCGCCGAAACCGGCGCTTCGGTTGCCGACGTGATCGT
This sequence comes from Phyllobacteriaceae bacterium, assembly GCA_023954255.1. GTDB lineage: Bacteria > Pseudomonadota > Alphaproteobacteria > Rhizobiales > Rhizobiaceae > Salaquimonas. The sequence continues at coordinate 41,593 of JAMLIH010000022.1, read as the reverse complement.
GCTGGCCGGCAATCTCGGTGTCGAGCGGGCAGCCAAGGCTGCCGGCTTCGACGTCAAGGTGCCGTTCGCGCCGGGCCGTGGCGATGCCACCGATGCGATGACCGATGCCGATTCCTTCGGCGTGCTGGAGCCGCTGGCCGATGGCTACCGCAACTGGATGAAGAAGGACTATATCGTCAGTGCCGAGGAGCTGATGCTCGATCGCACGCAGCTGATGGGCCTGACCGCCAATGAGATGACGGTTCTGGTCGGCGGCATGCGCGTCATGGGCACCAACCATGGCGGCACCTCGCACGGGGTGTTCACCGACAAGGTGGGCGCGCTGACGACCGACTTCTTCAGCAACCTGACTGACATGGCCTACAAGTGGGTGCCGGGTGAAAACGGCGTCTACGAAATCCGAGACCGCAAGAGCGATGCGCTCAAGTGGACGGCGACGCGCATGGACCTCGTGTTCGGATCGAACTCGATCCTGCGTGCCTATGCCGAGGTCTATGCCCAGGACGACAACAAGGAGAAGTTCGTCAAAGACTTCGTTGCTGCCTGGACCAAGGTTATGAACGCCGACCGCTTCGACATCGCCTGATCACGTTTAACGTTGTGACACAAAAGCCCGGGGCGGCAACGCTCCGGGCTTTTTGCTGCCCTGCGAGACATCTGAAAGCTCTTGCGCCAACGGGAAACCGGTAGCATATACAACTTATGAGATTATTCGAATCCTGTCCTGCACGCGCCTTTTACATGCTTTGCGCATGCCTTTGCCTGCCGGCCTGCGTTTCCGGCCTCGATCCGGTCTTCACCGAAACCGCACCACGCGAAATTGCCACCGGCCTGACGGAGCCCGTTACCGTCTTCCGGCAAGTCTGCCTGACGGGAAGGACCTTTCCGCAATCCGTCTCCACGCTGGCCCTTGATCAGGGATGGCGGCCGGCCAGCGAAACCGATCTTGAAGCGTCCGCGCTTGAAACGCTCAGAAAGACCGTTCTCGAAATGCCGGGCGGCGGCGCAAGGATAAGCGAGGAACAGCAATTGCTGGCGCTGCCAATACCTGACAGTGCGGTGCCGCTGATCGTGTCGGCCGAGCGCCGAATGGCTGACGGTCATACCCGTTCGACACGCTGCGCGCTCTACACCGAAGCGCCGTTCTTGAGCCAGTGCGAAGCCATGGGCAGGCTTGCCGGCAAGGCGCCGGACTCAAACCAGCGTTACGAAGCAACGGGCGCGCATTTCATTCGCTGGCAAGGCACTGTGGAGAACCGTCCCGCCGTGCTGGGCTGCGAAACGACGCCGCAAAGCCCGACGCTCGCCTATTCCGGTACGGTTCTGTCCCTGACAGTCGATTATACCCTGCACACGGGCGCGGTCAGATCCAGCCGGCCTCGTGCTGGCGTTTCAACGCAGTAAGCGCATTGCGCATCAGGATTGCCACGGTTACCGGCCCGACGCCACCGGGCACCGGCGTGATCCAGCTCGCCACGTCCAGCAGGCCCCTGGTATCGGCATCGCCGACGATGTGCATGTCGCCATTTTCATCGGTAATCTGGTTGATGCCGATGTCGATGACGGCAGCGCCGGGCTTCACCATGTCGGGCTTCAGAAAGCCGGGAATGCCGACGGCAACAATGACCGCATCGGCGCGCCTTGAATGGGCTGCCACAGAGCGCGTCATGTGATGGCAGACGGTGACGGTGGCGCCTTCCGACATCAGCATGAAGGCTGCCGGCTTGCCGACGATCTCCGAATGGCCGATCATCACCACTTCCAGCCCCTTCATCTCCAATCCTGTCTCACGGATCAGCTCGACGGAAGCCGCCGCCGTGCATGGCGCCAGCGCCAGATCGTTATAAACGATGTTGCCGATGGAGGCCGGGTTCATGCCCTCGACATCCTTGAGCGGATGAATGGCCGATTGCAGCGAGCGCACATTGATGTGGGCCGGTACCGGGCGCTGCAGGATGATGCCGAGGATCGACGGATCGTCATTCATGGCGGTGATCCGCGCCTTGCACTCCTCCTGGCTCAAATCCCCCGGCCAGAACTGGTCCTCGAAGGGGATGCCGGTTTTTTCCGCGACGCGTTTCTGGTTGCGGATATAAACGGCAACGGCATCGATATCGCCGATGGCGATGGAGACAAGCCGCCCGATCCCGCCGGTTGCCCTAAGTTGCTCAAGTTCGTCGCGCACTGCTGCAACGATGCGCTGCTGCACTGCGCGGCCATCGAGGTAGCGGGGGTCGATCCAGCCGGGTTCGGACCGCTCGGCTTGCGCATGATTCATCGGGAGTGATTCCGCAATCAGTAGCTGGGTGGCTCAACGCCGGCAGAACGGCAGGCGGAAGCAAGCGTGTTGGCCATCAGCATGGCGATGGTCATGGGTCCGACACCGCCGGGCACCGGCGTGATGGAACCCGCCACTTCGGCTGCGCCGGCATAGTCGACATCGCCGACGAGGCGGGTCTTGCCCTCGCCTCTTTCCGGTGCGTCGATGCGGTTGATGCCGACATCGATGACGCAGGCGCCGGGCTTCACCCAATCGCCCTTGATCATCTCCGGACGTCCGACGGCAGCCACCAGAATGTCGGCGGTGCGGCAGAGCGCCGGCAGGTCCTTCGTGCGGGAGTGGGCAATGGTCACGGTGGCGTTGGCTGCAAGCAGCAGGTTGGCCATCGGCTTGCCGACAATGTTGGAGCGGCCGACAACCACCGCGCCAAGACCGGACAGATCGCCTTTGCCGAGTGCGCGCCTGAGCAGGACCATGGAGCCTGCCGGCGTGCAGGGAACGAAGGCATCACCGAGTTCCCCGGTGCCGAGCTTGCCGACATTGATGAAGTGGAAGCCGTCGACATCCTTTTCCGGCGCTATGGTCTGGATCACCTTGCCTTCGTCGATGTGGTCCGGCAGGGGCAGCTGCACCAGAATGCCGTGAATGCGCTCATCGGCATTGAGTTCGGCCACTCTGGCCAGCAGGTCAGTTTCGCTAGTGTCGGCGGGCATGGTGTAGGTTTCGGAATGAAAGCCGCATTCTTCCGCCTTTTTGCCTTTCGAGCGGACATAGACCTGGCTCGCCGGATCCTCGCCGACGATCACCACCGCGATACCCGGCACGGTTCCCGTTGCCGATACGAGATCGGCGGTTGCCGCCTTGACCGTTTCGACGACGTCCGCCGCTACCTGCTTTCCGTCGATGATCATGGCTGTCATGCTGCTTCACCCTCGCTGAATTTGCGCCCTTATTAGTCGACCATGGCGCAAATCAACATCGAAAAGCAGCCAATTTCTTTTCGGATTCCGTCATTGTGGCCCGGCAGGACGTTCGGCATTGCACCAAACCATTTAACGGCTTGTTCAGACTTCTCCTGTAGTCAGATAGTCTGCCGGGATTTCTATGGGGTCTTTGTCCCGGCCTGAAAGGTGCGAGGAGCATCTTTCGTCCGGGTGGGCATTTATCCGGATGGAAGTTAGGGGCTTATGCTTCTCGCACCTTATCCCATCCTTCGCATCACCGCTTTCAGGCCAACGCATCCGGCGTCGTGAACTCGACGCCCCGGGCACCGGCTATGAACCAGCCATTGCGGTAGTCCTTCTTGCCATAGGCCATCGGCTTTCCGTCCATCGCCGAGACAAAGCCGCCTGCGGCCAGCAGAACCGCATGGCCCGCTGCCGTGTCCCATTCCATGGTCGGCCCGAAACGGGGGTAGAGATCGGCCTCGCCTTTTGCCAGAAGGCAGAACTTGAGCGAGGAGCCCGCATTCTTGCATTCGGCAACCGCATTCGCGTCGATGAACGCCTTCGTCTCGTCGGTGAGATGGGACCGGCTGGCCACCACCCGCAGCGCCCCGTTGTCGGGAACGGCGACGGCGATCTCCCGCATTTCCGTGCCGTCGAGCCCGCCGAGCCAGGCACCCTTGCCCGCCGCACCGAAGTAGCAGGAGCCAAGCGCCGGAGCGCAAACGATGCCGGCGGCCGGCTTGCCGTCTTCCACCAGGGCGATGTTGACGGTGAACTCGTCGCGCCTGTTGATGAACTCCTTGGTGCCATCGATGGGATCGACCAGAAAGAACATGCCGCCGGAAAGGTTCTGCGCATGCGAGGCGGCACGCTCTTCGGTAACGACCGGAATATCCGGAAAATGCTCGAGCAGAAACCGGCCAACAAGGGCATCGACCTCCAGATCCGCAAGCGTCAGCGGGCTGTCGTCGGCTTTCACCATCACCCTGGTTTCATCATCGACGCTGTTGTAGTGGCGCATGGCAATGGCAGACGCCTCGGCCATGCAGCCCGGTGCCAGATCGAGGAGTTTATCGACCGTCTGGGAAAGCTGTTTCATTCGCGAACTGCTCTTGTATGGTGGGAGGCTGGAGTTTCGGCAGCCTTTGCGCTCTGCCGGCTTCTGCCTACACGGCTTGGCGCGGACTGAAAACCGGAGAAACGGAATGGCGGCGGAAAATTCGGGGAAAAGCGGCAAGGGCCGGATCATCGCCATGTGGTCGGGGCCGCGCAACCTTTCCACCGCGATGATGCGAAGCTTTTCCTCCCGCAGCGACTGCAGGGTCGTCGACGAGCCCTTCTATGCCGCCTATCTCAAGGCAACCGGACTTCAGCACCCGATGCGGGACGCGGTCATCGCCTCCCAGCCGACCGATCCGGCAGAGGTCGTTTCCCGGTGTCTGGAAGCGCCGAAGACCGGCATCGTCTACCAGAAGCACATGACCCAGCACATGATCGACGGGTTCGATACCGCATGGATGGCGCAGGTCACCAATGTCTTCCTGATCCGGGCGCCGGAACGGGTGCTGGCGAGCTATGCCGCCAAGGCAGAACAGGTGACGGCCGGAGATATCGGCTTTACGCGACAGCGGGAACTGTTCGACGAGGTGCATGCGGCGGCGGGTGAAACACCTGTCGTGATCGACGCCGCCGATATCCGCGGCAATCCGGGCCGCATGCTGGAGCAACTCTGCGCAGCAATCGGCATTGCCTACGATCCGGCCATGCTTTCCTGGCCGCAGGGGCCGCACGAGGCCGACGGCGTTTGGGCGGCACACTGGTATGATGCGGTGTGGCGGTCGACCGGCTTTGCGCCGCCGGAAGCGGGCGATCCGGCAGCGTTACCACCGTCCCTGGCGGCAATCGCGGAGGAAGTGCGCCCGCATTACGAGCACCTGCGGCGCTTCGCGTTACAGCTTTAGAGCGCTTTGCAGGTCCGGTACCGCTCAACGGAAGGACTTGAACCCGTCCACCAGCGCCGCCGCGCCCTGGCGCAGAAGGGTAGCGTCCGATGCGGCGGCAATCATGTGATAGCCCATGCCGGCATAGGCTCGCGCCTGGTCGGCATTGAAGGAGAGCGTCGCCGCCGCCTTGCCGGTCGCCAGAATGCGCTTCGCCGCTTCAGCGATCTTCGCCTGCACATCGGGATGGTTATAGTTGCCGAGGTGGCCCATGGAAGCGGCAAGATCGGACGGACCGACAAAGACGCCGTCGACGCCCTTGACCGAGGCGATTTCCTCGATGCGGTCGATGGCCGAAGCCGTTTCCGCCTGCACGATGACGCAGATCTGTTTTCCGGCATTCACCAGATAGTCGGGAACCGCACCGTAGAGCCCGGCCCGGTTTCCGCCGGCAACACCGCGAATGCCTTCGGGCGGGTAACGGGTGGCCGCGACCGCCTGCTCGGCCTCCTCGCGCGTCTGCACAAAGGGGATGATGAAGGACTGCACGCCGATATCGAGCAATTGCTTGATGATGACGAAATCGTTCCAGGGCGGGCGGACGATGATGGGCATGGTGTTGCCCTGGCTGGCCTGCAACTGGCGCAACACGCCATCCAGCGTGTTAGGACTGTGTTCCATGTCGATCGTCATCCAGTCGAAGGGCGTGCCCGACAGGACCTCCACCGCGATCGGACTGCAGAGGCCGGACCAGACGCCGAGCTGGAATTTCCTCTGCCGCAGCGCTTTCTTCAGGTTGTTGACAGGGTGTTTCATCGGAAAATCCAGTGCAGGTTGGGACTAGGAGCGCGCGGCTATGCCGTATTCGGTTTCGATACGGCGGGTTTTCAGCGTTTCGTCGATCATCGCGAGATTGTTCCGGCGCACCTCGGCACTCTTGTAGCCGCGCGGGTGGTCGAGATGAAGACAGATCGTCGAATAGCGGATGATCCGCGGCAGTATACCGGCGTGGCTGAGCCGGTAGCCGAATTCGCGGTCGCCGCCGCCATAGCGGATGCGCGCATCGAAGCCCCGGATGCGCATCGCGTCGGATCTGAAGCAGGATGAATTGTTGCCGTTGAAGGTCTTTGCTGCCGGGGTCAGGCGGTTGAGCAGGCCGGCGAAGACGGTTCCGGGGGCAATCACCTTCAGCCATTTCGGCGTGAAGCCGTAGCCGTGGCGCGACAGCCAGCCAAGCGTGAACGCCCTGCCCGACACGATATCCTCACGGGTAATCGCCTTGCTGGTTTTCATCGGCAGCTTGCAGTAGCCGCCGGAGAGAAACCGGCCGGGCCGGGCATTCTCGCGATGGGTTTTCACAAGATCGGGATGGGGAATGCAGTCGCCATCGGTGAAAATCAGATAATCGCCGCCTGCCGCCTCGATCGCCTTGTTGACGATCTCCCATTTGCGGAAGCCGTCATCCTCATGCCGGACGTGACGGATGCCGAAACCGGAGGCAGCCCTGAAGGTCTCGATCAGATCGCGCGTTTCAGCCGATGATCCGTCATCGGCGATGACCACCTCGAAATCGCCATCGGACTGGCACTGGTAGCCCCACAGCACCTTTTCGAGCCATTGCGGCGAGTTGTAGGTGGAGATGATGACGGAAAGCTTCATTACATCCGGTGTGGCGTATCAGGCGGATTTCCTGCGACCGCCTTTTTTCTGCGCGCGCTTCCTGCCGCGAGCCAGGCTCAACTCGGCTTCCAGGGCCTCGTCGAAGCGGACGCCCAGAACCCTGGCGAGCGAACGGTCGCTGCTGCGATTGGAATAGCACATGGCGCCGGTCATGAAAGGAGAATCCATCCCCTTGCCGGTAATATCGTAGGAGCTTTCGAAGCGCACGCCCGGCTCCTGCTCCCCGAGTGTCTCGAAATCGATCAGCACGAGCTGGCCGTCCACCAGAAAGAAGTTCTCGGCATGAACGTCACGGTGGGCATGCCCGGTATCGTAGATATCGCGCAACACGCCGACCGCCTGCGCGGCAATGGCCACGCGCTGGTCGCGCTCCATCGTCTCAGCGATCCGGTCAAGCCGGGTCGACTGGGGATAGAACTCCTCCAGTATCCAGTTCGGCCCGGTATCGACCCAATGGGGCGACCAGGGCCTGTCCTCGAAGAGGTCGCGCGCGCGCATCTCCGCATTGTAGGCGCGCCGTGCATCGGCATGATCGCTGAACAGTTTCAGCACGCAGGGCCTGCCATCGCGGAAGACCAGATAGCTGATGGCGCGCTTTCCACGGTGCAGGCGCAATTTCAGCGTCGGATCGCCGTGGTAACCCTGGGCGACACGGCGGCGGATTTCCGGCACCAGATCCGGGCAACAGATTTCGAGATACTCCCAGGCCTCGACCTCGTCATCGGCGCTGTGCACGGGGTTGGTTCTGAGCCTTGCCGGCAATACCCGGTTGATGCCCAGACGCAACAACGCCTTGATCGCAACAGAACGGGCATTGAGCGCATAGGGCTGGGCACGCTTCAATTCATCATCGGGCGACTCCGGCGCATAATCACAGGCGGCGATGACGGCATAGGGCTTGCCGCCGGAAACCGGATAAGGCCCCTTGTTCCAGTTGCCGCCGCGAATGCGGGTGGCCGCCGCCTCGCGCCCTTGCGCCCCCAGTTCGTGAACCATTTTCACGTCAAAGCCGTAATAGCGCAGATTGGCGGTGATCCAGGGCAGCAGATTGCGTTCCCGCGCCCATTCGCGCACCACGAAGACGCTAAGTTCGCGGTCGGCGGCAACACCATCGTGACCACCCAGCAACAGCTTCAGCACGGGCCGAGTCACCGACAGCTTGCGAATGGTGTCGGTTGCCGGCGCCCAGTCCCTGTCGGTCAGCAAGCGGTGCAGGCCGAACAGCGACAGTTCGACTTCCCAGCCGAGGCGCGCGGCAAGGCGGCCGAGCACCGCAGCGTAATCGTGGTCGTCGACCTGCTTCAGCGGTTTGCCGCCTGCTTCGAGCGGCAGGCCGGAGCCATGGGCCTTGTGATAGACTGCATGATAGGCAAGCGACAGAAAGTGACGCTCCGCATCCGGCGCCCTGACCAGGCCGTTGACCAGTTCGGTATGGGTCAGGATGTCGGTGGCAAGGCGCTGCTCGTAATAGGGAAGCCCCTCGAAATTGCTGCCCGGCAGGCCGCCTGCCGAATAAACATCGCATTTGACGGCACCACGCTTGCGGTGGGGGATGAAGAGCGTGTCGAGAAACGCCATGTCCTCATCGGCAAACAGCAGATCGATGTCCTCGCCGGCGGCGACCTTCGGCAGGTCGTCGAACCAGCGCAGTGCCGCATAGGAGATGTTGTTCTCGTTGAGCTTTCTGAAAAAGCCTTCCACGCCGAGACTGGCCGGTATGTAGCGGCGCTTGCGCTGCTTGGACTTTTTCGAACGTACCCCGATGCTGCCCTCGGGCTTGACCTCGATCATCCGGCGGACGGTGTTTTCCTCGAACGGCAGGGGTGCCGCGCCATCCATGTCCCAGTTGGGCGTTCCGTCCTCGAAGGTGTGGCGAATGCGTTTCGGCTTGCCCTTGACGCGCCGGAACCGCCACTTGCCGTCCTTGAAGACATAGCCGTAGCGGAAATTGAGCAGAACCGGATTGAAGATACGCGCCAGCAGGAGATTGAGTTTCTGCTGGCGTTTCGACAACCAGGTCTTTTTCGGAACCAGTTCGGAATGCAAATGCTCTTCCCCGGGCCTTGCTGCCTCCTTGATGCCGCTACCTGCCGGGCGCAGCCCAAGGGCGTTTTCTTTTCCCGATGCAATAGACTCTGGGGTTTTGAATTGGAAGGGGAAACCGACTAAACAGGGTTTGTCACACAACCGCCTTACCGGAACGAAAAGCGCATGAAGCTTGGCCGGACACTCGCCAGCAGGGCCGAACAGACCAGTGCGCTGCCTGTCGTTTTCATTCCGTCGCGCCGCAACGGAAGGCGGTTTGCCGTGGTCTCGAACGTGCTGAGCGCTGTCGGCATCCGCCATCGCGCGGTTTTCCCGCCATTGCGGCTGCTGCGGCTTGGCAAGCTCGAGCGCTCGGCGATCGACAGCGACTATTGCCAGGCCGGCTGGCGCATGCCGGCCAGCCCGCCGCTGCTGATTACCGACCAGCCCAAAGCGGCAGACCGCGCTTCCAAGGTAATCGAGATCTCCTACGACCTTGCGACCGCCGCAGGCCGCCCGCTTTCTTCGGACGAAGTCTATCATCCGATCCTGTTTCATCCAGGCCAGATCAGCGACGAGGCCTATGCAAAAGCCGAGGTCCTATCGGACAACCGCAATCGCCCGCTGTCACTGCTGTTTGCCGGCAATTGCGATCCGGCGACCTACGATACACCGGACATGGCGCGGGAGTTCGGCCTGCTGAACCGTCACGAACTGCACCAGCTTGCGCGGCAGCTTCCTTGCGAACTGACTGTTTTTCCCAGGAGCCCGGAAGAACTGGAAGCCCTCGTCAGTCAGGCTGTTGAAAGCGGCAAGCCGCTCGGCAAGCTTGTCTGGATCGACACGCAGGACTTCCGCATTCCGGCTGAACAATGGCTCGAACTGGTGGCCAGGGCCAATTTCTTCGTGTGCACGCCCGGTGTGCGCTATCCCTGGTGCCAGAACCTCAACGAGGCGATGGCCTGCGGCACGGTCCCCGTGCTGCAATATCCCCGTCTCTACAATCCCGCGCTGGCGGACGGCACCGACAGCCTGACCTTCTCCGGCAAGGCGGATTTCGAAGCGGCCGTCCGCAAGGCGCTGGCGATGCCGGAAAACGGGGTGAAGCCACTCTCTGCTGCGGCGCGCAAATATCACGCGGATCACCTCTCCCTTTCCCGAATCGCCACCGAGATCCGGGCATTTGCGGCGGACCCCGAACGCCACAGGCTGGTCTGGTATCTGGCCGGCAAGCCCTAGCGGACGCCTGTTTTTCCGCGCGCTTTTGCCTCTTGGTCTTTTCCATCCGGTAAAAATTTTACCAATTGATAAATTTTTTGACCTGTGCCTATACTTCTTCGAGGAGACCCGCTTCGGCGGACTTGGCAGATCGCCCAAACGGGCAGAGCGCCTGTCAGGAGGAGCATTCATGGCAAGCAAACCGGGTATCATTCAGGACGGAATTTCGGCGGGGCGCCTGTCTCGCAAGGAGATCGACCGGAATTTCTTCGATCTGCATCCGCCGCTTGATCATCACGAAGCGCTGGTCGCAGCCGACCGCTGCTATTTCTGCCACGATGCGCCGTGCATGACGGCCTGCCCGACCTCCATCGACATTCCGATGTTCATCCGCCAGATCGCCACGGGCAATGTGAAAGGCTCGGCGAAGACGATTTTCGACCAGAATATTCTGGGCGGCATGTGTGCCCGGGTCTGCCCGACGGAGACGCTGTGCGAACAGGTCTGCGTGCGCGAAACCGCCGAAGGCAAGCCGGTCAAGATCGGTGAGTTGCAGCGCTATGCCACCGACCACGCCATGCATCAGGGCATCCAGTTCTACAAACGGGCGAAGGCCAGCGGCAAGAAGATCGCCGTTGTCGGTGCCGGACCGGCAGGGCTTGCCTGCGCCCACCGCCTCGCCATGCATGGCCATGCGGTCACCCTGCTCGAAGGCAGGAAGAAGCCCGGCGGCCTCAACGAGTTCGGCATCGCCGCCTACAAGACCGTGGACGGGTTTGCCCAGGCGGAAGTGGACTACGTCACTGCCATCGGCGGCATCGATATCCAGTACGGCAAGAAGCTGGGACAGCAAATTCACCTCGCCGATCTGGCGCAGAAGTATGACGCCGTTTTTCTCGGCATGGGACTTTCCGGCGTCAATGCGCTGGGCCTCAAGGGCAAGGAGCCTGACGGTGTCGAGGATGCCGTCGACTTCATCGCTGAACTGCGCCAGGCAAAGGACAAGTCGAAAATTCCGGTCGGCCGCCGCGTCGTCGTCATCGGCGGCGGCATGACGGCCATCGATTGCGCCATCCAGGCCAAGTTGCTCGGCGCCGAAGACGTCACGATCTGCTACCGGCGCGGCCAGGAGCAGATGAACGCTTCCGAATACGAGCAGGAACTGGCCACCTCCAAGGGCGTTACTATCCGCCACTGGCTGCAGCCGGCAAAGCTCCGGAGCAAGGGCGGCAGGATAACGGGCATCGAGCTTGAATATACCCGCCTTGCGAAGGGCAAGCTGGAAGGCACCGGCGAGAAACTGAAACTCGAAGCCGATCAGGTATTCCGCGCCATCGGACAGAAGCTCACGCCGAAACACCTCAATGGCAGCGGTGCCGGTATCACGCTCGAGAAAGGCCGTATCAAGGTCGACGGCGAAGGCCGCACCTCGATGAAGGGCGTGTGGGCCGGCGGCGACTGCACCAACAGCGGCGAGGACCTGACCGTGACCGCCGTCGCCCAGGGGCGCGACGCGGCTGAAAGCATTCACCGGGCACTGAGCGCCTGAGGAGGAAAGCCATGGCTGACATTTCCAACAACTTTGTCGGGATCAAGTCTCCCAATCCGTTCTGGCTTGCTTCCGCGCCGCCGACCGACAAGCAGTACAATGTGGAACGCGCCTTCAAGGCCGGCTGGGGCGGCGTCGTGTGGAAGACACTGGGCGAGGAAGGCCCGCCCGTCGTCAACGTCAACGGCCCGCGCTATGGCGCGATCTGGGGCGCCGACCGTCGGTTGCTCGGCCTCAACAACATCGAGCTCATCACCGACCGCGACCTGTTCGTGAACCTGCGTGAAATCAAGGAGGTCAAGCGCAACTGGCCCGACCGGGCGGTGATCGTTTCGATCATGGTTCCCTGCGATGAGCAGGCCTGGAAGAAAATCCTGCCACTGGTCGAGGAAACGGAAGCCGACGGGATCGAGCTCAATTTCGGCTGCCCGCATGGCATGAGTGAGCGCGGCATGGGTTCTGCCGTCGGCCAGGTGCCGGAATACATCGAGATGGTGGCGCGCTGGTGCAAGGCGAATACCCGCATGCCGGTGATCGTCAAGCTGACACCGAACATCACCGATATCCGCTATCCGGCGCGCGCCGCAAAGGCGGGCGGTGCCGACGCGGTGTCGCTGATCAACACGATCTCGTCCATCACCAGCGTCAACCTCGACACGTTCTCGCCGGAACCCTCGATCGACGGCAAGGGCAGCCATGGCGGCTATTGCGGCCCTGCGGTAAAGCCGATCGCGCTCAACATGGTTGCCGAGATCGCCCGCGATCCGGAAACTGCCGGCCTGCCGATTTCCGGCATTGGCGGCGTGACCACCTGGCGCGACGCGGCCGAGTTCATCGCGCTCGGTGCGGGCAATGTGCAGGTCTGCACCGCCGCAATGACCTACGGTTTCAAGATCGTCGAGGAGATGATTGCCGGGCTGGAAGCCTGGATGGATTCCAAGGGCCACAGAACGCTGGACGACATCACCGGCCGGGCAACCGGCAACGTTACCGACTGGCAGTATCTCAATCTCAACTACGTCACCAAGGCGAACATCGACCAGGACCTGTGCATCAAGTGCGGCCGCTGCCACATCGCCTGCGAGGACACCTCGCACCAGGCGATCACGCACATGGTTGACGGCGCGCGCCGTTTCGAGGTGATCGAGGAGGAATGCGTCGGCTGCAATCTTTGCGTCAATGTCTGCCCGGTCGAAGGCTGCATCACCATGGAGCCGCTAAAGGCGGGCAGCCTTGACAAGCGCACCGGCAAGAAGGTCAAGAAGGACTACGGCAACTGGACGGAGCATCCCAACAACCCGTCCCGGATTGCCGCCGAATAACCGGACCCGGTCCAGGGTTTCCTCCCGGGAGGGGGCGGGTGCCAGCATCATGCAGCCCCGCCCCTTCCACGGTTTCCTGCCTGCCATGAACAACCACGCCACCGGAAAAGACAAATGGCTCGGCCACCTGGCCATGCTGCTGTTTGCCGTGCTGATCGCCGGATCGTTTTCCATCGGCGATCAGGCCGCGCCGCACATCGCCCCGGCGGCACTCAACGCCCTGCGCTTCTTCCTTGCCGCGCTGATGATGGGTGGCATTGCTTACGCGGTTACCGGGAAAGTGCCCGGCTGGCCGCAATCGCCATGGCGTTTCGTGATACTTGGCGGGCTGATGGCGATCTATTTCGTGCTGATGTTCGTCGCGCTGCGGATTACCGGGCCGGTCTCCACCGGCGCGGTGTTCACCCTCATTCCGCTGATGAGTGCCGGTTTCGGCTGGCTGTTCCTGCGCCAGAAGACGCGGCCCGTGGTGATGGTCAGCCTGCTGGTGGCAGCCGCCGGCGCCATCTGGGTGATCTTCAGGGGCGACATCAATGCCATTCTCGGCTTCGAGGTAGGGCGGGGCGAGGCGATTTTCTTCATCGGCTGCGCCTGCCATGCCGCCTATGCGCCGCTGGTGCGCAAGTTCAATCGCGGCGAACCGACCGTTGCCTATTCCTTCTACACACTGGCCGCGGTCTGCATCTGGGTCACGCTGGCGGGGCTGCCCGACATTGCCGCGACCGACTGGGCAGGCCTGCCGGCAATCGTGTGGATCGCCATCGCCTATCTGTTCATCTTCACCACGGCGCTGACCTTCTTCCTGCTGCAGTTTGCAGCGCTGCGGCTGCCCGCCTCCAAGGTGCTGGCCTATGGCTATCTGACACCGGCTTTCGTGATCGTGCTCGAAGGCCTGATCGGCCATGGCTGGGTGAACGCATCGGTGCTTGCCGGGGCGCTCGTCACCGCCGGGGCGCTGCTGGTGCTGGCCTTCGCGCCGGATGGGTAAAGACCTCAGGCCTTCGGGTTCAGGCCGCCGACAAAGAGCTGGTCGAGATAGCGCGCGGCATCCTCAAAGCGGCCTTCGCCGGACCGTTTGGGACCCAGAACGGTGCAGACCTGAACGTCGAAATCGGCATAGTGCTGAGTGGTCGCCCAGATCGAGAAAATCATGTGATAGGGGTCGACCCTGGCCAGCTTGCCGCGCTCTATCCAGCGGCCGATGACCTTGGCCTTTTCGTCGACCAGTTTCTTCAGATCCTCAAGCTCGTCGGCGATGCGCGGCGCGCCCTGCAGGATTTCGTTGGCGAACAGCCGCGACTCGCGGGGATAGTCGCGCGCCATTTCAAGCTTGCGCCGGATGTAGCTGCGGATTTCCGTCAGCGGCTCACCCTCGGGATCGAGCTTTCTCAACGGCTCGAGCCAGGTTTCCAGCAGCCGGTCGATCAGCATGCGATGCATGATCTCCTTGTTGGGAAAATAGTAGAGCAGGTTGGGCTTCGACATGCCGGCCTGCTCGGCGATCTGGTCGATGGTGGCACCGCGAAAGCCGTGTGCGGCAAAGACTTCCAGAGCCGCTCCGAGAATCAGTTCCTCGCGTTCGGCCTGAATCCGCGTGCGCCGCTGCGTTTTTGCTGCTCTGGGTACGGCTACCGCCAATTTGCACTGCTCCCTGCCGCTTTCATGCTTTCCGCTTCCCCCGGGGCTTGCCAGCACAGCGGCCATTGCACCGGCTGGTTGTTCGCCATCCAAAGAAAGTGTTTCAAAGCGGCATTTTACACCTTGAGAGTCAAAGCGGAACCTGTAATCTTTACCAACCGGTCAATTTTTCAGGAGGGGATTTTGCCACCGGCCCGACAACAGGCGACGGCAACGATCCTGGTCGATGATGACCGGGTGCGGGTTACCCGCTTCGACTTTGCTCCGGGAGCAGAGACGGGCTGGCACCGCCATGGCCACGACTATGTGGTCACGCCTGTCACCGACTGCCGGATGCTGCTTGAAGAACCGGACGGCACAAGCCGGGAAGTGGCGATGCCCGCCGGCGCAGCCTATCGCAGGCAGGAGGGTGTCGAACACAATGTCATCAATGCCGGCGATACGGCGATGACATTCGTGGAAACGGAATTGAAGTAGGAGGAAGGCGATGGCAGCGCCAGGCGAGAACCTGAAGATCAACGGCGACCGGCTCTGGGATTCGATCCACGAAATGGCCGAGATCGGCCCCGGGATTGCCGGCGGATCGAACCGCCAGACAGTCACCGACGAGGATGGCGAAGGGCGCCGGCTGTTCCAGAAATGGTGCGAGGAAGCCGGCTGCAGCATGGGCGTCGACCAGATGGGCACCATGTTCATGACGCGGCCCGGCACCGACCCCGATGCCCTGCCCGTCTATGTCGGATCGCACCTCGACACGCAGCCGACCGGCGGGCGCTATGACGGCGTGCTGGGCGTGCTAGCGGGGCTCGAAGTCGTCCGCACCCTCAACGACCTCAACATCAAGACGAAGCATCCCATCGTCGTTACCAACTGGACGAATGAGGAAGGCACGCGCTTTGCGCCGGCCATGATGGCATCGGGCGTCTTCGCCGGCGTGCTGGAGCAGGACGATGTCTACCGGCACACCGATGCGCAGGGCAAAAAATTCGGCGACGAGCTGGAACGCATCGGCTGGAAGGGCGACGAAGAAGTCGGCGCCCGCAGGATGAAGGCTTTCTTCGAACTGCATATCGAACAGGGGCCGATTCTCGAAGCCGAGGGCAAGGACATCGGCGTCGTCACCCATGGCCAGGGACTGCGCTGGATTCAATGCACAATCACCGGCAAGGAAAGCCATACCGGCTCGACACCGATGCCGATGCGCAGGAATGCCGGGCGCGGCCTGGCGCTGGTCACCGAGCTGGTGCACAAGATCGCCATGGACAATGCGCCCAATGCGGTGGGCGCCATCGGCCATATCGACGTCTATCCCAACTCGCGCAACATCATTCCCGGCAAGGTCGTCTTCACCGTCGATCTCCGCAGCCACGAGCTCGACCGCCTCAACGCCATGGTCGAGCGGCTGAAGGCAGAGGCGCCGGCGCTTTGCGAAAGCATCGGTGTTTCCTTCGAATGCGAGATCGTCGGCCAGTTCGATCCGCCGGAGTTCGATCATGGCTGCGTTAAGGCGATCCGCGATGCGGCCGAGCGGCTCGGTTATTCGCACATGGACATCATCTCCGGCGCAGGCCACGATGCCTGCTGGGTCAACCGGGTGGCGCCGACCGCGATGGTGATGTGCCCCTGCGTCGACGGGCTTTCGCACAATGAAGCCGAGGACATTTCCAAGGAATGGGCCGCAGCCGGCGCGGATGTGCTGTTTCATGCGGTCGTCGAAACGGCGGAGATCGTGGAGTGAACGAACTTCTCAAGAACGCCAAGTGGATGGACGGCGCCGTCTGGACGGTGGTGATGATTGCTGTCTGGTGCGCCTATGAATTCGGCTATCGCGGTGTTGCGGTCGACGCCATGACACTGATCCGGATCGTCGTGATCTGGGCGCTGGCGGGCGCCGGGTATGCCATATTGTCGGGATGGTTTGCCCAGCGCGGCAAACGGAAAAAGGATTAGCGCGGCATCGCCGCGTTACGGGATACAACGGAGGAAACCCATGGCCAGCACGGTTATCAGGAACGGCACGATCGTCACCGCCGATTTGACCTACAAGGCGGATGTGAAGATCGAAAAGGGCGTCATTACCGAGATCGGCCCGAAGCTTTCCGGCGACAGGGAACTGGATGCGACCGGCTGCTATGTGATGCCGGGCGGCATCGACCCGCACACCCATCTGGAAATGCCCTTCATGGGCACCTATTCCTCCGACGATTTCGAGAGCGGAACCCGGGCGGCCCTTTCCGGCGGCACGACCATGGTGGTCGATTTCGCCCTGCCCTCGCCCGGCCAGTCGCTGCTCGAAGCCATCCAGATGTGGGACAACAAGTCGACGCGGGCCAATTGCGACTATTCCTTCCACATGGCGATCACCTGGTGGGGCGAGCAGGTCTTCAACGAGATGGAGACGATCGTCCGCGACAAGGGCATCAACACCTTCAAGCACTTCATGGCCTACAAGGGCGCGCTGATGGTCAACGATGACGAGATGTTCGCCTCCTTCCAGCGCTGCGCGGAGCTGGGTGCCATTCCGCTGGTTCACGCCGAAAACGGGGATGTCGTCGCCACCATGCAGGCGAAACTGCTGGAGGAAGGCAATAACGGGCCGGAGGGCCATGCCTATTCGCGCCCGCCGGAGGTCGAGGGCGAAGCCACCAACCGGGCGATCATGATCGCCGACATGGCGGGCGTGCCGCTTTATGTGGTGCACACTTCCTGCGAACAGGCGCATGAGGCGATCCGCCGGGCGCGCCAGAAGGGCATGCGCGTCTGGGGCGAGCCGCTGATCCAGCATCTCACCCTCGACGAGACCGAATATTTCGACAAGGACTGGGACCACTCGGCGCGCCGGGTGATGAGCCCGCCCTTCCGCAACAGGCATCATCAGGATTCGCTGTGGGCCGGGCTTCAGTCGGGCTCGCTTTCGGTGGTCGCCACCGACCACTGCGCGTTCACCACCGAGCAGAAGCGCTTCGGCGTCGGCGATTTCACCAAAATCCCGAACGGAACGGGCGGGCTCGAGGACCGCATGCCGATGCTGTGGACCCATGGCGTCAATACCGGGCGGCTGACGCCGAACGAGTTCGTGGCGGTGACCTCCACCAACATCGCGAAAATCCTCAACATGTATCCCAGGAAGGGCGCGATCCTGGTCGGCGCCGATGCCGACATCGTTGTGTGGGATCCGCAGAAGGAAAAGACGATTTCGGCCGGAAGCCAGCAATCGGCCATCGACTACAACGTCTTCGAGGGCAAGCATGTGAAGGGATTGCCGCGCTATACGCTGACCCGCGGCCATGTCTCCGTCGATGACGGCGAGATCAAGACACAGGAAGGCCATGGCGAATTCGTCAAGCGGGAGCCTGCGGGCGCGGTCAACAAGGCGCTTTCCTCGTGGAAAGAGCTTACCGCACCGCGCAAGGTGGAGCGCAGCGGCATTCCGGCAAGCGGGGTTTGATCAGTCTGCATGAGCGTCATTTCCGCCAAGAACCTTTCGCTGACTTTCGAGACCAATGACGGGCCGGTGCATGCCCTGTCGGATGTCAACCTGGACATCGAAAAGGGCGAGTTCGTTTCCTTCATCGGGCCTTCGGGCTGCGGCAAGACGACGTTTCTGCGCGTCATCGCCGATCTCGAAAAACCCACCGGCGGCACGATTTCGGTCAACGGCATGACGCCGGAGGAAGCGCGCAAGAGCCGCGCCTATGGCTATGTCTTCCAGGCTGCATCCCTCTTTCCCTGGCGCACCATCGAGAAGAACATCTCGCTGCCGCTGGAGATCATGGACTATTCGAAAGCCGAGCAGGCAGAACGGGTAAAGCGAACGCTGGAACTGGTCGACCTTGCAGGCTTCGGCAAGAAATATCCCTGGCAGTTGTCGGGCGGCATGCAGCAGCGGGCCTCGATTGCCCGCGCACTCGCCTTCGACGCCGATCTTCTGCTGATGGACGAACCTTTCGGGGCGCTGGACGAGATCGTCCGCGATCACCTCAACGAGCAATTGCTGCAATTGTGGGACCGCACCAACAAGACGATCTGCTTCGTCACCCATTCGATCCCCGAAGCGGTCTATCTTTCAACCAAGATCGTGGTGATGAGCCCGCGGCCCGGCCGGGTGACCGACGTCATCGAGTCAACGCTGCCGAAGGAGCGGCCACTCGACATCCGCGAAACGCCGGAATTCCTCAAGATCGCCCACCGCGTGCGCGACGGGCTGAGAGCGGGGCACAGTTATGATGAGTGATCTTCCCCCCTCACCGCCTCGGCTTCGGCAAGCTCAGCCTCGGCACCTCTCCCCTTTTCCAAACAAGTTTGGGGGGAGAGGACACCCTCCAACCGTTCACCGTGTCTCAAAAACAACCGGAGCAACAGCCCGGGCGAGAAAGCTGCGAAAAGCACAGACCGAAGCCGAAGGACTCCTTTGGTGGGAGCTGAAAAACAGGAACCTGAATGGATTCAAGTTTTCACGGCAAGTGCCCATCGGCCCGTTCATTGCCGATTTCGTCTGCAGACAACGAAAGCTGATCGTCGAAGCTGACGGTTATCAGCATGCAGAAAGTCCGAAGGACGCCCGAAGAACCCAATGGCTCAACAAGCAAGGGTATTCGGTATTGCGTTTCTGGAACCACGATATTCTCAACGCACGCCAAATGGCGCTTTCCATGATCATAGAAGCCCTTGAAGGCCGACTGCGCGATGCCGGGAAGGAAGCCGGGTATTGGCCATCTGCGTCCTCTCCCCTCAGGGGAGAGGTGCCCGAGCGCCGCGAGGGCGGTGAGGGGTAGAATGGCGCAGGGCAAGACCATTCCCGTTCTTACCGTCGTCGCGGTCATCGTGGCGATCTGGTATGCCTGCGTGGTCTGGCTCAACGCGCCGTTCGAATACGATCAGGCCGAGCGCCTCGGCAAGCCCGCGCCCACCTTCTCCGAACTCGTATCGGCGACCATGAAACAGGAACGCCCGATCCTGCCCGCACCGCATCAGGTGGTGGTGGAGATGTGGGATACGACCGTCAACAAGAACATCACCTCGAAACGCTCGCTGATCTATCATTCCTGGGTAACGCTGTCGGCGACCCTGCTCGGCTTCCTCATCGGCACGGCGCTCGGCATATTGCTGGCGGTCGGCATCCTGCACAACCGGGCGATGGACAAGTCCGTCATGCCCTGGGTGATTGCCTCGCAGACCATTCCCATCCTCGCCATCGCGCCGATGATCATTGTCGTGCTCAACGCCGTCGGGCTATCCGGCCTGCTGCCCAAGGCGCTGATCTCGACCTACCTTTCCTTCTTCCCGGTCGTCGTCGGCATGGTGAAAGGGTTGCGCTCGCCCGACAACATGCAACTCGACCTGATGCGCACCTGGAACGCCTCGACCGCGCATACCTTCTGGAAACTGAGGTGGCCCTCTTCGATGCCCTATCTCTTCACCTCGCTGAAGGTGGCCGTTGCCATCTCTCTTGTCGGCGCCATCGTCGGTGAACTGCCGACAGGCGCGGTGGCCGGGCTTGGCGCGCGGCTGCTGGCCGGTTCCTATTACGGCCAGACGATCCAGATCTGGTCGGCGCTGTTCATGGCGGCGATCCTGGCTGCCTGCCTGGTTGCGCTGGTCGGAGCGCTGCACCGCATGACGCTTCGGCGGATGGGAGCAACCTCATGACCAGCGTGGATGTGGCGATTGTCGGTGCGGGTGCCGCCGGCCTCGGTGCGGCGAAGGTGCTCATGGCGGCAGGCAAGCAGGTCAAGGTGCTGGAGGCCATGGACCGCATCGGCGGCAGGGCATGGACGGAAAGCGATACCTTCGGCCTGCCTTTCGACCAGGGCTGTGCCTGGCTGCATGCGGCTGATCGCAATCCCTTCTTTCCCGAAGCGCAGGCGGCGGGCTGGACGCTGTATCATCACGACATGGGTGTCGACCGGCTCTACTACGGGCGAACCAGGGCGACCACAGACCAGATCGCCGAGATGGAGGCAGCGGAAGAGGCGTTCTCGGAACTGCTGGTCACCTATTCCTCGAAAACGGACCGGGTCTCGGAACTGCTGCAATCGTCCAGGAGCTACCATGCCGCAGGCACCTTTTCCGGGCCGATGGACTTTGCCCAGGACGTCGACGAAATATCGATTGCCGACTTTGCCAGGGCCGCCGACCTCGACCCCAATTATTTTACCCGGGAGGGGTTCGGCGCACTGGTTCATCGCTGGGGTGCCGACGTGCCGGTGGAACTGTCGACGCCGGTGCGCACGGTTCACTGGGAAGGTTCCGGCGTCCGGCTGGAAACCGATCGCGGAACGCTGGAGGCCGACCAGGTGATTGTCACGGCTTCGACCGGCGTTCTGGCGATGGGCGGCATCAAGTTCTCGCCGGACCTGCCGGAGGACTACGATGCCGCATTCGACGGCCTCGCCATGGGCCTGCTGACCAAGATCCCGCTGCTGATCGAGGGAGAACGCTTCGGGCTTTCCGCCTTCGATGACCTGCTGATCGAGCGGCGCAGCCACCACGATATCTATTTTCTCTGCTTTCCGTTCGACCTGCCGATGATGGTCGGCTTTGTCGGCGGCGACTTTGCCTGGGAGATCGAGTGCCAGGGCGAAGACGTGGCGGTGGAATTCGCCACCGAAAGACTGGTGCGAACCTTCGGATCGAACGCCCGCAAGGCGGTGAAGAAGGGCTCGATGACGAGATGGGGATCCGAGCGGTGGACGCATGGCGCCTATGCCGCAGCCCGGCCGGGGCAGGCCCATTCACGCGATGTGCTGCCGTGCCGGTGGCGGAGCGTATCCATTTTGCCGGTGAAGCGCTTGGAGGACCGTTGATGCAGACCTGCGCCGGCGCCCGTTTGTCTGGCGAACGCGCCGCCCGTGCAATCCTGGGTGGCAGCATGAGCGCCTCGGGCTGGCTGATCTTCGCGCTGTTGTTCTGGGCTGCTGCATGGGCGCTCAACGAGTGGCTGGTGCGCCAGGAAGGCAGCATGCTGTTCTCCCGGCGCAGCCTTGGCGTCGTGGTGCCCTTGATTTTCGGCGCGACCCTGCTGGTGCTGTGGGAGGGGCTGACGCGCGGCTGAACATTCCCACCGTGCTGCTGCCGCCGCCCTCGATGATCTGGGAGCGGATCGTCAATTCCGTGCCGCTGCTGTGGGCCGACTTCCGGCAGACGTTTCTCAAGGCGGTGCTTGCTGGCTATGCGCTCGGCTGCGGTCTCGGTTTCCTGACCGCGCTCGCCATCGACCGCTCGCCGTTCCTGAAGCGCGGCCTGCTGCCGCTCGGCAATTTCGTTTCCGCCCTGCCGATCATCGGCATCGCGCCGATCATGGTGATGTGGTTCGGCTTCGACTGGCAGTCGAAGGCCGCCGTCGTGCTGATCATGACCTTCTTCCCCATGCTGGTGAACACCGTGCAGGGGCTTTCGGCAGCAGGCCACATGGAGCGCGATCTGATGGGCACCTATGCTTCGAGCTGGTGGCAGACGCTCGTCAAGCTGCGGCTGCCTGCCGCAGCGCCATTCATCTTCAATGCACTCAAGATCAATTCGACATTGGCACTGATCGGTGCCATCGTTGCCGAATTCTTCGGCACGCCCATTGTCGGTATGGGGTTCCGTATTTCAGCCGAAATCGGCCGGATGAATACGGATATGGTTTGGGCAGAAATCGCAGTGGCAGCCCTTGCGGGCTCCGCATTCTACGGGGTGGTGGCGCTGATCGAGCGCGCCGTCACCTTCTGGCATCCGTCCGTGCGCGCAGCGCGGACCTAACAGGGAGAACCAAAAATGAAGAAAATCACGACGCTATTGCTCGCGGCAGCCATGTCGCTTGCTTCCTTCAGCGCATGGGCGGCCGACAAGGTCACGCTGCAGCTGAAGTGGGTGACCCAGGCCCAGTTCGCCGGCTACTACGTCGCCAAGGACAAGGGCTTCTATGAAGAGGAAGGCCTGGATGTCGAAATCAAGCCGGGCGGCCCGGACGTCGCTCCGCCGCAGGTGATCGCAGGCGGTGGCGCCGATGTGGTGCTCGACTGGATGCCGTCGGCACTGGCAACGCGCGAGAAAGGCGTGCCGCTGGTCAACATCGCCCAGCCGTTCAAATCCTCCGGCATGATGCTGACCTGCCGCAAGGATTCCGGGATCACCTCGCCTGCCGATTTCAAGGGCAAGACGCTGGGCGTGTGGTTCGGCGGCAACGAGTATCCGTTCCTCAACTGGATGAACAAGCTCGGCCTTTCGACCGATGGCGGCGAGAACGGTGTGACGGTGCTCAAGCAGGGCTTCAACGTCGACCCGATCCTGCAGAAGCAGGCCGACTGCGTTTCGACCATGACCTATAACGAATACTGGCAGATCATCGACGCCGGCCTGACGCCGGAAGATCTGGTGGTCTTCAAGTATGAGGATCAGGGCGTTTCGACGCTGGAAGACGGCATCTATGTGCTGGAAGACAGCCTGAAGGACGAGGCCTTCGCCGACAAGATGGTGCGTTTCGTGCGTGCCTCGATGAAGGGCTGGAAATACGCCGAGGAAAACCCGGATGAGGCAGCCGGAATCGTGCTCGAAAACGATGCCACCGGCGCCCAGACCGAAAAGCACCAGAAGCGCATGATGGGCGAGATCGCCAAGCTGACCGCCGGTTCCAACGGCGCGCTCGACCCCGCCGACTACGAGCGCACGGTTGAGGCGCTGATGTCGGGGGGTTCCGATCCGGTCATTTCTGCAAAACCGGAAGGTGCCTGGACGCACATGATCACCGACAAGGCGCTGTAAGGCGTTCAAGCCGGGGTTGGCCGGAGGGATGCACTATCCTTCCGGCAATCGAACGAAGGGCGGTCCCGTCACCGGGATCGCCCTTTTCTTTTGCATTCGCTGACGCTACCAATCCGCGGCAGTAGCGGACGGTTGGGTTGAGGAGCATTTGATGAGCGGCAAACCGGTGACGGTGGACTTCAAAAACGGGTTGGCGTTCGTGACCATCGACAACCCGCCGGTCAATGCGACATCGCAGGCGGTGCGCGCGGGACTGGCGGAAGCCGTTCAGCAGGTGGCAGCTTCGGATTCGAAGGCGGCAATCCTCAGATGCGCCGGAAAGACCTTCGTTGCCGGCGGCGATATCAGCGAGTTCGACAAGCCTGCCGCCGAACCTCACCTGCCCGATATCTGCAACGCCATCGAGGCCTCGCCCGTTCCGTGGATCGCGGCCATGCACGGCACGGTGCTGGGCGGCGGTTTCGAGATCGCGCTTTCCTGCGCCTTTCGCCTTGCTTTGCCGGATACCCGTTTCGGCATGCCCGAGGTCAATATCGGCATCATCCCGGGTGCCGGCGGCACCCAGCGCCTGCCGAGACTGGCGGGTGTCGAGACTGCAGCAGACATCATCTGCTCAGGCGGCATGTTTCCTGCGGAAAAGATGCTGGAAGCCGGCATCGTCGATGTACTGGTGGACGATCTTGATGGGACCGTGGCTGCCTTTGCGGACATGCTCCCGCTTATACCCGAACCCGTCAGCCAGAGGCCGGTGGAAAACCCCGGAAGCGAATGGTTCGCCGCCAAACGTGCGGAACTTGAAAAGAAGGCGAAAGGCCAGCTTTCCCCCGTGCAGGCGCTGGAAGCCATCGAATGGGCTGCCACCCTGCCCTTTTCGGACGGCCAGCAGCGCGAGCGTGAGCGGTTTCTGGAACTCAGAACCTCCGAGCAGTCGAAGGCCCTGCGCCACGCCTTTTTTGCCGAGCGGCAGGCGGCAAACCGGAACTGATCAGGGGGGCAGAAGCAAAACCCGTCGAACGCATCATTGTCGTCGGCGGCGGGCTGATGGGCGCGGGCATCGCCACGGCGTGTGTCGGCGCGGGCTACAGCGTCCACATTCTGGAGCAGAATGAAGCGGGCGCACAGGCTGCCATCGGCCGGGTAAGGGCCAATATCGATGGCGCGGTAAAGCGCGGCAAGCTTTCGACCGAAAAGGCGGCAGCGCAGATGGACCGCCTGTCAGCCGGAACCGATTACGCGGCAGCACACGATGCCGATCTGGCGATTGAAGCGGTGTTCGAGGATTTGCAGGTCAAGCGGGGCACGTTTGCCGGACTGGCTGCCGTCATGGCGGAAGACGCCATTCTGGCGACCAACACCTCCTATATCGATCCGGGGCTGATTTTCGAGGGGGTTGCCAATCCGGCGCGGTGCCTGGGCCTGCACTTCTTTTCACCCGCCCACATCATGAAGCTGGTGGAAATCGTCCACATGCAGGAAACCTCGGCCGGGACGCTTGCCACCGGCTTTGCGCTTGCCAGCCGGCTCAGGAAAATTTCCGTACTTTCGGGCATTTGCGACGGCTTCATCGGCAATCGCATGCTGGCTGCCTACCGCCGGCAGGCAGATTACATGCTCGCCGATGGCGCCATGCCGCATGAGGTGGATGCAGCCATGCGGGCCTTCGGCATGCCGATGGGACCGTACGAACTGCAGGACCTGACCGGATTGCAGATCGCCTGGGCAAACCGCAAGCGCCAGACAGAAACGCGCGATCCGCAGGAGCGCTATGTCACCATTGCCGACCGGCTTTGCGAGATGGAGCGGTTCGGCCAGCGCAGCGCCAGAGGCTGGTACCGCTATGAGGACGGCGCCAAGAAACCGCTACGCGACCTGGAAGTCGAAACGCTGATCACCCGGTATTCCGACGAGCAGGGCATCACGCGCCAGGGCTTTTCACCGGAAGAGATTTCCGGAAGGCTGATCGCCGCCATGGTCAATGAAGGTGCGCTGATCGTCGAGGAAGGCATCGCCGCCTCGGCGGGTGATGTGGATGTGGTGAAACTGCACGGTTACGGCTTTCCGCGCTGGCGTGGCGGGCCGATGCATTATGCCGAAAGCCGCGGCATCGGCGAAATCGCGGCCCTGATGCAATCGGTAGCGAAACAAAGCCCCCATTCCTGGAGGGTTTCAAAGCTGCTCTCGTAATGCCGGCCGGGCGGCTTCTTCGGCTCAGGCCGTGTGCTGGACGCCTTCCAGCTCCCGCCGCAGACGTTCCTCTTCGAGCGCTGCCGGAGACGACAATCCGGCCAGCAGACGGTAGGCGACCGGCGTGACGAACAGGGTCGCCGTGGTTGCAAGGCCTAGGCCGCCAACGATTACCCAGCCAAGCGCGATGCGCGCCTCGGCACCCGCGCCGCTCGCCAGCACCAGCGGAATGGCGCCCAGCACCGTGGAGACCATCGTCATCATGATCGGCCGGACGCGCCGGATGGCGGCCTGTTCGGCCGCCTCGGCAACGCTCATGCCACGGTTGCGCAACTGGTTGGCGAATTCGACCATCAGGATACCGTTCTTCGCCATGATGCCGACCAGCAGGACAAGGCCGATCTGTGAATAGACGTTGAGGCTGGTTCCCGTCAGCACCATCGCAAAGACCGCGCAGGCAAGACCCAGCGGCACGGTCAGCATGATGATCAGAGCCGATATGAAGCTTTCGAACTGGGCGGCAAGCACCAGAAGCACGACGATGATGGCAAACAGGAAGGTGGTGCGCATGCCGCTTTCGGTGTCGTTCAGCGTTGCGGCCTCGGCAAGCGGAGCCAGCCGCGCGCCCGGCGGCAGGAGCGGTTCCGCCATCGCTTCGGCTTCGGCCAGCGCCGCGCTGATGGGGAAATTGCCATCGAGACCCGCGGTCAGGGTGACCGCGCGGCGGCGCTGTTCGCGGCCGAGCGACGGGGCGACCGCCTTTTCCTCCAATGTGGAGATCGACGACAGCGGAACGATCCGGCCATCGGAAGCCTTGAGGAAGATGTCCTCCAGATCGGAAGGGTCGTTGATCGGATTGGCAGTGGAAATCATCTTCACGTTGACGGCGCGGTCGCCGACAAAGACCGTACCGACGGAACGGCCATCCAGCATCGCCTGAATTACCGGCGCAAGACCGTCAATGTTGATGCCGAGATCGGAGGCACGCTCGCGGTCGATGGAGATCGACAGTTGCGGCTGCGTTGTCTCGTAGGAAAGGCGCACCCGGCCGAAGCGCGGATCAGCCTCCATCCTGCTCATCAGTTGCCCTGCCACTTCCGCCAGCCGGTCGTAGTCATCGCCCAGAAGGCCGATCTTCAACCCCTCACCGGCATTGCGGATGCCGAGACTGTTGGGCTGGATGGCAAAGGCGCGGACACCGGGCACCGAGGCAAGCTTGCTGTTCACCTCGGCGGCAATTTCCTGCTGGCTGCGCGAACGCTCGTCCCATGGCGCAAGCGTCAGCACGGCAAAACCGCTATTGGCCTGGCCGCGGCGGCCGGCGATGGAAAAGACGTTGCGGACCTCACCACTGGCGCGCAGAGGCTCGACCAGGGCTTCGACCTTGCGCATCTGCGCGCTGGTGAAATCGAGGCTGACGCCCTGCGGCGTGCTCATCGACATCAGGATGACCGCCCGGTCCTCCGGCGGGGTCAGTTCCTTGCGGATGGTGCCATACAGCACCACGGCCGCGATGGCGGTCGCCACCGACACGGCGATGACGACCATGGGCGCGGCAAGGCACGCCCTGAGAAGACGCCCATAGACACCGACCAGCAGTCCGCCGAAGCGGCTTGCCGGCCCGGGTCCGGTATCCGGATCGGGGGCGGACGACAGAAACCTCGAGGCGAGCATCGGGCAAAGCGTCAGCGCCACGAGGGAAGACAGTGCAACCGAAAGCGCAAGGGTAAAGCCGAACTCCCCGAACAGGGCGCCGACCTTGCCGGGCAGAAAGGAGATCGGAATGAAGACGGAGGCCAGCGTCGCCGTCGTGGTGATGACGGCGAAGAAGACTTCCCGAACCCCGAGCACGGCGGCAGCGCGCGGGCCGAGGCCCGCATTGCGCTTGGTGACGATGTTTTCGAGCACCACGATGGCATCGTCCACGACCAGTCCGGTGGCGAGCACCAGCGCCAGCAGGGTGAGGATGTTGATCGACAATCCCGCCAGCCAGATACCGCCGACCGCACCGATCAGCGCGACCGGCAGGGTAATGGCCGGCACCAGCGTTGCACGGACGTTGAGCAGGAACACGTAGATGATGCCGATGACGATGGCTGCAGCAAGCAGAAGCGAGAACAGCACCTCGTTGATCGACCCCTGAATGAAGGTCGCATCGTCGCTGGTAACGCGGATGGTAACATCACCCGGCAGGATTTCGGCGATTTCATCGACGGTTTCCCGCACGCCTCTGGAGATTTCCAGCGTGTTGGAGCCTGCCTGGCGCACGATGCCGAGGCCGACGCCGGAACGTCCGTTGGCCCGCAGAATGCTGTCACCGGGATCGGGTCCGAGCGACACAGCGGCCACGTCGGAGATGCGGGTCCTCCCGCTGATAACCAATGCCTCGAATTCCGCTGCCGTATCGATGCCGGCGGTCGCCCGCACGACAATGTCCTGCGACGTGCTGGTGAGCGAGCCGGCCGGGGAATCGAAGGCGGCATTGGAAAGTGCCTCGGCAATGTCGCCGACATTCAGCCCGCGGCTTGCAAGCTTGTTCTGGTCGACATCGATGCGGAAGATGTTGTCGCGGTCGCCATAGACGTAAACATCGGCAACGCCGGGCACCGCCGTCAGCCGGTCGACAACCTCCTCCTCGACCAGCGTGGTCAGTTCCTGCACGGACAGATCAGCGGAGGTTACCGCGACACGCAGCACGGCCTGGGCATTGTCGTCGCTTTTGACCACGCGCGGATCCTCGATGTCATCCGGCAGATCACGCGAAATACGGCTGATCGCATCCTTCAGATCGTTGGCCGCGATGTCGATATCGGTTTCCTCGGTAAACTCGACGGTCACCGAACTGTTTCCGAAGGTGGAGGATGACGAAATCGAATCGACGCCCGGCACGCGCCCGGCAGCACCTTCGATACGGGCGGTCACCTCGCGGTCGATGGTTTCGGGCGCTGCCCCCGGATATTCGGTGCGCACGGAAACGACGGGATTGTCCACCTCGGGAAGCTCGCGCACCTCAACGCCGAACAGCGCGGCAAGACCGCCAACGACGATCAGCGCGCTGAGGACGAGGGCAAGGATCGGACGCCTGACAAACAGACCGGCAAAGCCGCCATCGGAACCGCCACCGTTGGAACCTGCCTTGTGCGATCCGGACTTCATCGGCTAGGCACCTCCGGCAGAAGGCTGGCTGGTGATGTTGAGCGCCGCGCCCTCGCGCACGCTCTGGACGCCCTCGATGATGGTTACGTCACCGGGCTTGAGGTCGGCCTCAACCATGACGGCATCGGAGTTGCGCTGGATAATGCGCACGTCGAGCCGCTTCGCCTTGTTGTCGGCAACAATCCACACATAGGGACCCTGCGAACTCCACTGGATCGCCAGCGGGTCGACGGCAACATGACGCTCGCCGGGAAACCTCATGCTGACGCGGAAGGACATGCCAGGGCGCAGCCGATCCTCCGCATTGGGAATGCGCCCCCGTATCTGCAGGGTGCGGCTGTCGCGGTCGACACGGCTGGCGATCTGGGAAACGGTGCCTTCGAAGGGCCGTCCGGGAAAGGCGACGGCCTCGGCCTCGATCCGATCGCCGACACCGACGAGGGCGGCAAACCGTTCAGGTACCCAGAAGTCGACGATCAGCGAAGAACGGTCGTCAATCGTGGTGATTGCCGTCTGCGTGGTGACATAGGCGCCCATTTCGACGGGCACCAGGCCGGCGATGCCGTCGGCGGGCGCAACGATGCGGCGGCGCTGCAGCGCTACCTCGGCATCGCGCAGGGCGAGCCGCGCGGTTTCCAGTTCGCCCATGGCATCGTCAAGCTGCACGGCGGAGGCGGTGCGCGAACGGGTAAGCTGCTCCATGCGGGCAACCTTGTCGGCGGCGAGCCGCTCCTGAAGCGCTGCCCGGTCGCGGGCAATGCGCTCGGTATCGGAATCGAGTTCGGCGACCACATCGCCGGCCTTCACCCGGTCGCCCGGTGTCACGTTCACCGCGGTGAGGACACCGGCTTCCAGCGGCACGAGGGTGATCGAGCGGGACGCCTCGCCATCGCCGATGGCGGTAACGGAATTGTCGATGCTGGCGGTAAAGACGGGTGCTGTTACGACCAGCACGCCCGCGCGCTGCCCGCCGCCCGATTGGCCGCCGGCGCCGCCAACGGAGCCGGTCGTTGCCGATGCATCCGTACCAGTGATCCGCCTGGCAAGGGCCGGATCAAGACCCCAGGCCTGCAGGCGGTCCCCGGCACCGGGATCAATGCGCGTCCAGGCAAGCAGACATACCAAGCCCAGCGCTGCTATGATCAGTAGCTGTTTCCACGAAGCCATTTCGAATCCGACAGTACGAGCTTCCCGCGCGCAACATTACCGCTTTTTCATAATCCCATGGCGGGCCGGCGAAAGTCACGTGAAATTTCCGTTAGGTTTGTCCGGCGCGCCTACGCCTGCACCGTCTTCTGGCGCTGCTCGCCGAGCCCGGCAATGCCCAGCGTCATGGTCTGTCCGGCACGCAGGAAGGTTTGCGGCTTCATGCCGAAGCCGACCCCGGGCGGTGTTCCCGTCGCGATGACATCGCCCGGCTGAAGGGTCATGAACTGCGACAAGTGGCTTATGATCTGCGCCACGGAGAAGATCATCGTGCGTGTATTGCCGGTCTGGCGGCGGTCGCCGTCGACATCGAGCCACATGTCGAGGGCCTGAACGTCGCCGATTTCGTCGGGCGTCACCAGCCAGGGACCGATCGGACCGAAGGTGTCGTGGCTCTTGCCCTTGGTCCACTGGCCGCAATGCTCGAACTGGAAACGCCGTTCGGAGACATCGTTGACCAGGCAATAGCCGGCCACATGACCGAGCGCATCGGCTTCGGTGACATATTTCGCCCGGGTTCCGATCACCACGCCCAGTTCCACCTCCCAGTCGGTCTGGTCGGAACCGCGCGGTATCTCGATATCGTCATCGGGACCGCAGATGGCCGAGACGGCCTTGGCAAAGAGGACGGGCTCGGCCGGCGGTTCGGCGCCGGTTTCCCGCGCATGGTCGGCATAGTTCAATCCGATGCACAGAAACTTTCCGACCGCGCCGACACATGGTCCGATGCGTGGCGTTTCCCCGACCAGCGGCAGGGAAGCCGGATCAAGCGCCGCGAGGGCTGCAAGGCCCTCAGGCGACAGCACATCGCCAGCGATATCGCCGACATGAGCGGAGAGGTCGCGCAAACCGCCGTCCTCGTCCAGCATGGCAGGCCTTTCCTGCCCCCGGGGGCCATAGCGCAACAGTTTCATTCAGTACTCTCCCTGCATTCTTCAGGGCTGAATTCCGCTCGCGCCAGCCCGTTCCCTATACACCGCCAATACAGAGATACTTGATCTCGAGATAGTCGTCGATGCCGTAATGGGAACCCTCGCGGCCCTGGCCGGACTGCTTCACGCCGCCGAACGGTGCCACTTCCGTCGAGATAAGCCCGGTATTGACGCCGACCATGCCGTATTCCAGCGCCTCGGCAACGCGCCAGATGTTGGCATAGTCACGGGCGTAGAAATAGGCTGCAAGGCCGAACTCGGTGTCGTTTGCCTGGGCGATGACGTCTTCTGCAGTATCGAACCTGAACAGCGGCGCAACGGGGCCGAAGGTCTCCTCGCGCGCCACCTTCATCTGCGGCGTCACGCCGGTCAGGACGGTCGGCTCGTAGAACAGGGCGCCCTGGCTCGCCCGTTTGCCGCCGGTCGCGACCTTCGCCCCCTTGGCAAGCGCATCGGCAATGTGGTCCTCCACCTTGGCAAGACCCTGCTCGTCGATCAGCGGGCCGGTGGTCACGCCCTCGGCAAACCCGTCGCCGAGCTTCAACTCGCCGACCTTCGCCGCAAGCTTTTCGGCAAAGGCATCGTAGATGCCAGACTGGACATAGAGCCGGTTGGCACAGACGCAGGTCTGGCCGGCATTGCGGTATTTCGAGATCATCGCGCCCTCGACCGCCGCATCAAGGTCGGCATCGTCAAAGACGATGAACGGCGCATTGCCGCCCAGTTCGAGGCCGAGCCGCAATATCTTGTCGGCGCCCTGGCGCATCAGGATGCGGCCGACTTCCGTCGAGCCGGTGAACGAGATCTTGCGCAGCTTGTCGCTGGCACACATCGCCTTGCCGATGGCCGGTCCGTCGGTGCCGGTGATGATGTTGAAAAGCCCGGCAGGAAGCCCGGCGCGTTCGGCCAGCACGGCAAGCGCCATGGCCGAAAGCGGCGTCTGCTCGGCGGGCTTTGCCACCACGGCGCAGCCCACGGCAAGCGCCGGCGCCATCTTGCGCGCCAGCATGGCATTGGGGAAGTTCCAGGGCGTTATCATGCCGACCACGCCGATGGGCTGTTTCAGAACGACGATGCGCTTGTCGGCCTGATGGCCGGGGATGACATCGCCATAGACGCGTTTTGCCTCCTCGCCGAACCACTCCACATAGGAAGCGCCATAGAGGATTTCACCCTTCGCCTCGGCCAGCGGCTTGCCCATCTCCATGGTCAGGATGGTGGCAAGGTCGTCCACATTGGCAACCATCAGGTCATAGAGCCTGCGCAGCACAGCCGCCCGCTCCTTGCCGGTCTTCGCAGCCCAGGCCTTCTGTGCCTGATAGGCGGCGTCGATGGCGGCTTGCGTCTCCTTCGGTCCCATCTCTGCCAGTGTGGCAATGACCTCGCCATTGGCCGGATTGGTGATGTCGAAGGTCGAAGCGGCGGAAGATGCCTCCAGCCACCTACCGTCGATGACACCGCCGGTTTTCAGCAGCGAGGGATCGGCAAGACGCGCCGACAGGGTGTTTGAAATCGTCATGGGAACTCCGCTCTCTTGAAGGAGATGATCTCGATTGCCTCAGGCCGTGCGGGCTTCGCGGATCGAGGCTTCCAGAAGGTCCAGTGCCTCGCCGAAGACCTCGTCCTGAATGGTGATCGGCGACAGGAAGCGGATCACATTGCCATGAATGCCGCAGGTCAGAAGGATCAGCCCCTTCGTGAGCGCGATGTCCTTGACCCTTCCGGCAAAGCCGGCATCGGGCGCTTTCGAGCCGGGATCGGCAAACTCCACCGCATTCATGAAACCCGGTCCGCGGATGTCGGAAATCTCCGGAACGTCATCGCGCAGGCTTTCAAGGCGCTGCTTGAGGCGGTTGCCGAGCAGGTTCGCCCGCTCGCAAAGCCCCTCTTCCTCGATCACGTCGATGACCGCATTGGCTGCCGCGATGCCGATGGGCGATCCGCCATAGGTGCCGCCGAGACCGCCCGGCGCCGGCGCATCCATGACCGAGGCACGCCCCGTGACGGCTGCCAGCGGGAAACCGCCCGCAAGGCTTTTCGCCATCGTCACCAGATCGGGCTCGATGTCGTACTGCTCGATCGCCAGCATGGTGCCGGTACGGGCAAAGCCGGTCTGCACCTCGTCGATGATCATCAGGATGCCGTATTCGTCGCAGATCGCGCGCAGCTTCTGCATGAAACTCTTGGGCGCGACATAGAAACCGCCCTCGCCCTGCACCGGCTCGATGACGATGGCCGCCACCCGTGCCGGGTCCACGTCCGCCTTGAACAGCCGCTCGAGCGCAGCAATGGCATCCGCCTCGCTGACCCCGTGCATCTCGACGGGGAACGGGGCGTGGTAGACATCGCCCGGCATGGCACCGAAGCCAGCCTTGTAGGGGAAGACCTTGCCGGTCATCGCCATGCCCATGAAGGTGCGGCCGTGAAAGCCGCCCGAAAAGGCGACCACCGCATTGCGGCCGGTCGAGGCACGGGCGATCTTCACCGCGTTTTCCAGAGCCTCGGCCCCGGTGGTGACGAAAATCGTCTTCTTCTCTTCACTGCCCGGCACCAGCGCGTTGAGCCGCTCGGCAAGGCGCACGTAATTCTCGTAGGGAACCACCTGATGGCAGGTATGGGTAAAGCGGTCGATCTGCTCGTGGACTGCCGCCATCACCTTGGGATGGCGGTGGCCGGTGTTGAGCACCGCGATACCGGAGGCAAAGTCGATGTAGCGGTTGCCCTCGACGTCCCACAGTTCGGCATTCTCGGCCTTGTCTGCATAGACCTGCGTCATCACGCCGACACCACGGGCAATCGCACCCTTGCGGCGTGTTTCATTTTCCTTATTCGTAGCCATGTCGTTTCCCCTGAAATCGCCACACAGGGGAGCAGCAAGCCGGCTCCTCCCCGAACCTTGGCAAAATGATAGCCAAACCGGCAAAAGCGATACATATATCCAAAGGGATATCGCCTCGCCCTTGTTGAACCTTGCAGCACGCCGGTGCAGATTGCTTCGCATAATGCGCAAAAAACCGACAGAGCTGTTCGCCGAATGGAATGCGGCGGTCGCCGGACAAGTGGAAAAGGGCCCGACGGAGAAGGGCTATCGCGACCTTGTCGCCAGCATGCTGGATTTCGATGCCCTCATGGTCTTCGAATACGGGCAAGCCAAGGCGAAAGCGGTCTACCATCATGTCGCCAGGGAGCGCCGCAAGGTCATCATCGACGACTATCTGCAGGGGCCGTTCCTGCTCGATCCGTTCTACGCGCATTCCATCGTCAATCCGGACTCCGGGCTGATGGTCATGCGGCAATTGTCGCCGGACCGTTTCCAGAAAAGCGAGTTCTACCGCCAGCACTACCACCTCACCGGCATAGCCGATGAAATCGGCATTGCCTTCAAGGCCAACAAGGGCGCCTCCATCGTCCTCAGCATCACCCGCAACAAGGACCAGCGGCTGTTCAGCGCCAAGGAAAAGGCACTGTTCGAAAGCGCGGCGCCCGTGCTGTCGGCGCTCGGCAAAAAGCTCTGGAAGAACTCGGCCGCGAATTCCGCCCCGCCGAGGGCGAGCCTGCTGGAAAGCGCCTTCAGGGAGTTCGGCAGGGACATCCTGTCCAAGCGGGAAGTGGAGATCGTGCTGCTGATCCTGAAGGGACACTCGTCGCTGTCGATCGGCGAGGTTCTCAACATCTCGCCCGGCACGGTGAAGATCCACCGCAAGAATGTCTATGCCAAGCTCAACATTTCCTCGCAGGCCGAACTGTTCAACAAGTTCATCGGCCACCTGTCGGAATCCTGGCGGCGCTGAAACGTTGCGGCAAAGATCGGTAAATGGTGCCCGGGGGCGGATTTGAACCACCGACACGCGGATTTTCAATCCGCTGCTCTACCCCTGAGCTACCCGGGCATTTGTACACAAAGAAGAACGTGCACGATAAGGGGCTGACGGGTTTCCCCGTCCAAGACTGGGCGGGTTATAGTGTCTGTCCCCGGACCTGTCCAGTGGGTTGAAAGACTGCCGGGGGAATTATTTCCGGCAAGTCCGGGCGTGCCGTTTTCGGGCTGACCGCTGCAACATCCGAACGCGGCCAACAGTCAGTTTTCACTGCTGTCGGGACCATCATCCGCGGGCTTGCCCGGCACAGCATAGCTGCCGGAAAACCAGCGGTTGAGATCGACCTCCGAGCAGCGCAACGAGCAGAAGGGATAGGTATCGCGGCTCGACGGCTTGCCGCAATTGGGACAGGGAACCGGCTTGCGCAGCGGCGCCACCTTGTCCTTGCCGTCCGTCATCAGGTGCGGTTGACCCAGTTGAAATGAACCGGATAGCCTTCGCCGACGAGCATCGAAACCGTCTCGTGCAGCGGCAGACCGACGACATTGGTGTAGGAGCCGACAAGCTTGACGACGAAGGAGCCGGCAAGGCCCTGAATGGCATAGCCGCCCGCCTTGCCGCGCCATTCGCCGGAGGCGAGATAGGCTTCCATCTCCTCGCGCGACAGCCGCTTGAAACGCACGCGGGTTTCCACCAGCCGGTGGCGGAAGGCGCCCTTGGGGGTTACCAGCGTAATGCCGGTATAGACGCGGTGCGAGCGGCCGGAAAGAAGCCTGAGGCAATTGGAAGCCTGATCGAGCATTTCCGCCTTGGGCAGAACGCGGCGGCCGAGCGCGACCACGGTGTCGGCGGCCAGGATCAGACAGCCCTGCAGTTCCGGCGTGCGGGTTGCGTTCTCGACTGCCAGTTCCGCCTTTTCGCGGGCCAGCCGCTTGGCGAGCGTGCGCGGCGCCTCACCCTTGGCCGGCGTCTCGTCGGCATTGACCGGGCAGAGATGGTCAGGCTCTATGCCCGCCTGCTGCAGAAGCTGCAGGCGCCTGGGCGAGCCGGAGGCCAGGATGAGCTTCAACCTGCCCGACACGGTGCGATCCTATTTGAAACGGTAGGTGATCCGACCCTTGGTCAGATCGTATGGCGTCATTTCCACTAGCACCTTGTCGCCGGCCAGAACGCGGATGCGGTTCTTGCGCATGCGGCCCGCGGTATGGGCGATGATCTCGTGGTCGTTTTCCAGCTTGACGCGGAAAGTGGCGTTGGGGAGCAGTTCGGTCACCACGCCCGGAAACTCAAGGACTTCCTCTTTCGGCATTCTACCTCTTTTGCGCTTTGCATTTTCTGCGTTGCCGCGGACCGTTGCCCTGGACCCGCCGGCTGTTTTCCCGGTTTCATGGCGAAGCCGGGCTCAATTCGCGCGGAACCTATCCCAGCGCGGCCGAAAAGTGAACTATCAACATAACAAGCCTGTCTATTTTTCCTTTTCGGCGGAAACGGCAAACCGGCTGCGGATTTTCTCCTCCAGCGCATCGCGCACCTGGCGATAGGCCTCCAGCACCTGGTCGCGGCTGCCGGCCACCGTCGAGGGGTCCATGGTCGGCCAGTACTCGACCTCGATTGCGTGGCCGGCCGCCAGATCCAGCGCCTTGTGATGGGCCTGGGGCGACAGGGTGACGATCAGGTCGAAATAGATGTCTTCCAGATCGTCGAACCGTTTGGACTTGTGGCTTGCCATGTCGAGGCCGCGCTCGCTCATGACGGCGACGGCGAACCCGTCGGTCTCCCCCTCCTCGATGCCTACCGAATCGCAATAGACGGTGGCGCCCAGCAGGTTCTTGAACAGGCGCTCGGCCATGGGCGAGCGGATGGAGTTCATGGTGCAGGCAAACAGCACCGAGGTCAGCGGTGCGGCGCCTTCCGCTGCCTTGTCGTCCGCCTTGTTAGATGGGTCGCTCATCCGCGCCAGTGCAATACGCAAATCAGTGTGAAGAGACGGCGCGCGGTGTCGAAATCCACCTCGATCTTGCCTTTCAGGCGTTCCTGCAGGGTCTGCGATCCCTCATTGTGCAGGCCGCGCCGGCCCATGTCGATCGCCTCGATCTGCGCCGGCGACGAGGTGCGGATCGCCTCGTAATAGCTTTCGCAGATCATGAAGTAGTCCTTGATGACCCGCTTGAAGGGCGTCAGCGACAGCATGTGCACGATCACCGGGCTGCCGTCCTCGCGCATGATGTTGAAGACCAGCCGGTTTTCGGCCAGCGACAGCGTCAGCTTGTAAGGCCCGCCGGTATCCCCTTCGGGCCTGAAGGAGTTTTCCTCGATCAGGTCGAAGATCGCCACCGCCCGTTCATGCTCGACGTCCGGCGTGGCACGGCCGAAGGAATCGCTGTCGAGGACAACATCCACCAGCCTGTTCTTGGATTGATCTTGCGCGGACATGACAGCGAAACGGCAACTCTTTGCAGATTGAAGGGGACCGGCGCCAAGCCGGGTTTGGCAAGGTCAATATCAGCGATTCATCCGGATTGAAACAGACCTGCCATGGGCTTGCAATCCTTCGGCTTCCGCCAGGGTTACCGCCGCAGGGCCGATGGCCGCCAACTGATCGGGACCGCATTTGAGGATCGAGGTGCGCTTGACGAAATCGAGTACAGAAAGACCGGAGGAAAAGCGGGCCGAGCGGGCCGTCGGCAGGACGTGGTTCGAACCGCCGACATAATCGCCGATGGCCTCGGGCGTGTGCTTGCCGAGGAAGACCGCACCGGCATTGCGCACACCGGCGAGAAAGGCCTCGGGATCGGCTGTCGCGATTTCAAGGTGCTCGGCGGCCAGCCGGTTGACCAGCGGCAGCGCCTCATCGAGCGCGCCAACGGTGATGACAACGCCGAAATCGCGCCAGCTCGCAGCCGCGATCTCCGCCCTTGGCAGGGTTTTGAGCTGCCGCTCAACGGCGTCGATCACGGCATCGGCCAGTTCGGGCGAATCGGTGATCAGGATCGATTGCGCGGCGGTATCGTGTTCTGCCTGGGCGAGCAGGTCGATCGCCAGCCAGTCGGGATCGTTCTCGCCATCGGCAACGACCAGCACTTCGGAAGGTCCGGCGATCATGTCGATGCCGACGGTACCAAATACCTGGCGCTTGGCAGCCGCCACATAGGCATTGCCCGGACCGACGATCTTGGCGACCGGGGCAATGGTCTCCGTGCCGTAGGCAAGGGCCGCCACCGCCTGGGCGCCGCCAATGCGGTAGATCTCGTCGACGCCGGCAAGACCGGCCGCCACCAGCACCAGGGGATTGAGCTTGCCATCGGGGGTCGGGACAACCATGACGATGCGCCCGACGCCTGCCACCTTTGCCGGAACGGCATTCATCAGTACCGAGCTCGGATAGCTCGCCGTTCCGCCCGGCACGTAGAGGCCGACGGCTTCCACCGCCGTCCAGCGCGAGCCCAACTCGACACCGACCGGATCTATATAGCGGTCGTCTTTCGGCATCTGCCTTTGGTGATGGGCGCGAATGCGGTCGCGAGCAAGCGTCAGCGCTTCAAGCTGCTCCTTCGGAACCGCCTCCATTGCAGCCGCGATCTCATCGGGCGAAACGCGCAACTGTCCGGGCTCCAGCGTCAGCCGGTCGAAGCGCGCGGTGTATTCGATCAGTGCCGCATCGCCGTGCCGGCGCACATCGGCGACGATGCCGGCAACCACGGCATCGACATCGGCCGCCTGTTCGCGCTTGGCGGAAAGAACGGAAGCAAAGGCTGCCTCGAAATCCGGCTGATTGCTGTCTAGCCTCTGGGGCACGGGCTGGCTCCTCAATGACCGCAGATGAGGTGCTGCGGATTTCAATCCTTGTGAACGGGAACGGAAGACGCTTCCCAGGAAGCATCCATGTCGGTGAGCTGGACCTCGATGCACTCCACGGACAGGCGTATCTGAAAATCGCCGGAAAAGACCAGATCGATGGCTCCAGCAGGACTTTCCGAAGGCGTATAAAGCATGGCGAGCAGGGAGAGAACCTGCTCCCTGTCGCGCTGGTTGATGCCCTGGGTCGAGGCCCTTTCAACCCTTTCGAAATGCAGTACCGACTTGCGCCGCTCCTTCTGCCGCTCGCCCTCCTCCCAGGCAAAGCGGTTGAGTTCGAGCACGAAGCGGCGTTCGGAGGGAAAGAAGCGC
Source organism: Phyllobacteriaceae bacterium (assembly GCA_023954255.1). GTDB lineage: Bacteria > Pseudomonadota > Alphaproteobacteria > Rhizobiales > Rhizobiaceae > Salaquimonas. The sequence goes on along the minus strand of JAMLIH010000022.1, from coordinate 2,785 downwards.
GCATCCCTGAGCTTGAGAACGGCATCCTGGCAATGGGCCGAGACGACCGCGAGATCCTCTGCGTCGAGCGCCACCAGTTTTCTGCGATTTGATGCCATGACAGTTTCCCGCCCGCGCCGGATTTCCCGCACATCTGTGTTTTCGCGGTTCAGGTAGAAAAGGTCGCGGCGAAAAGCAAGGTTTTCGGGTGTTTGCTGTGCCCGGTGCGTCATTCTGCTCGGGCCGATCTGAACGTTTGACGGAACAGCTCAAGAGGAAATGCGTTCAACCGCTGCGCCACAGGCCGACAGTTTCTGCTCGAGATGCTCGAAGCCGCGATCAAGGTGATAGACGCGGGTCACCGTGGTCTCGCCTTCGGCAACCAGCCCCGCCATGACGAGGGAGACCGAGGCGCGAAGATCGGTCGCCATCACCTGCGCACCCTTCAGCGGCGACGGGCCGTGAACGGTCGCCTTCTGACCGTCGAGCACGATCCTTGCTCCCAGCCGCGCCAGTTCCTGAACGTGCATGAAACGGTTTTCAAAAATCGTCTCTCGAATGGTGCTGGTGCCTTCGGCCTGGGTCATCAGCGCCATGAACTGGGCCTGAAGATCGGTGGGAAAGCCCGGGAAGGGCTCCGTCGTCACATCGACCGGCTTGATGCCATGGCCGTTGCGCATGACGCGGATGCCGTCATTCTTTTCCTCGATTTCGACGCCGGCCTGAACCAGCACATCGAGCGCATTCTGCAGCAGCGGCGCCTGGGCATCCTTGAGCAGCACGTCGCCGCCGGCAATCGCCACCGCCATGGCATAGGTGCCGGTCTCGATGCGGTCGGGCAGCACGCGGTGGCGCGCGCCATGCAGCGCGTCGACGCCTTCAATCGTGATGGTGGATGTTCCGGCGCCGGTGATTTTCGCCCCCATGGCAATCAGGCAGTTGGCGAGGTCGGTCACTTCCGGCTCGCGCGCCGCGTTGTGCAGGACGGTTTTGCCCTTCGCCAGGGTTGCGGCCATCACCGCCACATGGGTGGCACCGACGGAAACCTTGGAGAAGGTGTAGTCCGCGCCGACCAGACCGCCGGGTGCCTCGGCAACGGCATAGCCATTGTCGATGGAGATGCGCGCGCCCAGGGCTTCCAGACTGTCGATGAAGAGATCGACCGGCCGTGTGCCGATGGCGCAGCCGCCGGGAAGCGAAACCCTGGCCTTGTGCATGCGGGCGAGCAGCGGGCCGATGACCCAGAAGCTGGCACGCATCTTGGAGACAAGTTCATAGGGAGCGGTGGTATCGACGATCTCGCCCGCCCTGAAGGCGATGTTGCGGCCCTGCTGGCCGTTATGCGCGGGGCGCTTGCCCTCGACGTGGTAGTCGACGCCATGATTGGTGAGGATGCGGATCAGCGATTCCACATCGGCAAGGTGGGGCACATTTTCGAGAACGAGATCGTCCGACGTCAACAGGGACGCGATCATCAGGGGGAGCGCGGCGTTCTTGGCGCCGGAAATCGGGATTACCCCATTGAGGCGATTGCCTCCCCTTACCTTGATACTGTCCATGCAACCCGATCCCTGTCTGCTTAAGCGCCCACCATTGAGCAGAATATTGGCCTTAGCGGGGCACTGCGTTTCAAATGCCGCGAACCGCGCAAACACCCGCCCGGCTGGCGTTCCCGTTCGCCACGCCAGGCTTTTTGCCCCGTTTTCCAAGATGTCCGCTCTTAGCCCAAAGGCCGGGCCGCTTCAAGCAGATGGTTTCCGAAGGGTTAACTTCGGCGGAATGCGGCAGGCCGAGCCTGGCGATGCTGTCAGTTTCCTGACTCGCTTTGCGGCCCGGGTCCTGACGCACGGGGCTTGAGGGCATCCCGCCTTGCCTTCGGCCTTTCGGCTGTCTCTCCGGCATCTGTGGCGGCAATGCCGCGCAACGCACCCTTGCGGCGCTTCAGGTTTTCCCGAAGCGCCTGCTTTCTGCGGTCGAGGCCGGATTTGGGGGTACTCTTTCCTGCCGTCATGATCTGAAAACCGCTCCTGCGCTGCCGCCGCACGGCGGCGGAATTCTGCGCTTGCAACGCCCCTGCCCATATGGCAGAAGGCACGCGGTTTCGCAAACGGTCAGGGTTTTGCCCGGCAGTCGAACCGGCGCCACGCCGCTTCAAACGGCGAAAGCCCACAAGAAGCTGCTGTAGCTCAGAGGTAGAGCACTCCCTTGGTAAGGGAGAGGTCGAGAGTTCAATTCTCTCCAGCAGCACCAGTTACCTTACTAACTACCTGTTTTTATTATAAAATTTCTGAGAACATTTTTTCAGACCCCCGTCTAGCCCACCCTTTTTCGTGTGATGATATGTGCGGGTATGAACTCCCCCACGCACCACCTCAGCCTTGAATCTGGGAATCCTCAATATAAAAAGGAAGCAGAAACGCGCTGAACTAGCGCTGGTCCTATTCAGTTGACCATGTCGGTTCACGTCTGAGAACTCATGGTATGATTACGGGATATGACACATCCCGACAGCCAACCGCTTGCCGTTGCCAAGGTTTACGTGATCGGCGTTGCCCGCTGGAAGTATGAATATGACAGTGTCGAACAGGCGATAGCCTGTGTGCACCAGCTGGCAAAGGAGATTGCAGAAAGCCAAGCCTGCCTCGATATGTTTGAGGTGATGGTGGAGTTTGCCAGTGGTGAAAGCGAACGCTGCGCCTATCGCGATGAAAGCCGCGTAAAGACTTGGCTAGAACGATTTCAGCCTTAAGTCGGCGTCCGGACTGCAGGCATTGCCTTTAGCTAGATCCCCTCGATAGCGATATTT
>JAMLIH010000021.1 GCA_023954255.1 Phyllobacteriaceae bacterium | reverse complement strand
CGGATGCTGGTCGACGCCGTCGGTCAGGAGACCGCCCTGGTCGAAGCCGACATAGCCGGGCGGCGCGCCGATCAGCCTGCTGACCGTGTGGCGCTCCATGTATTCGGACATGTCGAAGCGCAGCAGCTCCACGCCCATCGACGCGGCGAGCTGCTTCGCGACCTCGGTCTTGCCGACGCCCGTCGGTCCGGAGAACAGGTACGAGCCGATCGGCTTCTCGGGCTCGCGCAAGCCGGCGCGGGCGAGCTTGATCGACGAGGCCAACGCCTCGATCGCCAGGTCCTGCCCATAGACGACGCGCTTCAGCTCGATCTCGAGGCCGGCCAGAACCTTCTCGTCGTCGGCGGAAACCGTCTTCGGCGGAATGCGCGCCATGGTGGCGATCGTCGCCTCGATCTCCTTGACGCTGATCGTCTTCTTGCGGCGCTGCTCCGGCAGCAGCATCTGCGAGGCGCCCGTCTCGTCGATCACGTCGATCGCCTTGTCGGGCAGCTTGCGGTCATGGATGTAGCGCGCCGACAGCTCGACCGCCGACTTGATGGCGTCGCCCGAATAGCGCACGCCGTGATGCTCCTCGAAATAGGGCTTGAGGCCCCTGAGGATCTTGATCGCGTCGGGCACCGACGGCTCGTTGACGTCGATCTTCTGGAAGCGGCGCAGCAGCGCCCGGTCCTTCTCGAAGAACTGGCGGTATTCCTTGTAGGTGGTCGAGCCGATGCAGCGGATCGTGCCCGAGGACAAGGCCGGCTTGAGCAGGTTGGAGGCATCCATGGCGCCGCCCGAGGTCGCGCCGGCGCCGATCACCGTGTGGATCTCGTCGATGAACATGATCGCGCCGGGGGTCTCCTCGACCTCCTTGATGACCTGCTTGAGGCGCTCCTCGAAGTCGCCGCGATAGCGGGTTCCGGCCAGCAGCGTGCCCATGTCGAGGGAGAAGATCGTGCTTTCGCGCAACACTTCGGGCACGTCGCCCTCGACGATGCGCTTGGCAAGGCCTTCGGCAATCGCCGTCTTGCCGACGCCGGGATCGCCGACATAGAGCGGGTTGTTCTTCGAGCGGCGGCAGAGCACCTGGATGGTGCGGTTGATCTCGGCGGTACGGCCGATCAGCGGATCGATCTTGCCGGATTTCGCCTTTTCGTTGAGGTTGACACAATAGGCCGACAGGGCATCGCCCTGCTGCTTGGCATCGTCCTCGCCAATGGCCGCGTTTTCGTCCTCGACGCCGCGCACGATGCGCGGCTCCGAAGCGCCGGGGCGCTTGGCGATGCCGTGGGAGATGTAGTTGACGGCGTCGTAGCGCGTCATCTCCTGCTCCTGCAGGAAATAGGCCGCATGGCTTTCGCGCTCGGCAAAGATGGCAACCAGCACGTTGGCGCCGCTCACCTCCTCGCGGCCCGACGACTGTACGTGGATCACCGCGCGCTGGATCACCCGGTGGAAACCGGCCGTCGGCTTGGCGTCCTCGTCGAAATCGGTCACCAGATTGGCGAGTTCGTTGTCGATATAGTCGACAAGCGTGTTGCGCAGGCTGTCGAGATCGACGTTGCAGGCGCGCATGACGGCGACCGCGTCCTTGTCCTCGGTCAGCGCCAGCAGCAGGTGCTCAAGCGTCGCATATTCCTGGTTGCGTTCGTTGGCCAGGGTCAGCGCCGTGTGAAGCACTTTTTCAAGGCTTTCGGTAAAAGAAGGCAATGGTTGCTCCGTTCTTCCTCTTTACATCCAGTCTATATGGGCATCGAAGTGCCCTGCACCAATCCCCCCAAACACATAACCCCGCCCAAATTCTGTCCTGCCCTATTTCTTCTCCATCACGCATTGCAGCGGGTGCTGGTTCTGGCGGGCGAAGTCCATTACCTGGGTCACCTTGGTTTCGGCGACCTCATAGGTATAGACACCGCATTCGCCGACTCCGTTATTGTGCACATGCAGCATGATCTGCGTGGCTTGCTCGGGGCTTTTGCGAAAAAAGCGCTCCAGAACATGCACGACGAACTCCATCGGGGTGAAGTCGTCGTTGAGCAGCAGCACACGATAGAGGTCCGGCTTCTTGACCTTGGGCGCCGTCTTGGTGGCAAGGCCGGTGCCCGTGCCCTCGTCGTCCGTGCCGCGTTTTCCGGCCTGCATGACCGGCACAACGGCAGCCTGGTCCGCCCGCGCGGCACCGGTCGCGATCATTGCGCGCGCGATCGTTGCGCGATTGCCGGATCCTGCGTCAGACGCTGCGTTGACGGCTCTTTCCATTTCTTCCTTCACCTCGCGCCCCGCCTGCCTGCGCCCTTCGTCCGGCTACCGCCTGCGCCATGTTTGGCAGACCGCAACCGCGCGCATCGCGGGACGGATCAAACCGTGACCGATTCAAAGATTATGATCGCTTGTTCCACCCGTCAATGTGCCTGACCGGCCAGAAAGCTCTATCCCTCGGCATGTCGCTCCAGTGCCTGAAATAGGTTGCCGGGCGGGCGATTTCACCGGGGCTGGTTAAAAAATTGACAGTCCGCATTGCGCATAAACCCATTGGTAACCATGGCCAGCTAATCTCCGGTCAATGCCCGGTCAGGGTCATGGCGCCGGCACATTGCAGCGCCACTATGGGACACCGGACGGAACACCGTGCGGAGCAAGGGCAGACAAGGGACAGGCGGAAACCTGTCAGGACGGGGATAGTTGTGCGTACCGTAGTTGTCACCATTTTGCGCATTCTTGCGCCTGCATTTTCAATCATCATCATGTCCGCTGCCGCCATGGCGCTCGCTTCGGCTCCCGCCCAGGCAAAGCAGGACTATGCCGGCATCGTGATGGATGCCAAGACCGGCAAGGTGCTCTATTCGCATCAGGCGGACGGCAGACGGTATCCGGCATCGCTGACCAAGATGATGACACTCTACCTGCTGTTCGAGGCGCTCGACTCGGGAAAGGTCGACCAGAAGACCCGTATCCGCTTTTCAAACCACGCCGCATCCATGCAGCCCTCCAAGTTGGGCGTGAAGGCCGGCAGCTCGATTTCGGTCCAGCAGGCGATCTACGCCCTTGCCATCAAGTCGGCCAACGATGCGGCGGCTGCCGTCGGCGAGCATCTGGGCGGCTCGGAAAGCAAGTTCGGCGAGATGATGACGGCCAAGGCCCACGCCCTCGGCATGAAAAACACCGTATTCAAGAACGCTTCCGGCCTGCCCGATTCCCGTCAGTACACGACGGCCCGGGACATGGCCCTGCTCGGCATCGCACTGCGCGAGCACTACCCGCATTACTACAAGTATTTCTCCACCCGCTCGTTCAAGTTCGGCAAGCACCAGTATTCCAACCACAACCGGCTGCTCGGCCAGATTCGCGGCTATGACGGCATCAAGACCGGCTATACCCGAGCTTCCGGCTTCAACCTCGTTTCCTCCGTCGAGGACAATGGCCGCTCCATCGTCGCGGTGGTACTGGGCGGACAGACCGGCAAGAGCCGCAACGCGCAGATGGCCAAGCTGATCGGCCAGTACCTGCCGAAGGCTTCCCGCGGCCGCGACCAGATGGTTGTCGCAAAGGCCGGCAAGGGCATCGTGAAAGGCGGCGGCAATGTGTTTGCCTCGCTGTTCAAACTCGGCAAGCGCGCGCCGCTGCCCGAGCCAAGCCCGCTGGAAGCAGAACCCAGCATGGTAACGGCCTATGCCGCGCCGACCCCGGCGCCTGCCGTCGGCCGCACGCCGGACCCGGTCATCACGGCCAGCGTCCAGCCTGCAGCGCCGGTTGCCAGCGCAACCAGTTCAGAGCCAATCGCCATCCGCGAAAGCATTTCCGGCTGGCATGTGCAGATCGGCGCCATGCCGAGCAAGGACAGCGCCCTTGCCCGCCTCAACAAGGCGCGCAACGCCCTGCCCGGCCTGTTCGATACCGTCGCCAACTATACCGAGACGGTGGAAAGCGGCGGAGCCACGCTCTACCGCGCCCGGTTTGCCGGCTTTACGTCCAAAGATGCTGCCTGGAGCGCCTGCACCCGGCTGAAGAAAGCGAAGTTCGACTGCCTGGCACTGCAGAACTGACGGCTGGGGAAGTAACCGCGTAATCCGCCGGCGATGACCACCGGCGGAACCGAGTAAGGGGATAGACATGTCAGTCGAGAAGCACGTCCTTGGCCGCGTTGATTTTGGCGGCAAGAAACTCCGTCCCGCCGGAATCGGGATGCACACTCTTCATAAGCTTGCGCCAGGCCTTGCGGATTTCCGCCGGAGAAGCACCGGGTTCAAGACCAAGAACCTGATAGGCCTCCTGCTTTGTCATGGTGCCAGAACCCGACGCGCTTCGCTTCCCTTCCGTCCCGTGCGCATCAGCGTGTTCGCGCCAGAGGGGCATTCTGCGGTCAAGATAAGCTTCCAGTAGGGAGGCGCTGTCGGCATCGCCGCCGACCTGCGCATAGAGTTCCAGCAGATCATCGTCCGGGAGTGCCGAAAGCGGCCTGCCCTCGTATTTTCCGGCCAGCACCCTGCCCTCCATCTCGCCGGTATCGAGATCGAGTTCCATTTCGAGCGCGGCGGAGCGTACCGTCGACTTGCGCCCGCCGGTGCTGATGGGTTTCATTGCCCGCATGCGCTGCCACAGTGCCAGACCGAGCGCTGCCACCGGAACACCGAAACCGCCACGGCCGATCAGGGTCAGCAGGCCGCCAAGCGCCACCAGCGCCAGCGGCCCGGCTACCCTGGCGCCGCGGGCAAGACGCTCGGCCGGCGTCGAGACAAACAGCCAGGCGATGCCGCCTGCCACTGCTATGAACAGCAAAAAGTAGAAGATTGCCGTCATCGGCGGGTTTCCAGCCGCTCGAGCAGCAGCCGGTCTGCCTTGCGCCGGCTCGATTGCAGCGCCTTGAGACCGCCACGCGCATAGCTGGCGACGGCGGCCAGAAGCTCGGCAAGCTCGCGCGAGGAATTGGGCCCGAGACGGAAATAGGCACCGCGGGTCAGCCGCGCCATTTCGCGGAAGGCGCGTTCGGTAACCGCATCGCTGCCCTCCTGAAAGAAGAAACAGCGCGTGCCCTTGAGGCCCAGCCGGCCGGCCTTGTCGCACAGCCGGTCGATGTCCTCCTCCATCGCATCGCCGATGAAGACCAGTGCATCCACCTTCGCGCCGGCATTTTCCTTGTTCACATGGGACAGCACCTTGCCGATCTGGGTCTGCCCGCCACGGCACTCAATGCCGGTCATCAGGTCGCGCAACGCCTTGGCATTGACGACGAAGCGCGAGGCGCGGCACTCGCCGAAACCCCTGAAATAGACCAGTTGCACGCTCAGTCCGGCGCCATCGCCACCGCCCTTGCCGGCCTCGTCGACCGCATCGAACATCGAGGCCTGCAGCGTCATCGCCCGGTCCCAGCTCGGCTGCCGGCTCATGGTGGCATCCATGGCGAAGACCAGACGGCCTGCCGCAGCGGTATTGGTGGTTTTGGCCGATTTCAGGAACGCCGCGATTTCACTGGCGCTCGAAGGCGTGGCAAGGCCGCCGCCGGACTTGCGCGCGACACTGGCGGTGCGGTGCGGCCCGCCTTCGGCGGCCGATCGCTGCGGGACGTCCGCACGGCTGTCCTTGTCTTGTGCCATGAACCATATTTGGGGTTATTGCCGGGTTCAGGCAAGAGGCCTGACATGCGGGCAAGGCCCATTTGACCTCCCGGTGACCTGCAGGAGGCCGCAATTTGGCATCCGAAGGGCAAAAGTCCAGCTAGTCGGCGAAAATGCGAAGGCTCTCGACCGGCTTTTCGGCTTCCCGCATCCAGTTGCGGCGGGCGGCGGCACGGTGGCGGCTGGCCTCGTCAATCGGCAGGCGCAGCGTCGAGACCAGTGCGCGCACTTCCTGACGGCCGGCAAGATGGGAAATGCTCGGCTGGCTTCCCAGCGTCTCCTCGTTGAGCTCATCGAGCGCCGTCAGGCCGAGCGGAAACAGCTCACGGAAAATGACACGCTCGGAAATGCCGTCGGCCAGACGGCAGCCGAGCTGCATGGAGAGATTTTTCAGGCTCTCCGAAATGCTTGCCTGGTTTCTGGACGAAAGATGGGAAAGGCGGTTGCGCACCACGATCCAGTCGAGCAGCGCATTGTCGACGGAGTGGCGGTGACGGCGCGCCTCGCGCACCATCTGGGCGTAATGGGAAATTTCGATGACTTCGCCGGTCGCCGGATCGATACGCCCCAGCACGTCGAAATCGACATAGGAATCGTTGAGCGGCGTTACCAGCGTATCGGCCATGGAATGGGCCAGCCGCATCAGGTAGCTGTCATGGCCCGGCGTGTCGACAACGATGAAATCGTATTCGTTTTCAACGCGCTGCACCACTTCGGAAAAACGGCGCAACTCCTCCGTCTCGTTTTCGAAGGCGCTGTCATGGCTGCCGCGCACCAGATGGTCATGGGTGGGATGGGGAATGGAAAGCTTGTGCTTGCGCGACCAGTTGCGGCGGTTTTCAAGATAGCGCGTCAGGCTCAACTGCCGCGCGTCGAGATCGATGCTCGCAACAGTGTGTCCGCTGTTGAGCAGATGGACGATGATGTGCATCGCCGTGGTGGTCTTGCCTGAACCGCCCTTTTCATTGCCGCAGACAATGACATAGGCCTGCCGGCCACGGGTTCTGCCACCTGTGATTGCATCCGGATACATGCGTTGTCCCTCACCCAGAAGTCCCAACTGCCCAATTTATTGTTGATCAACTCCGGCAGCTTCGCAAGCAAAACTGGCCGAACAGGCAAATTTGTTTCCCTATGGTTAAGAGGAGGCCGTGACGTGCGGAAATGGCGACTGCGATCAAAGCAGGCCGAGTTCGGCCAATTCGTTGCGCAACCTTGGCGGCAGTTCGGCAATTCCGCCGCCTGCGGCCAGATCGGCGGGTGCATCGTCCGGTTTCAGGTAGCGCCAGCCCTGAAAGGCGCGGCGCGGCTGCCACTGGGTCGCAACGAGCTTGCCGTCCATCACCAGGTCGCAGCGGCGGATGCCTTCCTTGTCGGTAAAGGGACGGATGTCGATCAGGCGCTCGCGAACCTGGATGTTGCCCTTGATCACCCAGTAGAGCGAACCGCCGGCAAGCAGTTCGTCCGTCCGTTTGGGCACCATGCGGGTGGTGTGGATGTGCTCTTCGGCAAGGCCCTGGGCGCGCTTCTGCGCCATTCGGCTGTCGAGCCAGGACTGCAAATCCTCGATGGAAGTCGCGCCGACGCAAAGTTTCAGCAGGTTCAATGCCATGGCAGCAAGCCTAGCAGAGCAGACGGCCGCACAACAGGATGCCGGACGGTGCTGCTGCAGCTATCCACAGCGCAACCGCGCCGGGCCGTTCAGGACTTGTCCTGCTTTTCGAGAATTGTTGCGCCGCCTTCCCGCAACGCGCCGAAGCCGCCATCGATATGGGCGATGTTTTCAAAGCCCATGTCCTTCAGCGACTTGGTTGCCAGTGCCGAGCGCCAGCCGGCAGCGCAAAACAGGATATATTCCCTGTCCTGGGCGAAAACCTCCTTGTGATAGGGGCTTTCGGGATCGAACCAGAATTCGAGCATGCCGCGGGGCGCGTGTACCGCCCCTTCGATGCGCCCTTCCCGGTTGAGTTCGCGCACATCGCGGATATCGACCAGTACGGCGCCGCCCGATTGCCTCGACAGGGCTTCTGCCGGCGAATGGGTGGTGATCTCCTTGTTGGCCCGCTCGACCAGGGTTTTGACGCCGGTAATCGCCATGCCGGTTCCTTCCGTTGCGAATTGTCTTTGCTGCTGCCGTCATCCTTCCACGTTTGCGGCCGGGCAGCCAACAAAAAACCGCACCGGCGATGCCAAGTGCGGTTTCCTGCTAGTCCTGATGTTGCCGGCTTAGAGCGTTGAAGCCATCGTGGCGGTTTCACCGCCGGGTACGAGCCCGCTAACGGCCATCGCTGCCAACAACACGACAATAGCCACCACGGCCACGTTCCATACGGAGCCGGGAGATTTTTCATGAAGCATGTTTGACGCCCACTGTTTGGTTTCGCCGGTTGATCCGGCGGAATCTTGTCGCCGCCGATTAGCGGCAGCGGGCGGCATTTAAGGATTTGGTAACAATTTGGCAAGCGGAATCCGACATCAAATGGTCACAATTGGGGATAGCTGGCATGCAAGCCGTGCATGCCATGCCGGCCGGTCTGAAACCTGCCGAAAAAAGCGGCAACACCCAAAGGTTCAACCACGGGTTTTCCACACCGGGTTTTGTGCTGCCGCCTCTTCAATGAGCGTGCCTTGCAGTGCATAACAGGCGCATGCAACGCGAAACCGATCCCATAGCCGGAAAGACGGAGCGCCTGCCCGGGCAAGCCGTTCGGGTCGACGGCGTCGACCTTGCCAGGGGGCTGGCGCTCGTCGCCATGACCACGTTTCACTTCGGCTGGGATCTCGAACTGTTCGGCTTTGCCGGGCATGGCTTTGCCACGCAGCCCTGGATGATCTGGTATGCGCGCGTCATCGCGTCGAGCTTCTTGCTGCTGGTGGGGGTTTCCTTCGTTCTCGCCCACCATGGCGGCCTGAAGGCAAAACCGTTCCTGTGGCGGCTCGGCAAGATCGTTGCCGCCGCTTTGCTGATTACCGTTGCGACGCGGATCGCGACGCCGAACATCTTCATCTTTTTCGGAATTCTCCATCACATCGCGCTGGCGAGCATCCTGTGCATCTTCTTCGTGCGGCTGCCTGTCGCCGTATTGCTGATACTGGCGGCATGTGTGCTGGCCGCAGCGCTATATGGCAGGAGCGATCTGTTCAACGCGCCGTGGTGGTGGTGGAGCGGGCTCAACGCCTTTACCCCGCGCTCCAGCGACTATGTTCCGGTGTTCCCGTTCTTTGCCGCCGAGCTTGCGGGCCTCGCCCTGGGCAAGTGGCTCATCTCCAGCGGCATGGCGCTCCGCCTCGCCGCCTGGCGGCCGCAAGGCGGGCTTGCAGCCGTCCTTCGCTTCATCGGCCGCAACAGCCTTGCCTATTACCTGTTGCATCAGCCGGTGATGCTGGCAATTCTCTATGGGGTTCAACTGGTTGTACGATAGGACTGACAATCCGATTCAAGCAGGCTCCAGCCCGGCAAGTCAAACAGGATCGCCACTGATGAATGCATCACGGCGGTTCTGGCCCTCTCCCTTCCTGCCGCCGGTGCTGTACGGGATTGCAATCCTTGCCGGGCTGGCGATGGTTGGGGTCTACGAACTGGCCCTGGCTGCCGGGAACGGTCGGCGGCATGGTGTTCATGGCAGGCCTGCTGCCGATCGCGGCGCATGGGGCTTTCATCGATGTGGTATTTTCGGAACTGCGCTGGCACAGAACCACCATTCGGCTGCGACGCGCGCGGCGAGCCATCTGCGACCAGCGGGCCGTTCAGCTTTTCGCGCAACCCGGATTCATCTTTTCAAACACCCCAAGCCGACGATCGGCTTGGCCTGGCGCTGGGCAATCTGTGGCTGCCGGTGCCGCTTTTCGCCGCCTTCGCCGTCACCAAGCTTGCCATCGAGCGGGAGGCGACACCTTCGCGCTTTTCTGGCACGGCCTGGCATCACTATGCGGCGAAGGTGCGTCACAAGGTGAGGGGGCTGGATATGAGGGGGCTGGCGCCATCAGCGCAAGCGCCGGCCTCAGGTGCTTCACGCCGATCTCGGCAAGCCGAGCCAGGCTCGTTTCCTCGACCTGTTCGAGTTCGCGCAGGGTTTCCTCGATATCGCGGCGCTTCTGTTCCAGGCGTTCGCCGCGCTTTTCCTTGACCTTGGCCATCAGCAGCCGCAACTGGCTCGCCTCACCGGCGGTTCCTTGCAAGATGTCCTTTATTTCGCGGATTTCGCGATCGAAACCGAGCCGCTTGCCGCGCAGAATGAAGCTTAGCAACCGGCGGTCGGATCAGCCGGAACAAGCGGGTACGGGCCACGGGCGTGCAGCGGGCTGGATCAGCCCTCATCCTCGTAGAAGCGGATGGTGCGCGTGGAAACGCCGAATTCCCGCGTGAGGTCGGTGATGGTGTAGCATTCGCGGCGAATCTGCGCTGGGTATATCCAAAGCTTATGGTCAAGTTGTTTGGCAGATTTACGTAAAAGTCAATGCTCACATGTAAAAGTAATACTCCACCCCACCCTCAGATGCCGAACCACCAGGCAGCAAGGCTGAGAAAGGCGAAGAAGCCCACGACATCGGTGACGGTGGCAACGAAAACGCTGGAGGCAATGGCTTGATCGAGATCGAGGCGATCAAGCAGGATGGGGACTGTGAATGCCGGCCAGCGCAGCGCTCAGCATGTTGAAGACCATGGCTATGGCGAGGATCATTCCGATGTCGAGGTTAAAACCACCTCAGGCGGCGATCACCCCGATCAGCATCAAAGGTATGCCGCACTGTTGAGGAGGCCGACCATGACCTCGCGCCGGATGATGCGCTTTGGGTGCTGTAACCGTCCATGTCGCGGTGGCGAGTGCGCGCACGGCAACCGTCATCGTCTGGGTGCCGGCGTTGCCGCCCATATGGAGGCGACAATCGGCATCAGGATGGCAAGTGCCACCATCTGCTCGATGGTTGTATCGAACAGAACATGACGGCGGAAGCCAGAACCGCCGTGACAAGGTTGATCAGCAGCCACAGAAAGCGGCGAGCGGGCGATGTCGGATGACGGTGTCGGAGAGTCCTCGTCGCCGACGCCGCCAAGGCGCTTGATGTCTTCGGCTCCTCCTCGTGGATGACGTCGACGATGTCGTCGATGGTCATAACGCCGACGAGGCGGCCGCCACGTCGACCACCGCTGCCGACAACAGGCCAGGTCGTAGCGCTGGAAGATGTGGCTGCCTCCTCCTGGTCGAGATTGGCATCGATCGGGTAGATCGACTCCTCCTTGATCGGATTCATCTGGCGCTGCGGCTGCGCAGCAGCCGGTCGGCTTCGGACATAGCCCAGCAAGCCGTATTGCGGCGAGATGACGAATATCTCGTGGAAACGGTTGGGAAGGTCCTCTTCCGCGCATGTAGTCGATCGTCTGGCCGACCGTCCAGAACGGCGGCACCGCAATGAACTCGGTCTGCATGCGGCGGCCGGCCGATCCTCGGGATATTCGACAGCCCGGCGCAGCAGGATGCGGTCGTCGAAACGGCAGGCGGTCGAGAACCTTCTCTTCGATCCTTCTCCATGTCTTCGAGAATGTAGATGGCATCGTCGGAATCGAGGTCCTGGATGGCCTCGGCAATCGCCGCATTTGGCAGCGAACCCACGATGTCGAGGCGGATCGCCTCGTCGACCTCGGTCAGGGACGAAGTCGAAGTCCTCGCCGGCAATGCGCACCAGTCTCGACGCTCCTCGGCGGTGAGCGCCTCCAGCAGATCGCCAAGTTCGGATCTGTGCAGCGGATCGATGAGTTCGATGACCGCACGCGTTCGTTCATCGGCGACGGCGGCGCGCACGGCCTCGGTGAAGTCGGTGCGCAGATGACCGTCTTCATTGTACAGCGTTTCGCCGAAACCGGCACGGCCTCGGCCCTTCGCGGGATTGGCGGTATCGGTTTCCTCCAAGCTCATGCGATGTCCTCCGGCCGGCGCAGATCCTGCTGGAACACTGTGCGGAACGGCCTCATCCCGTGTGCCATCCCGCCTTCAGCACGCAATGAAGGGGCATCGGCGGCAAAAGCAAGCTCGGCAGCGCCAATTGAACCAAAAAATTTACCTTCCTGAACGAAATTTATATGACCGCCGAAACACAGCGTGATTGAATTGCAGAGTGAACCAACAAAACTGAGACGGTAGCGGCCAAGGCCGGCGAAAACAGCGCTTCAGGCAGTGACGAAACCTGGACGACGCCGGTTACGATCCGAGCCGCCGCCGCACGCAGGGATATGCCACATTGCGATGCCCACCATGCCATCATTTCGGCAGAGGTGGACGCGCGCGTCGAGTATATGGAGAATTACTGGGCCGTTGGGCAATTTGGCCTCTATCTGGGTCGGCGAGGAACCGCGTGATCGGTCAGACCGCTCGAGGAGGCCTTCGCCTGAGAACGGCTGGGTCGAGGGTGACCGCAACCAGGTTGCGGTTCATGTCGAACTAATCGGCGAGGTCGCCGACGGAAACGGAACGCGCTTCACGACCGGCATTTCCGGGTTTCCCGCAAATGGGCTGTATTGCCCACCGCATCCGGGCTCAAGCGACCTGGCAGCGGTTTTCCGCAACAATTCCGATACGGCGATCCGCATCGGCCATGTCACTCAGGGACCTCGTCGATCGATGCCAAGATCGACTTCGAGAAACTGCTCAGCCGCCATTTTGCCGTGGTCGGCTCCACCGGCAAGTCCACCTCGGTAACGCTGATGCTGTGCGGGCATCGTCGAGGCAATGGCCCGACATCCGCGTGCTGATGCTCGACCCGCACAACGAATTCCGGCTCTGCCTTCCGCGCAACGGCTATGTGCTCAATGCGAGCCGTCTCGTCCCGCTCCCTTCTGGCTGTTCACGCTGGAAGAAATCGCCGAGGTAGATTTTCCGCGGCCAGGACGGCATCGACATCGAGAAGGAAATCCTGCGCGACATGGTCGTGGCGGCGAAGATCGTCCACATGGATGATGCGCAGGGGCGGGCAGGCCTGCTCGTCCGCTCGACCAACCGCCAAGCAGCGCATCACCGCCGACACGCCTGTTCCCTACCGAATGCTCGACCTGCTCAAGCTGATCGAGGACCGTATCGGCAAGCTGGACGGCAAGGCGGAAAACCGCATCTGAAGGCGCTCAAGGACCGCATCGAGACAATCGTCAACGATGCGCGCTTCCAGTTCATGTTCGACCCGACGAAATGCGGCGGCGACCGCATCAACAACGTGATCTCGGAGATTTTCAGGATCCCCAGGGCGACCGCCCCATCTGCATCATGGAGATGTCGGGCCTTCCTCAGAAGTCGTCTCCTCGGTCGTTTCGGTGCTGTGCCGCCTTGCCTTCGACCTGGCGCTGTCGAGCGACGGTGCCATTCAGACGCTCGTCGTTGCCGAGGAAGCGCACGCTATATTCCCGCTGACGTGAAAGCCGGTTTCTACGACGCGCATGCAGGCGATCGGCCGCATCGCCAAGGAGGGCCGCAATACGGCGCCTATCTGGGCATCATCACCCAGCGGCCCAGCGAACTCGACCAGACCATCCCGTCGCAATGGCACCTTCTTTGCCATGCGGCTGTCGAACACCAAGGACCAGGACATCATCGCAGGCGCATTCAACAGCGGCGCCCAGAGCACCACATCGCCTTTCTGCCGTCGATTTCCAACCGCGAGTATCGCCTTTGGCGAGGCAGTCTATTCGCCGATGCGTTCCTTTGAAACGTGGGTGAAGATCTGCCGGGGCGCCCATATCCGGGAAACCAGAATGCGGTGCGTGCCGACGGGAAATCAAT
Source organism: Phyllobacteriaceae bacterium (assembly GCA_023954255.1). GTDB lineage: Bacteria > Pseudomonadota > Alphaproteobacteria > Rhizobiales > Rhizobiaceae > Salaquimonas. The sequence continues at coordinate 29,795 of JAMLIH010000021.1, read as the reverse complement.
CTGGGTGCGATCATCGCCGCATGCGCGGCACCAAATATTCCGCGAGCCCGGGCCCATGGCGACGATCCCTACGGACACGATCTGCAGGCGCTGAATGCAGCCTCCATGTCCCAGGCGGCGGCAAAGGGCGGCGGGCAGTGGCGCAGCGCCCGGAACCGCTGCCGGCAACGCAGCAAGGATGCCCGACCCGGCGAAAATCGATGCCCTGGAGGCGCTGCCAACAAGAGCATCGAACAACGCTACATCGATGCCGCCATGACCCGGAACGGCCCTCCGGCAGCCGCCGGAGCCGCTGCGCAACAACCGGAAAAACGGCAACAGCCTGGATCAGGCGGCTGCGCGGATAAGCCTGCCACCTGCCCTTTCTGGCCTTGCGCACCGGCTTCGTGCACAGTTCCCGGTGCACAAATCCGGCCGGGTGCGGGTGAATTCGAAAATTCTTTGTCACGTTCCGCCGCGATATCTGCTGTCGGCAGACATGCCCCGGCATCCTGCCGGGAGCGTTCGATGCCATTTGCCGGATGTGCCGGCGGCTAGTCAGATTACCGGCCAGATTACCGGGCCACAGCGCAGCATCGACGCGGCAGGCCGGCGAACAGGAGGTTACCCATGAACAGGTATGTTTTGCTTGCATCCGCATCCATGCTGGCGATGGGGGCGTGACAGGGCGAGAGCCGACTACGTTCTCGACATTTTGCATATCAACGATCTGCACAGCCGAAGATCCAGTCGGTCAGCAAATACAACTCGACCTGCGCGGCGGAGGACGAGAGTGAAGGCAAGGGCCGCTTCGGCGGCATCGCGCGGTAAAGGCCAAGATCGACGAACGGCGGGCAGCGCTGCTGCGGAGAACGCCAACGTGCTGGTGCTCGATGCCGGCGACCAGTTCCAGGGATCGCCGTTTTACACCACCTACAAGCGGGATGCGGCGGTCGAGTTCCTCAACATGATAAAGCCCGACGCCATGGCGTAGGCAATCACGAGTTCGACGACGGACCGGAGACGCTCGCCAGGTTCATCGACAAGGCTGAATTTCCGGTCATTTCGGCCAATACCTCGGCTCTATTTCGAGCCGTTGCTGAAAGACAAGCTGCCGGGTTACGTGATCGTCGAAAAGGGCGGCGAGAAGATCGGCATCGCCCCGGTCGTCGCCGCGGACAATGAAGGAGCGTCCTCGCCCGGAGACAAGGTGGACTTCAACGCGGAGATCGGCATCCTGAAGTCGGCGATCCTCGAGATCGAGTCGTACGGCGTCAACAAGATCGTTGCGCTTACCCATGTGGGGCTCGAGATGGACAAGCAGATCGCGGCAGCCGTTTCCGGCATCGACGCATCGTCGGCGGCCATAGCCACACGCTGCTTGCCAATGGCGACGACGGCGCGGCAGCCCCTACCCCGTCTGGGTCGAAAATCCGGACGGCATCAAGGTGCCGATCGTTCAGGCCGGTTCGTATTCGAAATATCTCGGCGAGGTCAGCGTCAACTTCAACGATGACGGCGTGGTGACGGCAGCCTATGGCGAACCGCATTCGCTGGATGCCGGCGTGACGCCGGATGCGGCGAATACGGCTCGCGTTGCCGGCGGAACTGGCCGCACCCATTGAGGAACTGGAAGAAAAAGCCTAAGCGGGTTGCCGCCATCGACGGCGACCGGGATTCAGTGCCGTCTCGGCGAGTGTTCCAGCTGGCAATCTGGTGGCTGACGCCATGCTCGGACTGCGGTCATGGCCAGCGCGACGATTGCGGTCCAGAATGGCGGCGGACTGTTTCTTCCATCGACGGCGGCCAGATCACCATGGGCGAGGTACTGAAGTGCTGCCGTTCCAGAACGCGCTGTCGACGTTCGAGCTCAAGGGCTGGATGTTGTGTCGGCGCTTGAAAGCGGCGTCAGCCAGGTCGAGGAGATCAAGGGCCGCTTCCCGCAGGTCGCCGGCCTGCGCTTTGCGTGGGACGAGACGGTTGAACCGCTCAAGGGGCGCATCAAGCAGGTCCAGGTGATGAAGGACGGAGAATGGGCCGATATTGACCCCGAAGCGACCTACAAGCTGGTTTCCAACGACTTCATGCGCGGTGGCGGGGACGGCTATGCCGTGTTCAAGGACAACGGCATGAATGCCTATGACTACGGTCCGGGCCCCGAGCAAGTGGTGGCCGACTACATTGCCGCCAACAGCCCCTACAGTTCTATACCGATGGCCGCATCCCTGAAGGGCGGCATGTTCGAAATGGCAAAGGCCGAGACCATGGCAACAACCGAACTCCGCGATGCAGAAGGAGCATGGCCGGTGATTACGTCATCAAACCGGGGCGACTCGTGGACCATCGCCAGGGAAAAATACGGCGATGCGCTGGAATGGAAAAGAATTGAGGAAGCCAACTCGGTCACGAACGTGCGCGCTGCAAATCGGCGACACGCTGGTCATTCCGCAATAGGAAGGCACCGCAGAGAAGCTGCAGTAAAAAGCCTGCGGCAATCCCGATGAATGCAGCATGCGGAAAGAAAGCCTCCGGAAATTCCGGAGGCTTTTTGATGTGGTGCGGTCGAGAAGACCTTCGAACTTCCACCCGTGTTACCGACAGCGACCTCAACGCTGCGCGTCTACCAATTCCGCCACGACCGCATGAAAAACAGGGCAGCCGGTGGGACCAGCTCCTTGCCGTTGGGGGCGTTTAAATGCCCCGGTGCGAAACAAGGGTGCAATTGGCAGGCCCAAGCCGATTTTTTGTAAACAGGCATGATCGCCGAAACTGCAACGGCAAAAAGGCAAAACCGTTACCCATGGCCACCGTTTCGAACCCGAAGCCTTCCAACCCACGGCACTTCCCGGGTCGCAGGTTCCAGCCGACGCGCCCCTGCGCGACGGGCTTGCAACCACCTTCCCGTTACCCGCGCTCCCGCCGGTGCGCTGGCATGTGGCAGGCGGGTTGAGCGGTTATGCCGAAACGTGGGAGATGGAGCAACTGGCGCATAGATCAGCGAGGCGAACGCCCCGGAAGCCGTCTGGCTGGTCGAGCACCCGCCGCTTTATACCGTCGGCACCAGCGCCAAGCCTGGCGACCTGATCGTGCCCGGCCGCTTTCCCGTGCATGAGACGGGCCGTGGCGGCGAATACACCTATCACGGGCCTGGCGGGTTTGGCAGTGTGATGCTCGATCTCAAGCGCCGCAGCCAGGATGCGCGCGTGTTCGTTGCCGCGCTTGGAGCTGGATCATCGCCACGCTTGCGGATTTCGCCGTTACCGGCGAGCGGCGCGAGGACCGAGTCGGCGTGGGTCAGGCGGCTTGAAAGTACGCGCTGCTGGCAGATGGCACGCTGCGCGAGGACAAGATCGCGGCCATCGGTGCATACGCTTGCGAAAATGGGTCAGTTTTCACGGCATGTCGATCAATGTGGAGCCGGAACTTGCCCATTTCGACGGCATCGTGCCGTGCGGCGTGATCAGCCACGCGTGACCAGCCTTGCCGATCTCGGCCTGCCGGTCACGATGGAGGATGTCGACATCGCGCTGAAACGCAATTTCGAGACGGTTTTCAGGGCAGTCGAATAACCGGCCCTTCTGCCGCCTACGCCTAACTCTGTCGATCAGGCTTTACCGACGGGTCGATGTGGTGGCTCTCGGCTTTCAGGAAGCTCAGCAGCGCGCTCATTGGCGTTGACGGCGCCGTCGCGGCGGATGCGTTCGATCAGCGATGCGCTTCGCCGGCGTCGATCTGCCTGTTGGCCAGCGCGCCTCCAGCCTCGAAAGCGCGGTTCTTTCAGACCAGGAACGCTCCATCTGTACATGGCAGAGGTGAAGACGTCGTCGAAGAAGCCTTCGGTGAAGATGCCGCCGAGCCCGGAGAAGACCTGGCCCATGAAGCCGGTGACATCGGTATCGGTGTCTTCCAGCCATTCCTGGCGGGCAAGCGCCTCGGCCCGCGTCGGGGCGTTGCGCGAGGAAACCGCCATCAGGTAGTTGGCCGCGGCACGCACGAACAGGTCCTGCCGCTGGATGGTTGTGCCGTCGGTGCGCCTGCCGATGTCGAACAGGATTTCGGCTTCCTGGCGCGAGATCGACAGGCCGTTTGCGCCACCTGCCGGTACGTGCCACGGCACGCAGCAGGTCGACTCCGCTTCGCCGATGACGCCTTTGGTGTTGCAGACCGCGGGCAAGCGGCCCCTCGCCTTCGACCACCGCATAGGCGATCTGGGCAAAGCGCGAAGCCGGCAAGCGCTGGGCACTGCGGACTTCGCCAGCACACGGACCAGTCTACTTCGCTGACGCTGTCGACAACGCCGTCATGGGATATGCGGTTGCGTCATTGGGCGTTGGCATTGGAGACGGGTGCCGCGCGGCTCCGCCTGCATCACCGTGTAATCAGTCAGCGCCTCGACGAAAAACTCGTTCCACTCGGTGCATTTGACGGCAACCGCATCGTTGAAGGCGAATACCGCATCGGCCCGGCTCGGCTGACAATGCCGTCCTGAAATACCTCGCGGCGGAAGCGCAGCACGTCCCGCGCTGATCTCGCCCGGTTTTTCAAGCAGTTCGGCATATGGCCCGTACTTTTCGCTGGGCGCATGGCAAAAGTCCCCTGTTGCCCATTGCCGAGGCGGCGCAGAACGCCGAATGTCTCGCAGCCAGGGTATCAGGGCATGGTTTCCGATTGCCAAGAAACAGGGTTAATGAAGGATGGAAGGCAATAACGCCTATGCCTTCAATATGTCGCCTGCGCAGGAAGATGTAGAGGCCCGAGGCGATGATGATGAGGGATGCCGAGCCAGCGAAGCGGCGTTGGAAACTCACCGAAAACGAAATAGCCGGCAATCGTCAGCGCGGGCGATCTCGAGATACTGGAACGGAGCCAGCAGCGATGCCTCGGCTCTGGAAAAGGCGATGATGATCAGAAGGTGCGAAACGGTAGCGATCAGCACGATCGCCAGCCAGGCAAATCGGCTCGAAACTCGCCGGTCTGGTGAGCGTCAGGTCTTCAAAACCCGCCCACTGGCCGACAAGAAGAAACGCGGAACAGGTCGCAATCCCGCCTAGGCCGGACCAGAACTGCATGGTGTAGGGATTTTCCTTCTGGCCGATGATGCGCGAGAGGATCAGGTAGACCGAAAACAAGACGGGCGGTAACCAGTGGCAACAGGGCTTTGGGGCCGAAGATCGCATAGGTCGGCTGGATGATGAGCAGCGCACCGCCAAAGCTGACCAGGGCGGCCAGATTGCGCCGCCAGCCCACCTTCTCGCCCAGAAACAGCGCGGAAAGCTGCAGGACGATCAGCGGCTCAACGAAAAAGATCGAGATCGCCTCGGCCAGCGGCAGGTATTTGATGGCGATGAAGAAACGCTGACCGCCGCGCCAATCAGCATGCCGCGCACGAAGTTGAGCAGGTTGTGCTTTTGCCGCTGAGCTCGGAAAACCCGAACCGCAAGGCGACGAAGAAGAATGCTAGCAGCGCCTGGACCGACAAAGCGCGTCCAGGTGATGGTCACCGGGCTGATGGCGTGGCTGTTCGACAGGTATTTCGAGATAACATCCATCAGCGGCGCCAGGTCATGGCGGCCACCATGAGGAGGATGGCGCCGGTCACCGTGGCATGCGCCGGGCCCGGTCTGGGCCGGGGCGCCGATTTCCGGTAGTCGGTCCGGCACCGAGCGTGCCGGTCAGGGGGTAAAACGCGGGATGTTGTGCCATATCCGGTCGGGCTGGGATCTCTGTCGGTCATCCACCAGCCTTATCGGGAACATCAGGTGTTGGAAAGCGCCTTTCCGACACCATGCCGTCAGCAGAATTCGACACTGCCGGCAGCAGCGGATTTGCCCTAGCGGCGAAGCGCCACCAGATCGTGCGCTGCCTGCATCTCGCGATGGCGCTGTTCGCGGCGCTTTGCAGCTTCATAATCCTCACCCCACTGAGCGATGTTGTGGTCCCGTCCACATGGGCCGCCGCCCAGGCCGCACTGAGATCGAGTTCACCCCTCCGCCAGCGCATAGGCGATCAGCGCCGATCCCGTCAGCGTCGTCATGGTATGCAGGCAGGCCAGCGCCAGGGTGTTTCGTAAGCCCTCAGCCGCGAGGAGAAACAGCGTGATCGCCTCGCGGCTCTGGGCGATGTGCATGACGCCCTCGACCGTTTCGAAGCGGGCGCCGGTTTTTGCCGCAATCCAGTCGAGCACCGGGTCCCAGTGGTTGCGCTGGTTCTCTACCAGCACTTCAGGGAAGGAAGCGCGATAGAAAAGCAGGTCATTGGAGGCGAAGCGGACGATGTCCTCCAATACCGGCTGGATGTTGCCGGCAACGCCGTCGAGCGCGGTGTTGACAAGCCGGGTGACCGGCATGGTGGCGGGATCGATATGCTCCTGTTGAGCTTGCCATTCGGCGGCAACGAGGTTTGCCGCTGTCTCGCTCGGCAATGCCAGGACAGCCTTGGCGGGTGTGCGCACGGACTTGCCGTCGAGCAGGACCGCAAAGTCCCCATTGCCGGGAGCAACCGTCACCGATTTGTAGAAGCGCTTCGGCAGCACCGGGCGCATGTTTTCCTGGGCAGCGGCTTCGGGCGTGCGTTCGCCGCTCTGCCCTGCCCCGGTGAGGATGTCACGCATACTGGAAGGCCCGTACACCCTGGAAGAAGGCAGCAGCCTCCGCTGCCTCATCGAAGCGGCTGCCGTCGAGCCAGTCGTCGACCATCTTCTGCAGTGCGAGGCTGGAATGGGCAACGGCACAGGCGCCGGCCGACAGCATGCGGTCGGTGGGATGATAGCCCCAGGCAACGCCGATGCCGGTGGCTCTGGCGGCCATGGCCATTTCCATGTCGAAACTGGTATCGCCGATCACCAGCGTGTTGGCGGGTGAAACACCGGCCTCGTCGCAACACTCCAGCACCATGGCCGGATGGGGTTTCGACGGGCAGTCGTCGGCGCTGCGGCTGACGGTGAAGCGGCCGGAAAAATGCGGCGTCTGCAGCATCTTCTGCACGCCGCGGCGCGATTTTCCCGTTGCAAGGCCGAGCATCACGTCGCTACGGCGGGCAAGACGGTCGACCATGGCCGTGATGCCGCCAAACGGCAGCGACTGCATTTCAGGCTGCTGGGAAAGTTGCAGGTAGATATCCTTGTAGTCGGATACCATGGCGAGGATTTCGTCATCCACCTCGCGCGACAGCAGGCTGGCAATCGCCGTATCGAGGGTAAGGCCGATCAGGGCGCGGGTTGCCTCGCAGGAAGGTTCGCCATATCCCCAGCGCTGGAACGTAAGGCGCATGGATTCGTGAATGATAGCCTTGCTATCAATCAATGTCCCATCCACATCAAACAAGATCAGCCGCATGATTCGTTGTGTATAACTGCTTCGCGAATCAGCGGTCAATCCATTGCGAATCGGTTTTGCGAAAAAAATAGCTCACGCAGAGTCAAGTTCTGAATCGGGATCGAATCCGAGCAGGTTCCAGGTCTGGACCATGTGCGGCGGCAGCGGCGCGGTTACATCGAGCGTGCCGCCGTCGGGGTGAGCGATGCGGATGCGGCGGGCATGCAGGTGCAGCTTGTTCTGGATGCCGCCCGGCAGTTCCCAGTTCTCGACATCGAAATATTTCGGGTCGCCGATGATGGGATGACCGATCGACTGGGTGTGAACGCGCAACTGGTGCGTGCGCCCGGTAACGGGTTTCAGTTCGACCCAGGCGAGATTGGGGCCCGAGGTCTCGATCACCCGGTATTCGGAGACCGCATGGTCGGCATCGGGCGTTCCGTGGCGCACGACGTGCATGAGGTCGTCGCCCTCCTCGTTGCGGGTCTTCGCCAGCCAGTTGGAAATCCGCCCCTCGCGCGGCTTTGGCACGCCCCTGACGATCGCCCAGTAGGTCTTTTCCGTGTTGCGGCCACGAAATTCCTTTGTCAGCGCTGCCGCCGCGCCGCGGGTCTTTGCCACCACCAGAACACCGGAAGTGTCGCGGTCGAGGCGGTGCACCAGGCGCGGCTTTTCGCCCTTCTTGTTGCGCATCGCCTCAAGCATGCGGTCGACATGGCGGGTAAGGCCGGAGCCGCCCTGCACCGCCAGACCGGCAGGCTTGTTGAAGACGATGACCTTGTTGTCCTCGTACAGCGTCATGGCCTGCAGCACTTCAAGGTCCTGCTTGTCGCGGATCGTATTGGCGGTCAGCGGGCCTGCCTTGGCGCCGCTTTCAAGCCCGGTCACCTGCGGCGGCAGGCGGACGGCCTGGCCGGATTTCAGCCTTGCATCGGACTTTGCCCGGCCGCCATCGACGCGGATCTGGCCCGACCGCAGCAGCTTCTGCAACTGGCCGAAGCCGAGACCGGGGAAATGCAGCTTGAACCAGCGGTCGAGCCGCATGTCCTGTTCGTCTTCGGCGACAGTCTTCTGGCTTACGGTCGGGGTCACGCGTCGGGCTTTCTAAAGGGATATCGCGGGTTCATGCCAGTGCCGCACGGGCAAGCCACAGGCCGGCAAAGATCGCGGCAAGCGACAGCGCGACGCTTGCAGCAGCATAGCCCAGCGCAATCGTCAGCCTGCCATCTTCCCACAGGGTGGCGAAATCGAGCGAGAAGGCCGAGAAGGTGGTAAACCCGCCGAGCAGGCCCGTTGCCACGAAGAGGCGCAATTCCTGGCTCGATCCGCCGGTCCGGCGTACCAGCCAGCCGATGAAAAGCCCCATGGCGAGCGATCCGGCGACATTGACGAACAGCGTGCCATAGGGAAAGCCCGGCCCGAAGGTCCGCAGGAAGAACGTGCCTGAAAGGTGCCGCAGCGATGCGCCTATGGCGCCGCCGAGCGCGACGAGCAGAAGATGGATCATGCGCCAGTGAATAGCCGAGACGGCGGCGCTTGCCAATTGCCCGGCGGCAATCGGACTGCCTTTGCTACTGCACCATGTCGACTTCGAGAACGAAGTTGGAGACAAACTCCCTCAACTGGTCCCAACTGGTCAGTTCATGATCCTTCGAGGTGTCGACCGGCCCCCCCTCCATTTCGGAGATGCGGCGCATCATCCAGCGCTTGAAGAAGTCGTATTCGACATATTTCAGTGCGCCGGCAGCATTGTGAACGCGGCTGGCGCGCCAGCCGGTCTGCTCGAACAACTGTTCAGGAAATGATTCCGCCTCTTCCCGTTCGACCCTGATTTTACTGGCAATTCCCAGGGAAACCGTGACCAGCGCCGTCGGCAGGTCGGCAAGCTGGGATTTCCAGTTCTGGATGAAACTGACGAAGGCGGGCGGATACTGGCCGACATGGATCGGTGCCGCCAGGATGGCGGCGTCCATCTCGCCGACGCCCGTCGGCCCCGGCTGGCTGACATCGACAAGCATGGCCTGGTGGCCCATTTCCTCGAGCTGGGCTGCAATGGTGCCGGCGATCTTGCGGGTGTGGCCCTCGACGGTGCCGTAAAAGACTGCGATTTTCATCGAACACCCTCAGCTAGCAGGTCTGCACTTCGCAGAGCCTGGCCTTGAATTCGCCTTCCTCGCCGATGCGGCTGGCATCGAACTGCCGTCCGTCGACGCATTGCAGGCGCGCCTCATAGGTCGTCTTGCCGCCCAGTTCGCCTTCCTTGATGTGGAGGTAGTAGGCAACCTCGCATTCGTGGTTCTTCTCCATCTCGAAATTGAGGGTTTCGATCCAGGCCGGGTTTTCCGACTGGGCGGCCGCCGCGAGCGGCATGGCGCAAAACAGAAGACCGGCAATCAGGTGTTTGGTTTTGTTCATGGCATCATCTCCTCGTAACAGTCTTGCTGACATTTCATGAAGGTTCCTTGACCAGAATCAATGTTCCGGCTGTCGCCGAGCGGCGACGGCATCAATCCTTTGCCGCACGCTCCTTGCGCAGCCGGTTCCAGTATTCGAGCCGCTTGCGGATCTCGCGCTCGAAACCGCGTTCCGGCGGATCGTAGAAACTCCGGCGCCCCATTTTTTCCGGAAAGTAATCCTGGCCGGAAAAGGCGTCGGGCTCGTCGTGATCGTAGCGATAGCCTTCGCCATACCCTTCGCCCTTCATCAGTTTTGTCGGCGCGTTGAGGATGTGTTTTGGCGGCAGCAGCGAACCGTGTTCCTTCGCGGCTGCCATGGCCTGCTTGAAGGCAGTGTAGACGGCGTTCGACTTCGGCGCAGTGGCGAGATAGACGCAGGCCTGCGCCAGCGCCAGTTCACCCTCGGGCGAACCGAGAAAATCGTAGGTATCCTTGGCGGCATTGCAGATCACCAGCGCCTGGGGATCGGCATTGCCGATGTCTTCGGATGCCATGCGCACCAGCCTGCGGCCGATGAAACGGGGATCCTCGCCGGCATCGAACATCCGGCAAAGGTAATACAGCGCCGCATCGGGATCGGAACCGCGTACCGCCTTGTGCAGGGCGGAAATAAGGTTGTAGTGGCCGTCGGCGCCCTTGTCGTAGATCGGTGAGCGGCGCTGGAGGATTTCCTGTAACGCGACCGCACCCAGTGTCTCGCCGGGTTTTGCCACCCGCCAGACTTCCTCCGCCAGCGACAACACCGCCCTGCCGTCGCCATCCGCCATGCGAACGAGCGAGGCGCGGGCCTCCTCATCGAGCGGCAGTTGCCGCTCTTCCAGGGCTTCGGCGCGGGCAAGCAGCTTTTCCAGGCTTGCGGCATCGAGCGACTTGAAGGTCAGCACGCTGGCGCGCGACAAAAGCGCCGCATTGAGCTCGAAACTGGGATTTTCCGTCGTGGCACCCACGAGCACGATGGTGCCGTCTTCCATGACCGGCAGGAAGGAATCCTGCTGGGCCTTGTTGAAACGGTGGATCTCGTCGACAAACAGCACGGTGGTGCGGCCGTTTGCGCGGCGCAGCCTCGCAGCCTCAAAAGCCTTCTTGAGGTCGGCAACACCGGAAAAGATCGCCGAAAGCTGCTCGAAGGCCTGACCGCTTTCACCGGCGAGCAACCGTGCCGCCGTCGTCTTGCCGGTGCCGGGCGGGCCCCACAAGATCAGGCTGCCAAGGGTTTTCGAGCGCAGCATGCGGGTCAGAGACCCGTCGGGTCCGGTCAGGTGCTCCTGGCCGGCGATGTCGGCAAGGCTTTGCGGCCGCATGCGGTCGGCAAGCGGGCGGTAGCCTGCCGGCTCCGCGCCCTCCCCGTCACCCTCGTCCCTGGCGGCTTTGAACAGATCGGCCATGCAAACCGTCAGAGGCGGTACTGGCGGAAGAAGCGGCCATTGCGCTCGAAGGCCAGTTTCCGGCCGGCACGCTCCAGGACGACCTGCCATCCGCCGCGCGACTCGCGCGCCGTGATGCGCTCGATCTCACGCACAGTGTCGACCTCGACGCCATTGATGGCAAGCACGATATCGCCCTTGCGAACACCGTTCGCCTCCGCCCGTGTGCCGCGCTTGACGCTGAGAACGACGACGCCGGTATCGCGCGAGGAGATGCCCACTTCCTGCGCCACGGCGGGCGAAAGATTGGCGATGGTTGCCCCGCCCAGCACGGTTTCGGGATCGAGCAGGGTTTCGCGCCGCGGCACGGTTTCGGGTGCTTCCTGCAGGCGCAGGTTCACCACCTTGCGGTCACTGCCGGAAACCACCACCAGTTCCGCTTCGCCGCCGATGCCGATCGTATCGAGGCGATAGGCCAGCGCATCGTTGTTCTGGAGGATTTTCTTGTTGATGCCGATGATGACATCGCCGGGCTTCAGCCCCGCCTTGTCGGCCGGTCCGCCCGGATAGACCGAGGCAACCAGCACGCCACCGGGCCGTTTCATGCCGAGCGACTCGGCGATCTCCGCCGTCACTTCCTGGGTATCGACGCCGAGCCAGGGCCGGGTGACGCTGTCGGCGCCCGATTCGACGGAGCGCATGACGACGCGTGCCATGTTGGAGGGAATGGCGAAACCGATGCCGTGGGAGCCGCCGGAGCGCGAATAGATCGCGGTGTTGATGCCGATCAGTTCACCGCGCATGTTGATCAGCGCGCCGCCGGAATTGCCCGGATTGATCGCGGCATCCGTCTGGATGAAGAAATCGAAATCGGTGATGCCGACGCGCGAGCGGGCAACGGCGGAGACGATGCCGCTCGTTACCGTCTGGCCAACACCGAACGGGTTGCCGATCGCCAGCACAAGGTCGCCAACCGCGACCTCGTCGGAATCGGCAATTCCGATGGGCTCGAACTGCCCCTCTTCCGCAATCTTGAGTACCGCAAGATCGGACTTTTCGTCCTTCAGCATGACCTCGGCCTCGTATTCGGAGCCGTCATTGAGCACGACCTTGACCTCGTCGGCATCGGAGATGACGTGGTTGTTGGTCAGCACGAAGCCGTCTTGCGAAATGATGACGCCGGAACCCAGCGAATTCTGCATCTTGCGGCGCTGTTGCGGCGCGCCGAAGGGGCTGTTCTTGCCGAAGAAGCGTTCGAAAAACGGATCGCCCTCGAACGGCGAGCGGCGAGCCTGAACCACCTTGGCGGTGAAGACATTGACCACCGAGGGAGCCGCCTCGCGCACCAGCGGCGCGAAGGTCAGGTCGATTTCCGCCTTCGAACCGGGCACTTTTTCAGCCCGTTCCTGCCCGTTTCCGCGTTTTTTGCCGCCGCCGAGCAGATCGTCGAGGGTTTTCTTGAAGACATCCTCAAGCGCATTCTGGGCCTGTGCATTGCGGACCTGTGCATTCTGGGCACTGGCTGGCGTGGCAGCCTGGGGGACGAAAAGAAGCCCGATCAGGGCCAGGGCGGCAATCGGCCAGCGGTTCATGGCAACATCCTTTGCGGAAAGCTGGATCGTTTCACGTTTCTCCGGAAACGGGACAACGATTTACTCCGTTGATTTTGTTTACGCATTCAGGCCCTGCCGGTTCCGTCAAAGCCTGAATTGCTCTGGAATCCTGCCAGCGAAAATAGGCACGCAAATGTGGCAAGTAAACCGCAGCCCGGTGCCCTTTTGCGCAAAAAGAAAGCCGGGGCTAAAACCCCGGCTTTCCAAATCGATTGCGATGCGGCGGCGATCAGGCTTCTGCGCCCTCGCCTGCCTCCATCTCGGCTTCCATGGCCTCGAGGCGGGCACGGTCTGCAGCGCCCTTGGCTTCGGGATCGCGGTCGACCAGTTCGATGACTGCCATCGGCGCGTTGTCGCCCTTGCGGAAACCGGCCTTCAGCACGCGGCTGTAGCCGCCATTACGCTCGGCATAGCGCGGACCCAGTTCGTCGAACAGTTTCTTTGCCTGTTCGACATTGCGGATGCGGGCAATCACCTGGCGGCGGGCATGCAGATCGCCGCGTTTTCCCAGCGTGATCAGCTTGTCGATGATCGAACGCAGTTCCTTGGCCTTGGGCAGCGTGGTGACGATCTGCTCGTGTTCGATCAGGGATGCCGCCATGTTGGCGAACATCGCCTTGCGGTGGCTCGCAGTGCGGTTGAGCTTGCGATGGGCATTTCCGTGTCTCATTTGCCTTCTCCTTCATTGGATCTAGCTGCGCCTAGGACTTGAGATCGCAGCCTTGGTTATTGGTTTTCCGGACCCCGGATCACTTTCAGCGTCCGGGGTAGCCGGATTAACCGGTCAGTACTGGTCCTCGTAACGCTTTGCGAGGTCCTCGATGTTTTCCGGCGGCCAGGCCGGCACTTCCATGCCGAGATGCAGGCCCATACCGGCCAGCACTTCCTTGATCTCGTTCAAGGACTTGCGGCCGAAGTTCGGCGTGCGAAGCATTTCGCTCTCGGTCTTCTGGATCAGATCGCCGATATAGACGATGTTGTCGTTCTTCAGGCAGTTTGCCGAACGCACCGACAGTTCCAGTTCGTCGACCTTCTTCAGCAGCGCCGGGTTGAAGGCCAGTTCCTGGACTTCTTCCTGGATTTCCTCTTTTACCGGCTCGTCGAAGTTGACGAAGATCGAAAGCTGGTCCTGGATGATGCGGGCTGCATAGGCAACCGCATCTTCCGGCGTTACAGCGCCGTTGGTCTCCACGGTCAGCGTCAGCTTGTCGTAGTCGAGCACCTGACCCTCGCGGGTGGCGTCGATCTTGTAGGAGACCTTGCGTACCGGCGAATAGAGGCTGTCGACCGGGATCAGGCCGATCGGCGCATCCTCGGCGCGGTTGCGCTCGGCAGGCACATAGCCCTTGCCGGTGTTGACCGTCAGTTCCATGCGGATTTCGGTGCCTTCGTCCAGCGTGCAGATGACGAGGTCGGGATTGAGGATCTCGACATCGCCCACGGTCTGGATATCGCCGGCAGTGACGACGCCGGGGCCTTCCTTGCGCACGACCATGCGCTTGGGGCCCTCGCCTTCCATGCGGATGGCGATTTCCTTGATGTTGAGCACCATGTCGGTGACGTCTTCGCGGACACCGGCGATGGAGGAGAATTCGTGCAGAACGCCGTCGATCTGGACGGCGGTAACCGCTGCGCCCTGCAGCGAGGACAGCAGAACGCGGCGCAGCGCGTTGCCAAGCGTCAGGCCGTAGCCGCGTTCCAGCGGTTCTGCGACGATGACGGCCTTGGTCGGGCTGGACGACACGATATCAAGTTTGTTCGGCTTGATGAGTTCAGACCAGTTTTTCTGGATCATGGGACATGTTTCCTATGGTTGGCTGCCACCATCCACTCGTGGCATTTTCCAAAGGCAGACCTGCAATGCGGAATGGTTGCAGGCGGTTCGCAGGCAGGTATCAGACCCGGCGCTTCTTGCGCGGGCGCACACCGTTGTGCGGAATGGAGGTCACATCGCGAATCGAGGTGATGTAGAAACCGGCGGCCTGCAGCGCGCGCAGGGCCGATTCACGGCCGGAGCCAGGGCCGCGCACTTCGACCTCAAGGGTCTTCATGCCGTGTTCCATGGCTTTCTTTGCGGCGTCCTCGGCGGCAACCTGGGCGGCATAGGGGGTGGACTTGCGCGAGCCCTTGAAACCCTGCATGCCGGCCGACGACCAGGAAATCGTGTTACCCTGGGCATCGGTGATGGTGATCATGGTATTGTTGAAGGTGGAATTCACATGGGCGACGCCCGATGAGATATTCTTGCGTTCGCGCCGTTTGACGCGTGCTGCTTCCTTGGCCATTTAAGCTTCCTTGTTTCGATCTCGACACCGCCGTAATGCCAGCGGCTCCACCAGGTCCCTGCCCATTCAACCGGCAGACACCCGATTCATGCCTGCGGCGCCTCTCGGCGAGACGCCCGCAGAACGTTACTTCTTCTTGCCTGCAATCGCCTTTGCCGGACCCTTGC
Source organism: Phyllobacteriaceae bacterium (assembly GCA_023954255.1). GTDB lineage: Bacteria > Pseudomonadota > Alphaproteobacteria > Rhizobiales > Rhizobiaceae > Salaquimonas. The sequence continues at coordinate 14,618 of JAMLIH010000021.1, read as the reverse complement.
GGGTGCGGGCATTGGTGTGGGTACGCTGACCGCGAACCGGCAGGCCGCGGCGGTGACGCAGGCCGCGATAGCTGCCCAGATCCATCAGACGCTTGATGTTCATCGAGGTTTCGCGGCGAAGATCGCCTTCCACGGTGAAATCGGCATCGATGATTTCGCGAATACGCACGACTTCGGCATCGTTCAGTTCATTGACCCGGCGGGCAGGCTCGATACCGGCCTTTTCGATGATCTGGGCGGCGCCATGGGCACCGATCCCGTGAATGTACTGAAGGGCGATGACGACACGCTTGGCGGTCGGCAGGTTGACACCGGCGATACGGGCCATTGTTCACTCCATGTGTTCGGGCAGGAGAAGCTGCCCCGATTGCATTGCCCGCGTCCGGTGGAGGCCGGCCCTTGCAGGCGTGAAATTAGTCTTGAAAGCTGTTTTCAAAACAAAAGACCGGTTCCGGCCAGTTTTCCGGTTCCGATCTGTATCTTTTCAGATTGTGGCCCCGATTTAGTGTCGGGACCGGGCATTGTCAAGCGCATTGGGTGGCAATTGGCACGAAAACTGCGTATTTGCGCGCCGCCTGCCGCCGCTGCCGTTTTCACCGGCAGTTTCAGGCGTCCAGAATGGTCCGGATCGCCTTGGTCACGTCGCCGATATCGGCCATGCCGTCCACCGTATTGAGCATGCGGTATGCATGGTAGTAACCGATCAGCGGCGCGGTATCCTTGTAATAGGCGAACAGCCGCGTCTTCAGCGTTTCGGGATTGTCGTCCTTGCGCCGCTTGAACTCGGTGGAGCCGCAGCGGTCGCATACGCCTTCCTTGGCCGGCTGCTTGAACTTGTCGTGATAGCCCTCGCCGCAGTCCGCGCAGGTATAACGGCCGGAAATGCGCTCGACCAGCGCATCGTCGTCAACTTCCAGGGCGATGACCTTTTCGATCTTCATGCCCTTGTCGTCGAGCATGTGATAGAGCGCGTCGGCCTGTTCCAGCGTGCGCGGAAAACCGTCGAGGATGAAGCCCCTGGCGCAGTCGGGCTGGCTGATGCGTTCGGAGATGATGGCGTTGATGATGTCGTCGGAAACCAGCTTGCCGGCCTCCATGATCGCCTTGGCCTGCTTTCCGACCTCGGTGCCGGCGGCAACCGCTTCACGCAGCATGTCGCCGGTCGAGAGTTGCGGAATGTTATAGGCATCGACCAGAAACTTGGCCTGGGTTCCCTTCCCCGCTCCCGGCGGGCCAAGCAGTATCAGTCTCATCAGCGTCTGTTCCTCCCCGATCTTTGTCCCGCACGCGCGCCGGCACGGTTCTTGCCGCCGCGGAGCTGGGACTTCTTGACCAGGCCTTCGTACTGGTGCGCCAGCAGATGGCCCTGGATTTGCTGGATCGTATCCATCGGCACCGAGACCATGATCAGCATCGACGTGCCGCCGAGGAAGGCGGAGATGCCGATATTGCTGAGGAAGACCTCTGGAATGAGACAGACAATCACCAGATAGATGGCGCCGACCAGGGTGATGCGGGTCAGCACGTATTCGATGTAGTCGGCGGTACGCTCGCCGGGGCGGATGCCCGGGATGAAGCCCCCCTGCTTCTTCAGGTTGTCGGCAGTGTCCTTCGGATTGAAGACGATGGCCGTGTAGAAGAAGGCGAAGAAGACGATCATGCCGGCATAGAGCAGCATGTAGAGCGGCTGGCCGCGGCCGAGGGCGGCGATGACGGCCGTTGCCCAGGCCGGCAGCGTCGGCCGTGTTGGAGAAGCCGGCCAGCGTCGCCGGCAGCAGCAGCAGCGACGAGGCGAAGATCGGCGGAATGACGCCGGCCGTGTTGAGCTTCAGCGGCAGGTGGGACGTATCGCCCTGGAACATCTTCATGCCGATCTGGCGCTTGGGATACTGGATCAGCAGCCGGCGCTGGGCACGCTCGACGAAGACGATGGCAGCGATCAGCAACACCATGGCGGCAAGAATGACCAGGATGATCGGCGTGTCGATGATGCCCTGACGGCCCTGTTCGAGCAGTTGGGCAAGCGCTCCGGGCAGGCCGGCGACGATGCCGGCGAAGATGATCAGCGAAATGCCGTTGCCGACGCCGCGCGCGGTGATCTGCTCGCCGAGCCACATCAGGAACATGGTGCCGCCGACCAGCGTGATGACGGCCGAAATGCGGAAGAACCAGCCCGGATCGGTGACGATGCCGTGCCCGCCCTCCAGGCCGACGGCGATGCCGTAGGCCTGCACGGCCGCCAGAAGCACCGTGCCGTAGCGGGTGTACTGGTTGATGACCTTGCGGCCCTGCTCGCCTTCCTTCTTCAGCGCTTCCAGCGACGGCACGACGGAGGTCATCAGCTGCATGATGATCGAGGCCGAGATGTAGGGCATGATGCCGAGCGCGAAGATGGCCATGCGCTCGACGGCGCCGCCGGCGAACATGTTGAACAGGCCGAGCACGCCCTGGCTCTGCTGTTGAAGGCCTGGGCGAAGGCGTCCGGGTTGATGCCCGGCAGCGGGATGTAGGTGCCGAGCCGGTAGACGATCAGCGCGCCGAGCGTGAACCAGATGCGCTTCTTGAGGTCCTCGGCCTTGGCAAAAGCGGAAAAGTTGAGATTGGAGGCGAGTTGTTCGGCAGCCGATGCCATGGAGTTCTCCGCAGTTTCGGGCCGTTTCCCCCAGGCCCGCGAATTCAACGCCCTATATGGACCTTGGCAGGGGCGGTTTTCAACCGCTCATTCGCGCTTTGGTCCAGACTTTGGTTCAACATCGCGCGAGGCGGCACGACGAGACCAACAAAAAAGCCCGGGAAACTTCCGGCTCGATGTTCATTCCGGGTTGTTATTTACCGGATTTTTCCGCCATTTTGCGGGCCAGATCGCGGTCGACCTGGGCACGCGGCGGCTTGCCGTCGATCATTTCCTGGGCCTGCACCTTCCATTCCTGGGATTTCCAGGAAGAGCCGGCACCGGCGTCCTTGCAGATCTTGGCGAGTTCCGCATCGTCCATCTTGACCAGTTCGGACAGCTTGGTGACGCCTGCAGCGCGCAGCCCGCGGGCGGTCTTGGTGCCGATGCCGTCGATCAGGACAACGTCGTCGATGAAGGGAACCGCACCGGCATCGCCGGTGATTTCGAACTTGCCGCCGGCCTTTTCGAGCTTGGCAATGGCAGCCTTCGAGGCACCGGCGGCGGAAACCGTCACCTTGGCCTTGATGTCGCCGCCGGAAAGGATGCGCACGCCATCGCGAACGCGGCGGATGACGCCGGCCTTGGCCAGCGCCTCGGCATCGACGGTTGCTTTTGCATCGAGCTTGCCGGCATCAATGGCGGCCTGGATGCGGCCGAGCGACACCTCGTTGAAGTCCTTGCCGAACATGGCGTTGGAGAAGCCGCGCTTCGGCAGGCGGCGGTAGATTGGCATCTGGCCGCCTTCAAAGCCGTTGATGGCTACGCCCGAACGGGACTTCTGACCCTTGACGCCACGGCCGCCGGTCTTGCCCTTGGAAGAGCCGATACCGCGTCCGACACGGCGGCGCGACGGGTTGGCGCCTTCGTTGTCCTTGATTTCATTCAGTTTCATAATCGTAACTCCCCGGCTCAGGCTTCGTCGACGATGCGCACGAGGTGCGGGATCTTGTTGATCATGCCACGCACGGCAGGCGTATCTTCCAGCGTGCGGCGGCGGTTCATCTTGTTGAGGCCGAGACCGATCAGCGTGCGGCGCTGAATGTCCGGGCGGCGCAGCGGGCTGCCGATCTGCTCAACCGTGATGGTCTTCTTCTTGTCAGCCATGGTTCGGCTCCTTGTATCCGGTTGATGCCTGCTTACTCTTCGCTGCCGATCAGATCGCGGCGGCGGGCCTGCAGGGTCGAATATTTGAGACCGCGCTGGGCTGCGATGTCCTTGGGATGCATCTGCTTTTTCAGCGCATCGAAGGTGGCGCGCACCATGTTGTAGGGGTTGGAGGAGCCGATCGACTTGGCGACGACGTCCTGAACGCCCAGGGTCTCGAAAACGGCCCGCATCGGGCCGCCGGCGATGATGCCGGTGCCGGGCTCGGCAGCGCGCAGGTGCACCTTGCCGGCGCCCCAGCGGCCGTCGACATCGTGATGCAGGGTGCGGCCGGAGCGCAGCGGAACGAAGATCATGTCGCGCTTGGCAGCTTCCGTTGCCTTGCGGATTGCCTCAGGCACCTCGCGGGCCTTGCCGTTGCCGAAGCCGACGCGGCCCTTCTGGTCGCCAACGACGACGAGGGCTGCAAAGCCGAAACGGCGGCCACCCTTGACCACTTTCGCGACGCGGTTGATGCCAACCAGCTTGTCGACGAATTCGCTGTCGCGCTCTTCGCGCTCTTCGCGGTTACCGCGGGGTTTTCTGTCCTGTGCCATGATCCTGTCCTTGTTCTTTTCCGGAAGCACTCGGTTTGTCCGTCTGGTGGTATCGCTTGCCCTTTCGGCAATGCGACCTGCCCGGCGGCATGTGAAATCAGAAGTTCAGGCCGCCTTCGCGGGCTGCATCGGCCAGCGCCTTGATGCGGCCGTGATAGATGAAGGCGCCACGGTCGAAGATCACTTCCTTGACGCCCGCCTTGACGGCACGCTCTGCAACCAGCTTGCCGACGGCAGCAGCGGCTGCGGAATCGGCGCCGGTCTTCAGGCCGCCGCGCAGATCCTTTTCCAGCGTCGAGGCTGCGGCGACGGTAACGCCTTTCGCATCGTCGATGACCTGGGCGTAGATGTTCTTCGAGGAGCGATGAATGCTCAGACGCGGACGGTCGCCGGCCACCTTGCGGAGCTGGCGGCGAACACGGGCAGCGCGCCGTTTGGAGCTTGAATGATTGGTAGCCATATCCGTCTCGCTTACTTCTTCTTGCCTTCCTTGCGGAAGATGGTTTCGTCGGCGTATTTGACGCCCTTGCCCTTGTAGGGCTCGGGGCCGCGGTACTTGCGGATTTCCGCCGCCACCTGGCCGACTTTCTGTTTGTCGATGCCGGTCACCGTGATTTCGGTCGGCTTGGGGGTCGCGACAGTGATGCCTTCCGGCACGTCGTAGACCACCTCATGGGAGAAACCGAGCGACAGCTGCAGGTTCTTGCCCTGCATCGCCGCGCGATAGCCCACGCCGTTGATTTCGAGCGACTTGGTGAAGCCCTGCGAAACACCGGTCATGATGTTTTCGATCTGGGTGCGCGACATGCCCCATTTGGAGCGGGCGTCCTTCGACTGGTCGCGCGGGTCGACCTTGATTCCGTCATCGCCCATCTTGACGATGACTTCCTCGTTGACGACGAACTTCAGTTCGCCCTTGGGGCCCTTGGCGGTCACGGTCTGCCCGTCGACGGAAGCCGTCACGCCATCGGGAATGACCACCGGTTTTTTTCCTATCCGAGACATATCTTCACCTGTCCGGTTGCATTAACTGGGTTCGCCTGCCCGATCAGAAGATCTGGCAGAGCACTTCACCGCCGACATTCTGTTCGCGGGCTTCGTGATCGGCCATCACGCCCTTCGGCGTCGACAGGATCGCGATGCCAAGACCATTGGCGACGCTGGGGATGTTCTTTACCGAGGCATAAACACGGCGGCCGGGCTTGGAAACACGGGCGATCTCGCGGATGACGGGAGCGCCTTCATAGTATTTCAGCTCGATTTCGAGTTCCGACTTGCCGTTGCCGAAATCGGTCTGGCTGTAGCCGCGGATATAGCCTTCTGCCTGCAGCACATCAAGCACGCGGGCACGCAGTTTGGAATTCGGCGTGCTGATCTTGCTTTTTCCGCGCATCAGGCCATTGCGGATGCGGGTCAGCATATCGCCGAGAGGATCGGTCATGGACATAAAATTGCCTCCTTACCAGCTCGACTTGACGATGCCGGGCACCTTGCCGATGTTGCCCAGTTCGCGAAGCGCGATGCGCGACATTTTCAGTTTGCGGTAATATGCACGCGGGCGACCGGAAACCTCGCAACGGTTGCGGATGCGGGTCTTGGAGCCGTCACGCGGCAGTTGGGCAAGTTTCAGCTGCGCGCGGAAGCGTTCTTCCATCGGCGTCGACTTGTCCATGATGATCTTCTTCAGCGCAGCACGCTTTTCAGCGTGGTTTGCCACAGTCTTGCGGCGACGCTTGTTCTTTTCTACGGCGCTAACCTTAGCCATGTCGTTCCTTCCTTTCGCTTGCCGTTACTGACGGAACGGGAAGTTGAACTCGCGCAGCAGGGCGCGGGCTTCATCATCCGTTTTCGCCGTCGTACAAACGATGACGTCCATGCCCCAGACTTCGTCCACCTTGTCGTAGTCGATTTCCGGAAACACGATGTGCTCCTTGATGCCCATGGCGAAATTGCCGCGGCCGTCGAAACTCTTCGGATTGAGGCCGCGGAAGTCGCGCACGCGGGGCAGCGCGATGTTGATCATGCGATCAAGGAATTCGTACATATGCGCCTTGCGCAGGGTGACCTTGGCGCCAAGCGGCATCTGCTCGCGCACCTTGAAGCCGGCGATCGACTTGCGGGCGCGGGTGACGACAGCCTTCTGGCCGGCGATCAGCGACAGGTCGTCGGCGGCCTTCTGGGCCTTCTTGGAGTCGGCGGTCGATTCGCCGATGCCCATGTTGAGCACGACCTTCTCGATGCGCGGCACTTCCATCGGGTTGGCATAGCCGAACTGCTCGAAGATCTTCTGACGAACCACGTCGTCATACAGCTTGCGCATGCGCGGGGTGTATTGGGTGTCAGCCATCGATCACTTCTCCTGAACGCTTGGCAACGCGAACCTTGCGGCCATCGTCCATTACCTTGAAGCCGACGCGGGTCGCCTTGCCGTCCTTGGGATCGACAAGCGCCAGGTTGGAAACCTGGATCGGCGCTTCCTTGTTCACGATGCCGGCCTCGGCGGTGGCGGTCTGGCGCTGGTGGCGCCTGACCATGTTCACGCCGCGAACGAGGGCCTTGCCCTCTTTCGGCATCATCTGAATAACCTCACCGGTGCGGCCCTTGTCCTTGCCGGCAAGGACGACCACCTGGTCACCTTTGCGCATCTTCTGCATGGGGTCCGCTCCTTAAAGTACTTCGGGGGCCAGGGAGATGATCTTCATGTGGTTCTTGGCGCGCAACTCGCGCGGAACCGGCCCGAAGATGCGGGTGCCCACTGGCTCTTTCTTGTTGTCGACGAGCACGGCTGCGTTACCGTCGAAGCGGATGACGCTGCCGTCGGCGCGGCGGATGTCCTTGGCCGTGCGTACGACGACGGCCTTCATGACGTCGCCCTTCTTCACGCGGCCGCGGGGAATGGCTTCCTTCACGGAGACCACGATGATGTCACCAACCGAGGCGTATTTCCGTTTGGAACCGCCCAGGACCTTGATGCACATAACACGACGGGCGCCGGAATTGTCGGCGACGTCGAGGTTTGTTTGCATCTGAATCATGACTGGCTACCTTCTGTCAGATGTGGCGGAAAACCCGCCGCGCATTTCTCGATAAGCCGGTTTCCCGGCCGCATTCAGTTCTGCGACTGGACCACCGTCCAGCGCTTGTCCTTCGAAACCGGTGCGCATTCCTCGATGAACACCATGTCTCCAACCTTGTGGGCATTGGCCTCGTCATGGGCCTTGTAGTTCTTGGAACGGCGAACGGTCTTCTTGAACAGCGGGTGGGTGAAGCGGCGCTCCACCTTGACCACTACCGTCTTGTCGTTCTTGTCACTGACCACAGTGCCCTGCAATACGCGCTTTGGCATATCCGGATTCCTTACGATTTGGCTTCTTCGACCCGCTTTTCACGGGCGATTGTTTGAATACGGGCGATGTCGCGGCGCACCTGGCGCTGGCGAATGGTGTTCTCCAGCTGGCCGGTCGCCTGCTGGAAGCGCAGGTTGAACTGCTCTTTCTTCAGCTTGAGCAGCTCGTCCTTGAGCTGGTCCTCGGTCATCGCACGAACGTCGCTGGCCTTCATGGCTTTACTTCCTTCTGTCTAACTCAACCGCTCAGTCGGCAATGCGCTGAATAAAGCGGGTCTTGATCGGAAGCTTCATGGCGCCGAGGCGCAGGGCTTCGCGCGCCACATCCTCCGGCACGCCGTCGATCTCGAACATGATTCTTCCCGGCTTGACGCGGGCGGCCCAGAAATCCACCGAGCCCTTGCCCTTGCCCATGCGGACCTCGGTCGGCTTGGAGGTGACCGGCAGGTCGGGGAAAATGCGGATCCACACGCGCCCGGCACGTTTCATGTGACGGGTGATGGCGCGACGGGCCGCCTCGATCTGGCGGGCGGTAACGCGCTCGGGCTCCTGGGCCTTCAGGCCGTAGGCGCCGAAGTTCAGATCGGTGCCGCCCTTGGCTTTCCCGTGCAGCCGGCCCTTGTGCTGCTTGCGGAATTTGGTGCGCTTTGGCTGTAACATCTCGTCTTATTCCCAATCCAGTCGGTTGTACCGATCCGTTTGTCTCGCAATTGCCTCAGGCGTTCTGGCGGCGGCTGCCGCCGCCCTGCTCGGCACCCTCGGTGGCGCGGCGCTCGGCGGCCATCGGGTCGTGCTCGAGGATTTCGCCCTTGAAGACCCAGACCTTGACGCCGCAGATGCCGTAGGCGGTCGAGGCTTCGGCCGTGCCGTAATCGATGTCGGCGCGCAGCGTGTGAAGCGGCACGCGGCCTTCGCGGTACCATTCCATGCGGGCAATCTCGGCACCGCCGAGGCGGCCGCCGCAGTTGATGCGGATGCCTTCGGCACCCAGGCGCATGGCCGACTGCACGGCGCGTTTCATGGCGCGTCGGAAGGCGATGCGGCGCTCAAGCTGCTGAGCGATCGACTGGGCGATGATGGTCGCGTCGATTTCCGGCTTGCGCACTTCGACAATGTTGATGTGCACTTCGGAATCGGTGAACTCGCCGACCTTCTTGCGCAGTTTCTCGATGTCGGCGCCCTTCTTGCCAATGATAATGCCCGGACGGGCGGCATGGATCGTCACGCGGCACTTCTTGTGCGGGCGCTCGATGACAATCTTGGCAACCGAAGCCGCCTGCAGTTCCTTTTCCAGGAACTTGCGGATCTTCAGGTCTTCATGCAGCAGCTTGCCGTATTCGCCGGATTCGGCATACCAGCGCGAATCCCAGGTACGGTTGATGCCAAGGCGCAGGCCAACGGGGTTCGTCTTCTGACCCATTATGCGGCCTCCTCTTCTTCTACTTCGCGGACCACGATGGTCAGGTGTGAGAACGGGCGAAGGATACGGCTGGCACGGCCGCGGCCCCGCACGTGGAAACGTTTCAGCACGATCGACTTGCCGACATAGGCCTCGGCGACGATCAGGTTGTCGACGTCGAGGTCATGGTTGTTTTCGGCATTGGCGATGGCCGACTGCAGGGTCTTCTTGACCGTTTCGGCGATACGCTTGCGCGAGAAGGTCAGGTCGGCGAGTGCCGTTTCGACCTTCTTGCCGCGGATCATGGCCGCAACCAGATTGAGTTTCTGCGGGCTGACGCGGATGGTGCGGGTAACGGCCCGTGCCTCGTTGTCTTTCAGCGCCCGTTCGCGCTTCGGCTTGCCCATGGTTACTTCCTCTTAGCTTTCTTGTCCGCGCCGTGGCCGTAATAGGTCCGCGACGGAGAGAATTCGCCCAGCTTGTGACCGACCATGTCTTCGGTCACGGAGACGGGAATGTGCTTCTGGCCGTTGTAGACGCCGAAGGTAAGTCCGACGAACTGCGGCAGAATGGTGGAGCGGCGGCTCCAGGTCTTGATGACTTCATTGCGGCCGCCTTCACGGACCTTGTCTGCCTTCTTGAGCAGATAGCCGTCCACAAACGGGCCTTTCCAGACTGAACGTGTCACTTTCTCGACCTCTTACTTCTTGCGCTGATGGCGCGAGCGCATGATGAACTTGTTGGACGTCTTGTTCGTCCGGGTTTTCTTGCCCTTGGTCGGCTTGCCCCAGGGGGTGACCGGATGACGGCCGCCCGAGGTGCGGCCTTCGCCGCCGCCATGGGGGTGATCGACCGGGTTCATGGCAACGCCGCGGACATTGGGACGACGACCGAGCCAGCGGTTGCGACCTGCCTTGCCCTTGTTGGTATTCGAGTTGTCCGGGTTCGACACTGCGCCGATGGTGGCCATGCAGCTGCCGTGGATCAGACGCTGTTCGCCGGAGTTGAGGCGAATGATCGAATAGGCGCCGTCACGGCCGACGAGCTGGGCGTAAGCACCGGCGGAACGGGCGATCTGGGCGCCCTTTTCCGGCTTCATCTCGATGGCGTGAATGATCGAACCGACCGGGATGGCGCGCAGCGGCATGGCATTGCCCGGCTTGATGTCGGCAGCGGCAGAAGCGATTACCTTGTCGCCGGCGGCGATGCGCTGCGGCGCCAGGATGTAGCTCAGCTCGCCATCGGCATACTTGATCAGCGCGATGAAGGCGGTGCGGTTGGGATCGTATTCGAGGCGCTCGACGGTTGCCTCGACATCCCACTTGCGGCGCTTGAAATCGATCTTGCGGTAGCTGCGCTTGTGGCCGCCGCCGCGATGATGCGAGGTCACCCGGCCGTAATTGTTGCGGCCGCCGGAGGAGGAAAGCCCTTCGGTCAGGGTCTTGACCGGCTTGCCCTTCCACAATTCCGAGCGATCAACAATCACCAGCTGGCGGGTGCCAGGCGTGACCGGATTGAACTTCTTGAGTGCCATGTTACTGAACCCTTGCCTTCTATCGCTTAAAGACCGGTCGTCACGTCGATCGACTGGCCTTCGGCCAGGGTGACGACAGCCTTCTTGACATTGCTCTGGCGGCCCTTGATGCCGCGGAAGCGCTTTTCCTTGCCCTTGCGCACCAGCGTGTTGACCGAAGCGACCTTGACGGAAAACAGGCTTTCAACGGCAGCCTTGATTTCCGGCTTGGTGGCGTCGCGGGCAACGTTGAAAACAACCTGGTTCGATTCCGAAGCCAGCGTCGATTTCTCGGTGATGACCGGCGAGACGATCACGTCGTAATGGTTGATGTTGCTCATTTGAACCGTGCCTCCAGGGCTTCGACGGCGGCCTTGGAGAGAACGAGTTTCTCCCGGCGCAGAATGTCGTAGACGTTGATGCCCTGAACCGGCAGCACATCCATGTTGGGGATGTTGCGGGTCGCCAGCGCGAAATTGTTGTCGACTTCGGCACCGCCGATGAACAGCGCATTGTCAAGACCGAGCTTCTTCAGCTTGCCGGCCATTGCCGACGTCTTGGCGTCCTTGGCAGCCAGATCGTCGATGACGATAAGCTGGTCGGAAGCGCGCTTGGCCGACAGGGCGTGCCTCAGCGCCAGGGCGCGAACCTTCTTCGGCAGGTCGAAACCGTGATCACGGGGCGTCGGGCCAAAGGCACGACCGCCGCCACGGAACTGCGGAGCCTTCGACGTGGAGTGACGGGCCCGGCCGGTGCCTTTCTGCTTGTACATCTTGGCGCCGGTGCGCGAAATCTCGCTACGGTTCTTCACGTCATGGGTGCCGGCGCGGCGCTTGGCGAGCTGATAGCGCACCATGCGCTGCAGGATGTCCGTGCGCGGCTCGAGGCCGAACACCGCATCCGACAGGGCGATCTTGCCGGAAGCCTTGCCTTCAAGGGTGGTTACGTTCATGTCCATCACGAATTATCTCCCTCGCCTGCGGCCTCGTCAGATCCGGTGCCGGAGTCAGCAGCAGCAGCGGCGCGGGCAGCCTCACGCTCGGCAACGGCAGCGGCTTGTGCTTCCGCCTCTTCCTGGGCGAGCGCCTCTTCGGCCACCTTGGCGGCTTCCTCGGCTTCGGCGATGTTCTTGCGGGTAGCCGCCGGCAGGATCACGTCCTCGGGCAGCGGTTTCTTGACCGCGTCCTTGACCAGCACCCAGGCGCCTTTCGGGCCCGGAACCGCGCCGCGTACCAGGATGAGGCCGCGATCGTTGTCGACGTCGAAGACGCGCAGGTTCTGGGTGGTCACGCGGCTGTTGCCCATGTGACCGGCCATTTTCTTGCCCTTGAAGACCTTGCCCGGGTCCTGGCACTGGCCGGTGGAGCCGTGCGAGCGGTGCGAAATCGAGTTACCGTGGGTGGCACGGCCGCCGCCGAAATTGTGGCGCTTCATGACACCGGCAAAGCCCTTGCCGATCGTGTCGCCGCTGACATCGACATACTGGCCCGGCAGATAGTGACCGGCGATGATCTCGGTGCCGATATCGAGCATGTTTTCCGGCGATACGCGGAATTCCGCGACCCGGCGCTTGGGCTCGACCTTGGCGGCGGCAAAATGGCCGCGCATCGGCTTGGTCGTGTTCTTGACCTTGGCAAGGCCCGCGCCAAGCTGCACGGCGGTATAGCCATGCTTTTCCTCGGTACGCTGGGCAACGACCTGGAGCTTGTCCAGTTTGAGAACGGTGACCGGCACCTGCTCTCCCGCATCGGTATAGATGCGCGTCATTCCCAGTTTCTGTGCAATTACACCAGAACGCATCGGTTCATTCCTTCACAGAGTTGCGGAACCGCAAGGCTCCTACTCCTGTTTCCCTCTTCGCTTACAGCTTGATCTCGACGTCGACGCCGGCGGAAAGGTCCAGTTTCATCAGGGCATCCACGGTCTGCGGCGTCGGATCGACAATGTCGAGCATCCGCTTGTGGGTGCGCATCTCGAACTGCTCACGGCTTTTCTTGTCGATGTGCGGCGAACGGTTGACGGTGAAGCGCTCGATCCGCGTCGGCAGCGGTATCGGCCCGCGCACTTCTGCGCCCGTGCGTTTCGCCGTATTCACGATTTCCCGCGTCGACGCATCAAGTATTCGATGGTCAAACGCTTTCAATCGGATGCGGATATTCTGGCCGTTCATATCTTTGAAACTCGCTCAAAGGAAGAAGCGCCCGGTCGGTCCGAGCGCTCCTTTTTCCACTTCTCTTTACTCAGTAATAGCTGCGACGACGCCGGCGCCGACGGTGCGGCCGCCTTCACGGATGGCGAAGCGCAGCTTCTCTTCCATCGCGATCGGCGTAATCAGCTCCACGTCCATCGTTACGTTGTCGCCCGGCATCACCATCTCGGTGCCTTCAGGCAGCGTTACGACACCCGTCACGTCCGTCGTGCGGAAGTAAAACTGCGGACGGTAGTTGGTGAAGAACGGCGTGTGACGGCCGCCCTCGTCCTTCGTCAGGATGTAGGCTTCTGCCTTGAACTTCTTGTGCGGCTTGATCGAACCGGGCTTCGCAAAGAACCTGGCCGCGCTCAACACCCTCCCGGTCGATACCGCGCAATAGCGCACCGACGTTGTCGCCGGCCTCGCCCTGGTCAAGCAACTTGCGGAACATCTCAACGCCGGTAACCGTAGTCTTCTTGGTGTCGCGGATGCCGACAATCTCGACTTCCTCGCCGACCTTCACGATGCCACGCTCAATGCGGCCAGTCACAACAGTACCGCGACCCGAGATCGAGAACACGTCTTCGATCGGCATCAGGAACGGCTGGTCCTTGGGACGCTCAGGCTGCGGGATGTAATCATCAACTGCCTTCATCAGCTCAAGAATGGCATTCTTGCCGATGTCTTCGTTGCGGCTCTCAAGTGCGCACAGCGCCGAGCCCTTGACGATCGGAATGTCGTCCCCGGGAAACTGATACGATGACAGAAGCTCGCGAACCTCCATCTCGACAAGCTCCAGAAGCTCAGGATCGTCAACCATGTCGACCTTGTTCAGGAACACTACCAGAGCGGGAACGCCAACCTGGCGCGCCAGAAGAATGTGCTCGCGCGTTTGCGGCATCGGACCGTCGGCGGCTGAAACAACCAGGATCGCGCCGTCCATCTGAGCCGCACCCGTGATCATGTTCTTCACGTAGTCGGCGTGCCCGGGGCAGTCGACGTGCGCGTAGTGGCGCGCATCCGTCTCATACTCAACGTGCGCCGTCGAGATCGTGATGCCGCGCTCACGCTCTTCGGGAGCCTTGTCGATGTTCTCAAAGGCAACAGCCTCAGACTTGCCACCAACCTCCGCTAGCACCTTCGTGATCGCGGCCGTCAAAGACGTCTTGCCATGGTCAACGTGACCGATCGTGCCGATGTTGCAGTGCGGCTTCGTACGATCAAATTTTGCCTTCGCCATCTCGGCTCTCCTCAGTGTCTTGCCTTGCGATCCCATTGCCGGTTTCAACGCCGGCTGCGAATGGAATCAGGTTCCTTTAATTTCCTGGCAGACCGGAGCGCATGCGCCTAACCGATCAAACCGTGTCGTTTTCATCAGGCGTACTTGGCCCGAACCTCGTCAGCAACGTTGCGCGGCACTTCAGCGTAATGCGCAAACACCATCGAGTACTGCGCACGGCCCGTCGACATCGAGCGCAGCGTGTTGATGTAGCCGAACATGTTGGCCAGCGGCACGAAGGCGTTGATCGCCACCGCGTTGCCGCGGGGCTCCTGGCCCGACACCTGGCCGCGCCGCGAGGTGAGGTCGCCGATGATGCCGCCGGTGTATTCTTCCGGGGTCACCACTTCGACCTTCATCATCGGCTCGAGCAGCTTGGCGCCGGCCTTCTTGAGACCTTCGCGCATGCCCGCGCGGGAGGCGATCTCGAAGGCCAGGACCGAGGAGTCGACGTCGTGGAACGCGCCGTCCACCAGCGCGACCTTGAAGTCGATCACCGGGAAGCCGGCGAGCGGA
>JAMLIH010000020.1 GCA_023954255.1 Phyllobacteriaceae bacterium | reverse complement strand
CGCCCGGCTTGGCCGAAGAGTGTGGTCATCCGGAAAATTGCAGAGAGTTCGCCATGAGCTTCACCGCCTTTCTCGCCTATGCCCTGGCGCTCGGCATTGCCGCTGTCATCCCCGGCCCCGGCGTTGCCGCCCTCGTCGGCAGGGCGCTCGGTACCGGATTTACGAGGTCGATCCCCATGCTGCTCGGCCTTGCCACCGGCGACGTCGTCTATCTGACACTTGCCGTTGCCGGACTTGCCTTCATCGCCAAGGCTTTCTCCACCGCCTTTTTCGTCATCAAGCTGGCCGGTGCGGGCTATCTCCTCTGGCTTGCCTGGCGCTTCTGGACGCAGGGCATCGCCATTCAGGAAGTGGAAAAATCCGCCGGCCGTCGCGACGGCCTTGCCTCGTTTCTGGCCGGATTCGCGGTGACGCTTGGCAACCCGAAGGTCATCGTATTCTACATGGCGATCCTGCCGGCGGTGATGGATCTGGAGGCCGTGACACTTCCGGGTTACGGCGTGCTGGTCGTGCTGACCTTTCTGGTTCTCTTCGCGATGCTGTTGCCCTATATCGCGCTTGCCTCGCGCGCCCGGCTCTTCTTCACCGATCCGCGTGCCTTGCGGCGGCTCAACCGAACGGCTGCTGTTGCCATGACCGGCGCGGCAGGCTGGATCGTGGCCAAGGGCTGATTGGGGCTGATTGGGGCTGAGTGGCATCGGCCGCGCCAATCTTTGCCTGCCAAAAGCATGGAAGTAGAAAAAATCTTCTCCGGGGCGCCTTTGCGGCGGTACAGGTTTCTGGAAACCGGCCACAAGCCGTGATCTACTCCGCTCACCCATATTGAGGAGTAGTCCCATGGCAAAGACGCCCGGCCGCGGCCGCATTTTCAGGAACATCACCGACACGATTGGCGACACGCCGATTGTCCGCCTCGACAAGCTGGCGAAGAAGCACGGCGTCAAGGCCAACCTGCTCGCCAAGCTGGAGTTCTTCAATCCGATTGCCTCGGTCAAGGACCGTATCGGCGTCAACATGCTCGAATCCATGGAGAGGAAGGGCATCATCAAGCCCGGCAAGAGTGTGCTGGTCGAACCCACTTCCGGCAATACCGGCATCGCGCTCGCCTTCGCCGCAGCCCAGAAGGGCTACCGGCTGATCCTCACCATGCCGGAAACCATGTCCATCGAGCGCCGCAAGATGTTTGCGCTGCTGGGCGCCGAACTGGTGCTGACCGAGGGCCCCAAGGGCATGAAGGGCGCGATTGCCGCTGCCGAGGAACTGGCCGCAAAGACGAAGAACGCCGTCATCCCGCAGCAGTTCGAGAACCCGGCCAACCCCGAAATCCATCGCAAGACGACGGGACCTGAAATCTGGAACGACACCAAAGGCAAGGTCGATGTCTTCGTTTCCGGCATCGGCACCGGCGGCACGATCACCGGCGCAGGGAAATACCTGAAAAAGAAGAACCCGAAACTGCACATCGTGGCGATCGAACCTGCCGATTCGCCGGTGCTCTCGGGCGGAAATCCGGGCCCGCACAAGATTCAGGGCATCGGTGCGGGCTTCGCGCCCGGCGTGCTCGACACCAAGGTCTATGACGAGGTCGTGCAGGTTTCCAATGATGACGCCTTCGCCATGGCGCGCGAGGTGGCGAAGCTCGAAGGCGTGCCGGTCGGCATATCCTCCGGGGCGGCCCTTACCGCCGCCATCAAGGTGGGCAAGCGAAAGGAATTTGCCGGCAAGAACCTTGTCGTCATCATTCCGAGCTTCGCCGAACGCTACCTTTCGACGGCCCTGTTCGAGGGGCTGGGGGAGTAGGCATATTTGTCCTCTCCCCTCTTCCGTTAGAGTAAGCGCATATGGGGGTATTATCGACGTATCCCAGAAATTCATGACCGTGCGCTTGCAGCATTGGTAGACTCCGTTCCCCTGATGACGTGCTGGGTGTTGCATTTACCTCACACAGCAGCCCTCATGCCGCCGATTTGAAGGCATGGATTCCTGTGGCAAGCACAGGAATGACCGGATTCTTATCTGGGCCCTTCTGTAACTGATTGTTTTCTGCCGTGTTGAAGCGGCGGTAATGCAGCATTGTGACAAGTACAGTTGCCGATTGCTGCAGTGCAGGATTGCGCCGATGCAGGCGCGTTCACAAGGCTTTGAATCGTGTCAGGTCATCCAAAGCTATGAGCCGAACTAGTGTAGTTACTGCCATGAGTCCAGACGCCTAAAAGGTTTTGGACGACGAAATTTTTTGCTTGACAAGCGCCAAAAAAAATAGGAGGGAGGGGAGGTCGGGCCGCGTTTCCAACGGAAACATCCGGGCGGACCGGGCGGGGAGGGTGGTTGACGGCTCCGACAGTTTTTTGTAAAGCGCGAAATGCGTTTCTTTATAAGAGAGCAGCGGCACGGAGCTTTGGTATGCGACACCGCTGTAAGCGTGCATGAACCCCGGATTTGTGCGTAGACGCTGAGCCCGGCAGAGGTACCTCTGCCGGGTATCTCTTTTTGAACCCGGGTTCATTCCTTCCCTGCTCAAATCATGGCTTCCCGATAATTAGCGTCCCTGAAAATGCCCCTAAACTGGAGGCACACGGTCTGTGCATTGCGGATGCTCGTCTCTTGCCACGTCTTACACATGGAAAGGCGCGATAAAATCCGGCGGGTTTCGCAATTAAGCCCCTCGCACGGGTTTGAGGTGATCTGCGGAGGGTATTTGCCCATGAGAGGGAAAAAGATGTCTGGGAAGTTGAAGATTAGCCAGCATGGGGGCGAAGCCGATGGATGGTTTGCCATGCTATGCCTTGTCGCAGCAGTCTATCGCCCGAAGTTTCCGGGAGTGAGTGTGCGCTTTCTTTGGTTCATAACGTTTCTAGGATGGCTGTAGGGAAACTGGGGCGGTGGCTCTAAGCCGGTGAAAGGCTGCTCTTTTTGTTATTATGCCGCCGCCGCGTCACCGTCATGTGAATGCCGCCTTCGGGCTGGGTGGTGAGTTTCTGCACCGGCCAGGGGTTGGCCGCTCCTTCCGCCATGTCGAAGCGGTATCGGTGCAGCAGGACGCCAAGTGCGATCACCGCTTCCTGCAGCGCGAAATTGGCGCCGATGCAGATGCGCGGGCCTGCCCCAAAGGGCAGATACTGGAAGCGGTCAATGGTATCCCGGTTCTCCGGCCAGAAGCGCGACGGGATGAAGGCGTCGGGTTCGTCCCACAAGGCGCGGTGGCGGTGCAGCGTCCACGGCATAACGAGCACGGTAATCCCCTTTGGAATGACGACATCGCCATAGCGGTCTTCCTCGATGGCCGCCCGGTTGATCGACGGCGCGGGAGGGTAAAGCCGCATCGCCTCCTCGAACACGGCGCGGGTCTTTGGCAACAGCGAAAGCCAGTCCTGCGGCGGCGGCACGCGCTTTCCGCTCAGCAGGGCATCAATCTCGGCCTCAACGATCTCCCGCTCGTTCGGCGCGTTGGCAAGGCAGAACAGTGCCCAGCCGAGCGCCCGCGCGGTGGTCTCGTGCCCGGCGCCGATAAAGGTGATGATGTTGTCCTCGATCTCCTGCGGCGAAAGTCCGCCCAGCCCTTCCGAGCCCCCTTCGGCACGCAGCAGCAGGGTGAGGAAATCCTCCGGCACGGCGTCCGGTGCCTGCTGTATCTTTGCGCGGCGCTGATCGATGGTGTCGCGTACCAGTTGGCGGAATTTCTCCAGCACCCGGTAGCCGCGCAGCCGGAACGGGCGCGGCACCCATTGCGGCGCCTTGATGAGATCGAGGGGATCGATGCGCCCCATTGTGTCGAGCAGCCGGTTAACGTCGCCGGCGAAGTCTTCGCTAGCTCCCGCCACCTCGCGGGAAAACAGCGTCTCGGCCAGGATTTCATAGGTCAGCTCCGTCATGTCCTGGCTGATTTCATGGGTCTCGCCATCGCCCGCATAACGCGCGCAAAATGCCTCGCTCGTCGACAGCATCGAAGCGGCGAAACCGTTGATGTGACGAGGTGTGAACACCGGCGCCATTGCCTTGCGGGAGCGCTTCCAGACATCGCCTTCCGCCGTCAGCAGCCCGTCGCGCAGGATCGGCCGCAGAATGAGCTGGCGGATCGTCGCCATGCGGTAGTTCTTCGCATTGTCGACCAGCACGTGGCGGATCAGCCCGGGATCGTTGGCGATCAGCGTACGCTCATTGAGGAACCGCGTCAGGATGTGCGGCTTGGTGTAGGACGGCACCCCCCACAGTTCGAGCGGATTTCGAAGCGCCGTGCGAACCACTTCCAGCATCGAGGGAAGCTCGGTGCGCGGCTCGGGATGGGGTGGAACGAAAGGCTCTATTCGGGCGTCCATGACGGCGTGGCCGGTCTCTCAAGTCGGCATTTCAACTAGTTCTTTTCACGTTTCTTCGGAAACGGAACAACGGCTTAATCCGTTGAATTTGTCTGTGCATTCAGGTTTTTCCGATTCCGTCAAAACCTGAATGGCTCTGATGCTTGATACCGCCGGATTGTGGCGCTTTTCCATCGGCCGGACAATCGCTTCACGGCCCGTTCCATGGGTCTTTTGAACGGCCGAAAAAGACCGCGCTGCGATTTGGTTTTTGCGCCCAAAAAGCCTATATTTTGAACAGGAAAAAGGCCGCGATTCGAACCGTCGCCCAAGTTGACGGAATGCGCGGCCAAAATGGCGGCAAAACCTGGATACCACTGTATGACCGACACTCCGCAAATGCCGGACGAAACCCCTGACGGCGGCAAGCCGAACGGCGATTATGGTGCTGAATCGATCAAGGTTCTCAAGGGCCTCGACGCGGTGCGCAAGCGCCCCGGCATGTATATCGGCGACACCGACGACGGCTCGGGCCTGCATCACATGGTCTACGAGGTCGTCGATAACGGCATCGACGAGGTGCTTGCCGGCCATGCCGACCGGGTGACGGTGACGCTCAATGCCGATGGCTCGGTGACGGTGACCGACAACGGCCGGGGTATCCCGACGGGCATCCACAAGGAGGAAGGAATTTCGGCCGCCGAGGTCATCATGACCCAGCTTCACGCCGGCGGAAAATTCGACCAGAATTCCTACAAGGTTTCCGGCGGCCTGCACGGCGTCGGCGTCTCGGTGGTCAATGCGCTTTCGGTCTGGCTGAAGCTGAAGATCTACCAGGACGGCAAGACCCACGAAATGAGCTTCACCCATGGCGTTGCCGATGCGCCGCTTGCGGCAACCGGCGAGTGCCCGAAGGATCAGACGGGTACCGAAGTCACCTTCAAGCCGTCATCCGACACCTTCACCATGGTGGAGTTCGACTACAAGACGCTGGAACACCGCCTGCGCGAACTGGCCTTCCTGAACTCCGGCGCGCGCATCGTGCTGACCGACCGGCGCGGCTCGGAGCCGGTCACAGAGGAACTGTTCTATGAGGGTGGGCTGCAGGAATTCGTGCGCTATCTCGACCGCAACCGAACCGCGCTCATTGAAAACCCGATCTATCTCAATTCCGAGAAGGATGGCATCGCGGTGGAAGTGGCGTTGTGGTGGAACGATTCCTACCATGAAAACGTGCTGTGCTTTACCAACAACATTCCCCAGCGCGATGGCGGCACCCATCTGGCCGGCTTCCGCGGCGCGCTGACCCGGCAGGTCACCGGCTATGCCGATACTTCCGGCATCCTGAAGAAGGAGAAGGTCTCGCTGACCGGCGACGACTGCCGCGAGGGCCTGACCTGCGTTCTGTCGGTCAAGGTGCCCGATCCCAAATTCTCCTCCCAGACCAAGGACAAGCTGGTTTCCTCCGAGGTTCGCCCGGCGGTCGAAGGCCTCGTCAACCAGATGCTTTCGGAATGGTTCGAGGAAAACCCGGCCGATGCCCGCACCGTCGTCTCCAAGGTGGTGGAAGCCGCAGCCGCCCGCGAGGCAGCGCGCAAGGCCCGCGAACTGACCCGCCGCAAGGGCGCGCTGGACGTCTCCTCGCTGCCCGGCAAGCTTGCCGACTGCCAGGAGCGCGATCCGGCCAAATCCGAACTCTTTCTCGTCGAGGGCGATTCGGCCGGCGGTTCGGCCAAGCAGGGCCGCTCCCGCGCCAACCAGGCGATCCTGCCCCTGCGCGGCAAGATTTTGAACGTCGAACGCGCCCGTTTCGACAAGATGCTGTCGAGCCAGGAGATCGGCACGCTGATTACCGCGCTCGGTACCTCCATCGGCAAGGACGAGTTCGACATCGCCAAGCTGCGCTACCACAAGATCATCATCATGACCGATGCCGATGTGGACGGCGCCCACATCCGCACGCTGCTGCTCACCTTCTTCTTCCGCCAGATGCCGGAACTGATCGAGCGCGGCCATATCTTCATCGCCCAGCCGCCGCTCTACAAGGTTACCCGCGGCAAGTCCTCCCGGTATCTGAAGGACGAACGCGCACTGGAAGAATACCTCATCGAGGGCGGCCTGGAGGAGGCGCGCCTGGAGCTTGCCAATGGCGAGGTGCGAACAGGCGGGGACTTGCGCGGCGTCGTTACAATGGCCCTGGCTTTCCGCGCCTCGCTCGGCGCCATTCATTCGCGCTACAACCGCGACGTGGTCGAGCAGGCAGCGATCGCCGGCATCCTCAATCCCGAACTGATCAGCGACCCGGAGCGCGCCCAGGCGGCCGGCGACTATGTCGCCAGACGGCTCGATGTCATCGCCGAGGAAACCGAGCGCGGCTGGAGCGGCAGGCTGATGCCCGATGGCGGCCTTTCCTTCGAGCGCACCGTGCGCGGCGTGAAGGAAGTCGCCCAGATCGACATGGCGCTGATCGGTTCCGCCGATGCCATGCGTCTCGATGAACTCGCCGGCGGCCTGCAGGAAGTCTATGCCAATCCGCCGGTTTTCTACCGCAAGGAAGAGAGCCAGACGATCTCCGGCCCGCGCGCCCTGCTGGAAATGGTGTTCGACGCCGGCCGCAAGGGTATTTCGCTGCAGCGCTACAAGGGGCTTGGCGAGATGAACCCCGACCAGCTCTGGGAAACGACGCTCGACCCCAATGAGCGCACCCTGCTGCAGGTCAAGGTCAACGACGCCACCGATGCCGACGAACTGTTCTCCCGCCTGATGGGCGACGAGGTTGAGCCGCGCCGTGAGTTCATCCAGGACAACGCGTTGAGCGTGGCGAACCTCGATATCTGAGGGCACGAACCGCACAACTTGACAACGTCACTGGTGCTACCTATCTGCGCTGCGGGTTTCGGACACCCGCCGTCCGCAGGGCTGGCCACGCCGGCTCATGGTGAAGTTCCGTTGAATACCTGTTGTGGCAACCTGCCGTCCTGCATGTGGCAGGCTGCAACGCGGACACCAGCCAGGGGCACGGCCCCTCAAACCGCATGTCTGGCAGCGCTTTTTCGCATGATTGCGGAAAGCGGTAACGCATGGGTGCTCAGATGACACATTCCGTTCAGAACCTGAAGGATCAGGCCCGCCGCCTGCGCGATGCGATGGCGCAGGCAGGTGAAACCATCAGCCATTCGCAATCCCTCGAACTTGTCGCCCGCCAGCATGGCTTCCGTGACTGGAACACCGCGCATGCGGCCTGTGGCAACCGGCTGGAAGGGCCGCCGGTCCATGTCGGCCAGATCGTCGAGGGAAGCTATCTCGGTCAGCCGTTTACGGCTGAAGTCATCGGAGTCAACGCACAGGCCGCGCATGGCCGTTACCGCGTTGAACTCGATCTTGCCGAGCCGGTTGATGTGGTGACGTTCGACAGCTTTTCCAATTTCCGCCGCCGCGTGCAGGCGACCGTCAACCGCAATGGTTCGACGACGGAAAAGACGTCGAACGGCCTGCCGCATCTTGTGCTTGATCTTGGCTGATTTCGCCACAAAGAGGTGAGGGCGGCTGGTCCGTCCTCACATCGCCCACTCACACTTCCGGCGTGATCGCGTCCAGCAGCTCCTGCCCGCTCATCTTCGGCGAGACGCCTTTGGCAAACGCTTCCTTGACCAGTTGCGTGATCTTCGCATTCGCAGGCGTTGCGATCTTCAGCCGGTCGCCTTCCTCTGCGATGCGCCCGTTGAGATAGTCGATTTCCGGCTCGCGCCCCTTCTGCAGGTCCTCCCACATCGAGGAGCGGGCATTGTCATCCATCTTCATCATGCTGCCGGCAACCAGTTTGAACACCGGATCGGGCAGGTTGAGAATGGAGGGAATGTATTTCGGGCTGACCTTGCCGATCTTTGCCGGCTCGATGTTCTTTGCCCGCATCACCGCAAGCGCCTCCTCGACACAGGCTGCCAGCACCCTGCGGTAGTTGCGCCGCTCGAGCTGCCGTTTCAGCGGCAGGTCGGAAAGCACGTTGATGGCATTGTTGAGGTTTAGGCACAGCTTGCCCCAGAGCACGGCCTGCATGTCCGAGGCGATGGTGGTCGCGATGTGGCTCTGCTTCAGCAGCCGGGCAAGCTGATGCGAGGCGGGATGCTTGCCGAGCACCAGGCCGGCATCGGTTGCGCGGTGAAAGCGGCCCTCGCCCATCCACAGCGCGTTGAAGGCGACCATGGCGGCAACCACCGGATAGCCCTTCAGCACCTCGCGCAGAATGGGCGTATTGCCGACACCGTTCTGCAGGCTGTAGATCACCGTGTCCTTGCCGGCGTGCCTGGCGATTTCTTCCGCCGCATTGCGCGTATCGGTGCATTTGACCGTCAGCAGGATGACATCGCAGCCTGCCACCGCATCAGGCGTCAGCGAATAGGGCACCTTGTCCGCCGGAATTGTCTCGCGCCGGCCTTCGAGGTCCGACACGGTAAGCCCGTATTCGGCAATCTCTGCGCCAACCTGCTCGCGGCCGATCAGAACGACATCGTTGCCGCGTGCCAGCAGCGAACCGCCGATCAGGCAGCCGATGGACCCTGCCCCGAATACAGCTATGCGCATGCCACATCTCCTCTGCCGCCAGCAGACTGGTCTTTGATCATCGCTCCTGCCCAAAAGCCAAGTGTTGCACAAATCCCGGATGCCACAAACCGGATTCAGCCGATGAACCCCTGCATCCACACCCTGCCCTCATGCCTGCCGCCAGCGGGTTGATGCGTGCAGCGCTACACCGTCAGGTAGAAAGCCCGGCGCCGGTTTACCGAAGGTTAACCACTCGCGCCCTAATCTGCCGGGCACAAATCGTTTCCGATATCCGACACAAACGGCATACCATGATGACCCAGCCGGCCCTGCAATTCGAGACCAGAAGCCTGGTCGAGCGAGAAACGCCCGCCAGCGCTCCGGCAGGTGCCTTTGACGGGTCGGAAAAGCGGGAATTCAGGCGCGATCCGGCCCACGATCTGAGCGAAATCATTCTCGATGGCCGCAAGTTCGGCGTTGCCTGCCTCATCCATGACATTTCCGAAGGCGGAGCCCGCCTGGAAGTCTCCTGCGGCGAACTTCCCAAACGCTTCGTGCTGGCCAATTACACCCGCCGCACCAAGACGCTGTGCCGCATGGTCTGGCGCAAGAACCAGATTATCGGCGTCAACTTCCTCACCAAGCCGCGGCCGTTTTCCATTGACGAGCGCCTTTAGCGCCGGCCATTTCCGTCATTTTCTGCTTCCTCTCGGCCTGTCATGGCGCATTTGGCGCAGCTTTGGCGCTTTTGGATACTGGCCTTTGTACCGGGCAGCCCTAACCTGAGCTTCTTGTCCGCAAGCCCGTTTCAGGAGCGACAACTGCATGGCGATGGAAGCTTCCGACATCATCACCGGTTACACCACGTCGAACCGAAAGATCGACCCGGCGCGCCGCCGTCCGGTCAAGCCCGACGGCTCGCCGGATGATAACGACCGGGTGGAAATCGGCCCCACCGCGCTTGCCTTCAAGGCATGGGAGAAAGCCGGGCTGGAAGCGCCCAATCTCGAAGCGATGCGCGAATTCCGCCTCTCGCGCCTCATCGGCGAACTGCGCAAGCACGACTATGCCGGCCTGTTGTGTTTCGATCCGCTCAACATCCGCTATGCCACCGATTCGACCAACATGCAGTTGTGGATCACCCACAATCCGGCGCGCGCCTGCTTCGTCTCTGCGGACGGCTATATCATCCTGTGGGACTACGCCAATTGCGGCCATCTTTCCGCCCACCTGCCGCTGGTCAGGGAATACCGGACCGGCGCCAGTTTCTTTTATTTCACCGCCGGTGACCGGGTGGAAGAACTGGCCGGCAGGTTCGCCGGCGAGATCGATGAAATCCTGCGGGCCCATGGCGGCGGCAACCGGCGTCTGGCGATCGACCGCATCGAGCCGGAAGGCCTGCTGGCGCTCAGGCGCCTCGGCATCGAGACGTTCCAGGGCCAGGAAGTGACCGAACTTGCCCGCGCCATCAAGGGGCCGGACGATATCAGGGCGATGAAATGCGCCGTTCATTCCTGCGAACTGGCCATGCACAAGATGCAGGCCGAACTGCGCCCCGGCATGACCGAGAACGATCTGTGGTCGATCCTGCATGCCGAAAACATCAAGCATGGCGGCGAGTGGATCGAGACCCGCATTCTCGCGTCCGGTCCGCGCACCAATCCGTGGTTTCAGGAATGCGGCCCCAGGGTGATCCAGGAAGGCGATCTGGTTGCCTTCGACACCGATCTCATCGGCGTCTACGGCATGTGCTGCGACATCTCCCGCACATGGCTGTGTGGCGATGTCGAGCCGACCGCCGAGCAGAAGCGGCTTTATACCGCCGCCTACAGCCAGGTGATGAACAACATCGAAATCATCAAGCCCGGCATGGGTTTCAAGGAATTCTCCGATACCGCCGATCTGGCATCTCCCGAATTCCGTCACAACCGCTATGGCGTGCTTGCCCACGGCGCCGGGCTTTGCGATGAGTATCCCAGCCTCTATTTCCCCGAGGATTATCCGGCCACCGGCTATGACGGCACCTTCGAACCCGGCATGTTCGTCTGTGTCGAAAGCTATTGCGGTGCCGTCGGCGGCAGGGAGGGGGTCAAGCTGGAACAGCAACTGCTGGTGACCGAAACCGGCCTTGAGGACGTGACCTCCTATCCCTACGAGGCGCACCTCATCAACCGCTGAGGCGAAGCGCCGTTCATCCTGCGTTCAGTTGCGGGCCGTAATTTCGCCCTTCTTGGGTGGCAGCTTCGCCGCCAAACGGATGCTCTCATGCATCCGACCGTACCGCGTGGCATGGCGCTGGATCATGCCCGAACACCAATCGCTGCAAACCAGTCGATACAAATCAATCAGTACCGGGGCTGTTTCATGAAAAAAGCTGTCATTCTGGCGAGCGTGCTTGCGCTTACCGCCTGCCAAACCGCAACCGATCCCCTGACGGGTCAGCCGCAGCGCAACAACACCGCCGGTGGTGCCGCCCTCGGTGCCGTTGCGGGCGCTGTTACCGGCCTGCTGATCGCCAAGGACAAGAAAGGCGACGACCAGCGCAAGGCCGCCCTGATCGGCGCCGGCATCGGCGCGCTTGTTGGCGGCGGGATCGGCAACTACATGGACCGCCAGGAACAGGAACTGCGCCAGCAGCTGCTCAATTCCGGTGTCAGCGTCACCCGCGCCGGCGACCAGATCATCCTCAATCTGCCGGGCAATGTCACCTTTGCCTCCGATAGCGCGGATCTCAATCCGAACTTCATCGGCGTGCTCGATTCCGTTGCCATCGTGCTCAACAAGTATCAGCAGACCCTGCTCGATATCGACGGCCATACCGACAACACCGGAAGCACCGATTACAACCAGCAGCTTTCCGAGCGCCGTGCCGTTTCGGTGGGGACCTACATTTCCCAGCGCGGCATTGATCCGCGCCGTCTGCTGGTCGTCGGTTTCGGTGAAACCCGTCCGATTGCCGACAACTCGACCGATTTCGGCCGCCAGCAGAACCGCCGCGTCGAAATCCGCATTTCGCCACTGAGCTGAGAAAACCGGCAGGCGCTAAAAAACTACCCCGGACGGCCAATTTGGCGGTCCGGGGTTTTTCATTGCAGCCGCTAACCGGGCAGGTAACCGGGGACGTGGTTTGTCCTCGAGAGATCGCCGCCGGCCCAGGCAAGGACCTTCGGGTCCATCACGCGAAACCAGGCCGGTGGCATGACCGCCAGCACATAACATCCCGGATAACCGCTCGGCAGGCGTGGCAGATCGTCGAAATTGCGCAGGGTCTGGTAGGGCCGCAGCGGGTTGGCATGATGGTCGGAATGGCGCTGCAGGTGGAACAGCATCAGGTTTGACACGATGTGGTTGGTGTTCCAGGAGTGCCGCGGCTCGCAGGGCATGTAGCGTCCGTCGGGCCGCTTTTCGCGCAGCAGCCCGTAATGTTCCACATAATTGGCGAAGGTCAGTTGCAGCCAGCCGACAAGGTGATGAACCGCCAGCAGCGGCAGAACCAGCGGTCCCAGCCATGCCGTCAGAGCAATTGCCATCCCAACCGTGATCGCGCCCGACTGCAGGATGTCGTTGCGCCAGTGCCAGAACGGCAGCCCCTTGCGCGCCAGCCGTTCCCGCTCGAGCGCAATCGCACGCCGCGCCGCGCCCGGTATTTCCCGCAGCGCGAAGCGGTAGACGCTTTCGCCCAGCCTGGCCGAGGCCGGATCCTCCGGTGTGGCGACCATCACGTGGTGGCCGCGATTGTGCTCGATGGAAAAATGGCCATAGCCCGTCAGCGCCAGTATGGCCTTTGCGCCCCACTGGTCCGCCCGGTTGGGTTTGTGGCCCAGTTCATGGCCGACCGTGATACCCGCGCCGGAAGCAACGCCCGCGCTCCATGCCAGTGCCAGCATCGCCCACCAGGGCGTCGCAGCCTGCATCGCCGCATACATCGAGATGAGAAAACTGCCGTAGAAAACCGGTATCGATACAAACAGCAGCACCCGGTAGTAATTGTCGGAGGACAGCGCTTCGATCACCGCTTCGGGCGGGTTGTCGTCGTCCTCGCCAAAGGCGGCATCAAGCATGGGAACGGCAACATAGTAGAAGGCCAGCGGCACCAGCGACCAGATCGGATTGCCGCTGCCGATCATCGCAAGCACGGCGACCATGGGAACCGCCGGCGACAATACCGACAATATCCAGAGCCAGCGCTTGGTGTCCCTGTATTCGACGGTTTCGCCGCTTTGGTTTCTGGCAACGAAGATCATGCGCGCAGCGTATCATTGCGCCCGTATGATGCCAAGGTCAGGGACCTGCGGGCGCCGGACCTCAGCGCTGGACCAGCTGATAGTCTTCTGCGCGTTCCAGACCTGCAATGGTGCTGGCGGGAAGGGCGACGGCAACTTCCGAGTCGGTAAGTTCGGTTTTGGCGGCATCGACATAGACGGCGTAGTTGTGGTCGCTCAGGCTGACCAGCAGTTCTTCCACATTGCCGTTTGCATCGAGATAGGCGTCCTCGACGAAACCGATCAGTTCGCCGTCTGCCGAATGGACCGGCATGCCGAGCCAGGCATCGTTGAGTTCGTGTTCTTCCTCGAAGTCCTCGAACTGCTCGAACTGGTTGCCCATGGCGTTGCTTTCGGGGGCATAGGCCAGGGCGATCGGCTTGTTGAAAAGAGCATACTCGCCGGCCTGTGCCGTGCCCGATGCCGCGAATACACCGCTCAGGGATGCTGCGATAACGATGGCTGCTGCAAGTTTGTTTTTCATCGATCCTAAAGGCCTTTGCCTTCTCCTGTTTGTCTCTCCTGAAACGTTCCTGCCTGGCAGAAAGTTCCCTTTCGATGAGACAAACATGCCGTTTTTGCCGTCCCGGCGATGTGCGATTCCGCACAGGGCATAAAAAATCGATAAAAATCAGATAGATAAAAAAAGGGGGAGGTCCCTGGGCCGCAGGAATCGCGTTACGTGGCGCTTGAACAGACGCCATGGACGCCTGCTGCAGGGCGCTCTGCCATGCGTGCCTCGAAATCCTCCGCCAGATCGGCAACGGTGATTTCACCGAACCGTTTCATCAGCAGGGCTTCCGCCTCGCCCAGTGCAGCATCCACGCGCGCATCCACCGCCTGTTCCACAAGGCAGTCGGGATGATCGGCATGCGGTCCGATGGAAAACAGTGGCGGCTCGCCGATGGCGCGGTAGACATCCAGCAGCGTGATGGCCTCAAGACCGCAGGCCAGTTCCCAGCCGCCGCCATGGCCCTTTTCGGAGATGACATAGTCCTTGTCGCGCAGTCCCGCCATCATGCGGCGCACGACAACGGGGTTCGTCGCAAGCATCTTCGCAATCTGCTCCGAGGTGGCGCGCTCCACATGCCTGCCCATATGGATCAGCACATGCAGCATCCGAGACATGCGGCTATCACGAGGCATGGGGGAACCCTTTCAACTCACGCTGTTTCCTAGCATTGCTTCACTCATGTAACAATAAAAGTTTTTTGAGTTGACGCCGCGCGATCCATCCCGTAACTCGAAAAGATACGTAATTGGAGAGTGCCTCATGGATTTCGATATCGTCATTGTCGGCGGTAGTTTCGCCGGTCAGTCGGCAGCGCTGCAACTGGGCCGCGCCCGGCGGCGCGTGCTGCTTATCGACAGCGGCAAACCCCGTAACCGCTTCGCCCGCACGTCACACGGATTTCTCGGTCAGGACGGTCAGCCGCCCTCGGCCATCATGGCAACCGCTGCAGGTCAGCTGGCCCGCTATGAGACCGTGGAACAGCGCGAAGGACAGGCGGTCGATGCGGTTGCAGCGGAGCAGGGCTTTCGAATCTCGCTGGCCGATGGCAATGAAGCGGCAGCCGGCCGCATCATCCTCGCCACAGGGGTTCGGGATCATCTGCCGCAATTGCCGGGCCTGGAAGAGCGCTGGGGGATCAGTGTCCTGCATTGTCCCTATTGCCACGGCTACGAGCTGAATCAGCGCCCCGTCGGCGTTCTGGCCTCAAGCGAATTGGCGATGCATCATGCCTTGCTGGTGCCGGACTGGGGTCCTACGACCCTGTTCACCCACAATGCCTTCACGCCGACGCCAGAGCAGGAAGCAGCGCTTGCGGCACGCGGTACGAAGATCGAGCGGACGCCGGTTGTCGAACTGCTCGGAAAGAGCCCGGCGCTCGAAGCCGTCCGCCTTGCCGATGGCAGAACGGTCGGGGTCGCCGGTCTGTTCATTGCGCCACGGACGGAACCGGCAAGCGATCTGGCAGAAAGGCTCGGTTGCGCGTTCGGTGACGGTCCCAGCGGGCCTTTCATCATTGCCGACAGGATGCAGCAGACTTCCGTGCCCGGTGTTTTCGCGGCGGGCGATGCGGCAAGCGCCATGGCGAATGCGACGGCCGCTGCTGCGGAGGTCATGGCGGCGGCCGGTGCACATCACTCGCTCATCCGGCATTGAAACAGCGGGCCCAGCGTTCCCGGGCGTTCAGTCAGATCAAACATGCGCACCGAAAGGCGCGAGGCAATCCGCTTGATGTTTTCGATGATCCGCTCGCGATCCTCCTCCGTGACATCCTCGATCAGCAGGCTGACCGCGACCCCGGCGATGGGTGCATTTCGGGAGTCGAGAACGGATGCGCCAAAGCAGATGATTCCGTCGGCGACCTGCTGATTGTCGATCGAATATCCGAGCTTTCGAATCTGGTTGAGTTCCCCCAGCAGCTTGTCGACGGATTGCACGCTGTGCTTCGTCCGCGGCTCCGGCAGCCCGTCCGAATAGAGCCGCTTGACCTCGAAATCGCTCATGTAGCTGAGGAAGGATTTGCCCGTGGCCGTGAAAGCGGCGGGAAGCCGCATGCCCACCCGGAAATCCACCAGCGAGTGGCTGACCGCGGAATTTCGGGCGGCGATGTAGATCACCTCCGAGCCCTCGAGTACCGTCAGGGTAATCGTGGCGCCCGGCATTTCGGTTTCCTTGTCCCAGATCGAGGCGAATTCGGTTGCAACGTCCGATTGGCGGGCAAAGGCGTTCGACCAGCGCATCAGATGCGGTCCGAGCTGGTAGGTCTGGTCGGATCTGCGGATCAGAAGGTTAAGTTCCACGAGGGTCTGGCACAAAGTATGGGTGGTGCTTTTTGCCATTCGCAGTTCCCGCGAAAGCTCCGACAGGGTCGGATGATTGCGGTTGCGCGCGACGTAATCGAGGATACGCGTCGCCCGCTCGACCGCCGGCACCAGTTTGGTGTTTTGCTGATCCATTGTCGGCCTCCAGAAACTTGCACCGATTCCCAATTGTATCTTGACAGTCGTCAGAACGGATGAATACAGTTCAAGACACTGAATTGTGTTCAGTATTCTGAACAGTAGACCGAAAACGGAATCGTTTTCAACCCGTTCGATCAAACTGAATGGCTTTTCAATCTAGCGTAAGTGCTTAGTCGGGAGGAAGGCATGGCTATGAGCGTGAAGGACTGGGCCACCAGGTTCAGTGAAGCCTCGGATCGCGATCCGGCAATTGGTGCCATGGCGCGCTATTTCACCTGTACCTATCTTTGGGACATGGGGGCGGCGAAAGTCATCGTGCGCATGGTCGACGGCCGGGTGCACGAGGTCAACATCGATCCCGGTCCACTCGATTCCTATGACTTTGCGCTGCGCGCCAGCCCCGATACCTGGCGCGAATTTGCCCGGCCGGTTCCGGCCCCGATGTATCACGGCATCTGGTCGGCGAGCTTCCGCCGCGATCTGAAATTGGAGGGCAATCTGCTCGTCCTGATGCAGAACCTGCGCAATTTCACCATCCAGTTCGAACTGCTGCGCAAAGTCGGCGTTCCGGTGTGAACCGGAGCGAGTTCAACCTGGTGCCGAAAATGGCACCGACCGAAATCCCACGGAGTTTCTCATGGCCAAGCATTCGCCGGTAGTCGGGCGTTACGTCACCATCGAAGTCGATGGATGCGAGTACAAGGTCTTCTATTTGCGCAACGGGGACGGGGTTCCGCTGGTCTGCCAGCACACTGCCGGTTGCCACAATCACCAGTGGCGCGATTTGCTGGAAGATCCCGATGTAACCGCAAACTACGACGTGATCGCCTACGATCTGGCGCGCCACGGCAAGTCCGATCCGCCACACAACAAGGAGTGGTGGAAAGAGGAATACCGGCTGACCGCCGAGCACTACATGAATTTCATCGTTGCATTCTGCGACGCCCTGGAACTGGAGAATCCGATCTTCATGGGTTCGTCCTTCGGCGGCAACGTGGCGCTGCAGCTTGCCCTTCACCACCCCGACAAGTTCCGGGCGGTCATCCCGGTGGAGGCTGCCGAGCATGCGCCTGGCTTCTTCCTCGACTGGTGGCGCCATCCCCATGCCAATGCGGCACAGGTCTGCGCCTCCGGCGTCTGGGATCTGATGGCGCCCCAGAGTCCGGAAATGGACCGCTGGCTGACCTGGCACTATTACACCCAGGGTTCGGAAGTCTTCAAAGGCGACCTCTTTTTCTATTCGATCGATCACGATCTGCGCGGCCAGCTTGGCGAAATCGACACCAGCCGCTGCCCGGTGATCATGATGACGGGCACCTACGACTATCTCACACCTCCCGAGGCGACCGAAAACACGGCGCGCCAGATTCCGGGCGGCATCTACATCGAGATGGAAGACATTGGCCACTTCCCGATGTCGGAAAACTATCCCTTGTTTGCGGTCTATCTGAAGGAAGCGCTTCGTATCATCGAGGAGCGCACCTGAGGAATGAACCTGCGAGCAATTGCACGAGAAAACACGCCCGGGGAAATCCAGAATGAAAATCATTGAATTCGATGAAAAAGGGCAGCGCGTAGCGAGACAGTCCGACTCGCCAAGCGCCTCCGTCGGCGCGGACAGCCTTGCTCCGAGACCGCAATTTGGTTCGGAGCGAAACCAGGGCTCGTCACGCAAGCGAGGCAACTCCTCCGGCATCGAACTTCACATGTTCCAGACCGGAACGCTGAGAACAAAACTCAAATACATCAAGATGAACCAGGGCGAGCAGGATTTCGAGATCCCGGTTCCCTGGTTCCTGATCAAGCATCCCGCCGGCAATGTGGTAATCGATGGCGGCAACGCCATTGAGGCGGCAATCGACAAGCGGGGCCATTGGGGCGCTGTCGTCGATGCCTATGATCCGATCATGGATGTCGCCGACAACTGCACCGACCAGTGCCGGCTGGTGGGGGTCGATCCCCATTCGGTGCGCTACGTGCTGCAGTCGCACCTCCATCTCGACCACACCGGCGCCATCGGCCACTTCCCCAATGCGCAGATCGTCTGTCAGCGTGCCGAATACGAGTACGCATTCAAGCCGCACTGGTTCTCCGCGGGCGCCTACATACGCGCGGATTTCGACCGCCCGGGACTGAACTGGAAGTTTCTCGGCGGCGAGTACACCGACAATTACGATCTGTTCGGGGACGGCACGATCCGGATGATCTTCACGCCCGGCCACGCACCCGGCCACCAGTCCTTTCTCGTGACGCTGCCCAGGACAGGTCCGGTCCTGCTGACGATCGATGCCGCCTACACGCTCGACCACTGGGAGAACAAGGCACTGCCCGGTCTGGTCGTTTCGTCGGCGGATGCGGCCAACTCGGTCGAGAAGCTGAGACGGATCGCCAGCGACACCAATGCGATGATCGTCACCGGGCACGATCCGGACAACTGGCGGGAGTTCCGCAAGGCTCCGAAGGATTTTTACGATTGATGCGGGCAACCCCTAACAGCCGGCAGTTACCGAAGGGAGGAGACCGAACCGATGAATAATGGGCAAACGCCCGATTTGAGTGCCTCCGGGCGGATCTCCGCCCGCAGGAGAGTTTGCAACAAGGAGGAGTAATCCATGAGATTCCTGAAGAAAATGGTATTGGCCGCAGGCATGATCGCCATCGGCGCATTTGCCGCCCATGCGGAAGGGGTGGACGAAATCGATCCCGATGTCGCCAAGCGCCTCTACAATCCCGACATGCTCGACCCGATGCAGCCGGTGGGCGCCAGCCCGCTGCGCAATTTCAAGGCCAAGAATCCGCCACCATGGAAGATCGGCTATGCATCGTCCTATGCCGGTAACACCTGGCGCGCCAACGCTATGGAGCCGCTGCAGAACGAGATCATCCCGAAATGGAAGGAACTCGGTCTCATCAGCGAGGTGGTCGTCACCCAGTCGAACCTGAACGATTCGACGCAGATCCAGCAGATGCGCCAGCTCGTCGACCAGGGTGTCGACGCGATCTTCGTCTGCTGTTCCAACCCGACGGCGCTGAACCAGACGGTGCAGTATGCTTTCGACAAGGGCGTGCCGGTGTTCTCCATGACCGGCTATCTCACGGCCGATACTGCCATCAACTCCTCGGTCAACTATCAGGTTGCCGGTTTCGAGATCGGCAAGCGCATGGCTGACGAGCTTGGCGGTCAAGGCAATGTCCTCGTCGTTGAGGGCATTCCCGGCACCTCCGGTTCCGACAGCCAGGACCGCGGCGTCAAGGCAGGCCTTGCCACAGCCCCCGGAATCAATGTGGTGGGTTCCATTGCCGGCATGTGGACCGATCAGGTCGCTCAGGGCGAGGTCCAGAAATGGCTCGCCACCCACCCGGGCAAACTCGACGCCATCGTTGTTCAGTCGGCAGCCGAAATGGGTGTGTTGCGCGCCCTTCAGCAGTCCGGCCGCACCGGTGTCAAGGTAGCCATCGGCGGCGAACTGGGTGCCCTGTGCACCTGGCGCAAGAACCCCGATCTGATCTCGGCTGCCGTTCAGACCTGGCCGCCGGCCGATGACATCAACCTGATCTGGCGCATCATGATGCGTACGCTTCAGGGCCAGGGACCGAAGGTTCAGTCCATCCTCGTCGATCCGGTGATCATCACCCATGAAGACGTGATGAAACTGCTGCCCGAGGATTGCGACGAGAACGCCCAGAACTGGCTGAATGTCGGTGCCGACCACTGGGGCTCGACCGAGTACCTCAACCAGTTCTTCGCCAACCCTGCGGACCCGACGACCTACAAGCCCTGATCCCGCAGGCTGAAAGAAAGGGCCGCCGCCATGTTCTGGCGGCGGCCGGCACTGTTTCACCGGACGACAAAGTACCGATGCCGACCAACACAGAAGACAAGTCACAATCCGCGAACGGTCACGAAACGATCACCGTGCGCAATGTGAAGAAATTCTTCGGGCCCACGCGGGCGCTCGACGGGGTGAGCTTTTCGGCTCGCGCCGGAGAGATTCACGCCATCGTCGGCGGCAATGGGTGTGGCAAGTCGACCATGGCGAAAGTGGTTTCCGGCGTGCTGCCGGTCGATTCCGGATCGGTATCGATCCTCGGAGAAACCCCCTCGACGCCTGCTGAAAGCAAGGCACTCGGTATTTCCACCGTCTACCAGGAAGTTCTGGTGGCCGATGAAAGTACCGTTGCCGACAACATTTTCATGGGCGCCGATGCGCTGTTTTCCAAGAACCTGTCCCAGGAACGCAAGGTGCATCTTGCCGCCCAGCTGATGCAGGAACTGGCGGGCGAGCCGATCGATCCCCATGCCATCGTCGGAACCCTGCCCCTCGGGCTGAAGCAGTGGATCACGATTGCCCGGGCGCTTGTCAGCGAACCCAGGATCCTGATTCTCGATGAAAGCTCGGCCGCGCTCGACTTCGACAGCACCGAACGCCTGTTTGCCAAGATGCGGACCCTGCGCGATGCCGGCACGACGATCCTGATCGTCACCCACCGCATTGCCGAGCTGATCCGCATTTCCGATCGCGCCACCGTGTTGCGTGACGGGCGCGACGTGGGGGTTCTGGAAAAGGAGCAGATCACCGAGAAGAACCTGCTTGCCCTGATGACCGGCGACGAGGATGCCGGCCACTCTCATGCCCATGAGGCGCCGCAGCCTTCGGACGGCAGGCTTGCCATGAGTGGCGAGAAGGTCTCCGTGTGGGCGGGTGCCGAACCGTTCGACTTCGACCTGCGGCGCGGAGAGATCGTTGGCATTGCCGGCCTCGATGGCCAGGGACAGGATGCCTTCGTTCGCGCCATCGCCGGCGTGGAGCCGGTCCTGCAGGGCACCATTAGCGTGGCAGACCGCAACGGAGAGTTTCAGGCCGTCCGCTCGCTTTCCGATGCGGTGAAAAACAGGATCGCCTATGTCTCCGGCGACCGCAAGCGCGAGGGCATCTTCGCCTCGCTGTCGATCTTCGAAAACATGATGATGCCGCTCTACCGGGAAAAAAGGCGCGGCGGCATTCTGGGCCTGATCGACTGGGGAACGCTGGGTTCCATCTTCCGGCGAGAAGCCGACAATCTGATGATCAAGTTCGGCATGCGCGAGGACCTGATCACGTCGCTTTCCGGCGGCAATCAGCAGAAGGTTCTGATCGGTCGCGGCTTTGCGATGCGGCCTGACGTCATCGTCCTCAACGATCCGGCCCGCGGCATCGACGTTGGTGCCAAAACCGAACTCTACAAGCATCTGCGCACCTTTGCGGGCGACGGAAAATGCATTGTCTACATGTCCTCGGAGCTTGAGGAATTCATGGGCTTTGCAACCCGTGTCATCGTCTTCAGGGACGGCAAGCCCTTCGACGCATTCGACGGCCGATCGCTCGACCCGAAAAAGGTGCTCGAAGCGATGTTCGGCCAGACGGACGGTTCCGGGCTGAAGTCGGCCTACGGGCTGAAACCCTCGCTCACCCCCGATGGCAAGGCTGCCGGTGGTCACGGTCACGCGCCGCTGTCGCGCGGGGTTGCAAAGGATGACGGGCCGCAGACGATCGTTCTGCCCGGCTCGGTCAAGATTCGTGAAACGGTCTCCGCCCGGCAGACGGCGCCACGCAATGTCGAACCCGTCCGGGCATCCAAGCCGATCCGCATCGTCGAGTTCGAGAGGGCCAATGGCGAGGCGCGCGAGATCGGACCGGGAGGGGCCGGCCGATGACCGGGATGACCGCTCCCCTGCGCATGGAAACGGCGGCGGCGGAAGTCGCGGAGGCTCCGGTCGAACTGGCGCGCGGCGGCAGGGCGAACCCGTTCCTGCTCGTGCCGATTACCCTGTTCTTCCTGTTGCTCGGTCTCGCGGTCCTGCGTTCGCCGAGCCTGATGTCGTCCAACGGCATCGGCAGTGCCATCATTGTCGCCACGCCGCTCATCCTGGCGACCTATGCGCTGATGGCGTCGGTGATCTCGGGGCGTGGCACGGTGGACCTGTCCATCGGGCCGCTGATCGGCTTCATCAACGTAACGCTGGTCCAGCTCTATGCCGCGGAAATTCTCGGAAATCCCATTGTCATATTTGCCTATGCGATTTTCATCGGCGCGCTTTACCAGTTCATCTTTGCGCTGATCGTCATCTATGTCCGGGTGCAGCCCATCATCGTCTCGCTTTCGGGCTATCTGGCACTGTCGGGCATCAATCTGGTCATCCTGCCGCGTCCCGGCGGCATGGCACCGCAATTCATGGCCGACTGGGGGCTGGGAACCTCGATCTTCTCCCCGGTATTCGTGATCCTGGTGCTGGCAACCATCGCCTGGCTGCTGTTTACCCGCACGGCCTTCTACACCCATCTCAGGTTGATGGGCTCGGATGAACGCGCAGCCTACACCTCCGGTGTCCCGATCTTCCTGGTACGCATCGGCGCACACATCATATCCGGCGGATTTGCCGGACTTGCCGCGATCGACTTCACCGCACTGATTTCCTCCGGCGATCCCTCGCAGGGCACCACCTACACGCTGATTGCAGTCACCGCGCTGGTGCTGGGCGGCGCCTCGCTTGCCGGTGGCCGCGCCGGTGTTTTCGGCTCGTTCCTGGGCGCCGTGAACCTCTATCTGATCACCTTTGTCCTGGCGACCTTCAACTTCGGCGCGGTGCAGAGCTTCGTTACCAATCTGGCGTATGGCTCGATCCTCGTCATTTCCCTGCTGCTCACGCTGATCGTTCCCTTCATCCAGCGTCACATCCGCAATTTCTCGCCGGTTCTCTATTTCGTCGTGCTTGGCGTGATCGCGCTCGGCGTCATCCTGCATGCAACGAACGATCGCGATCCGCGCGCCCGCAATGTCGAGCCCGAACAGACAGCCGTCGTTCAGCAGCTTCAGCCGATTGCACCGGATCAGCTTTATGTCGGTCCGCTGGAGGTTGGGTCGCCGGATTCCGGCGACGACGAATTGCGCCGTGAGGCTGCACCGATGATCCTGTCGGCGCTGCTGCTCATCGTCATCGCATTCTTCGTCCGCATCGCCGTCAGCCAGTCCGACCGCCGGACCATCGCACCTGCCGTGGCCGTGGTGGTCGCAGCGCTGGTGCTGCTGGCGGCTTATGTGATGCGCGAAGGTGCGCCGGCCGGTACTCCCGCAACCAATGTGGAGGACAGCCGATGACGCCCGCCCCCGCATTGCCCCGGCTCGGATTGCCGGCGACGATCATCGGTGTTGCCGCGGGGATCATCCTGACGGCCATCGGCGTGGTGTTCGGTTTCATTCAGGGCGTTTCGGTCCAGATCATCATTCTGTCCGCCATCGCCACGCTTGCCGCCTTTGTATGGGGCTGGCGCTTCGTGCTGGGCCAGTTCACCGGCAGCGGCGAACCCGTCGAGGAAGGCCAGATAAGCGAGGGCAGAAGGGTCTGGCTGCAGTTCCGCCCCGCAATCTACGGTCTGCTTGTATTGCTGGCCCTGTTCCTGATCCTGTCGCTGACGATCGACGGCTTCTTCAATGTCTGGAACATCGTTTCATTCCTCATCATCCTGACGATCATCGTTCTGACGCGAACGCTTGGCCGCCATTTCCAGGAAAACCGCTCCGCCTTCATCGGCATCATGGTGCTGTGCGGCCTGTTCTCCATCGGTTCGATGAACATCGAGGGCTTTGCTTCCGCCAACAACATCAAGTCGATGCTGCTGTTTGCCTCCTTCCTCGGCATCGCCTCTGTCGGCCAGACGCTGGTTGCCCTGCTGGGCGGGCTCGACCTGTCGATCCCCTTCATCATCGGCGCTGCCAATGTCGGGCTGCTCTACCTGATCGGCCTCGGGGTTCCGCCCTGGCTGGCAGCGATCATCGTCCTTGCTGTCGGTACGCTTCTCGGCGTCATCAACGGCTTTCTGAGCTACCGCCTGCAGGGTCAGGCGCTGATCGTCACGCTGGGAACCGGCTTTGCGATTTCCGGCGGCGTCCAGATCATCACCTCCATCGGCTCCGCCTATTCCGGCAACGTCTTCGGTCAGGTTCCGCCCTGGCTTTCGAACCTTGCCGCCATGAACGGCACGACCTTCGGCCTGCCGTTCCCGCCCGTTATCGCCATCTGGGCGCTGGTGCTCATCGTGCTGATCGCCGGCATGCGCCTGACGGTCTATGGCCGCTATCTCTACGCGCTTGGCGTCAACCGCACGTCGGCCAAGCGGGTTATGATTTCGGAACTGGCCTACTGGGTCATGATGTATGCGATCTCCGGCTTCTTCGCCGCATTGACGGGCGGACTGCTGCTCGGCTGGTCCGGTGGTGGCTTCATCGGTGTTGGCGACCAGTACCTGTTCCTGACGCTGGCCGCGGTCGTTGTCGGCGGAACGTCGCTTCTCGGCGGGCAGGGCGGCTACGGTTTCACCGTTATCGGCGTTCTGGTTCTCCAGGTGCTTTCGTCGTTCCTGATCGGCATCGGGCTCGACTTCGAGTGGCAGCAATTCATCTTCGGTCTGCTGATCCTGCCCATGGTGGCGCTCTATGCGCGCTCGCCGCACATCAGGACGCAAATCTAGAAAGGCATGAAATGATCATGATCGTGTATCGCAAGGGGAGTGCATAGAGATGGCAGTGTTCGAAACTGCAGACCTGACGGCGGCAAGCTATTCGACGGCGACGCTCGGTCTGGTCGCCACAAGCGTACTTCTGCTGCTCGGAACCGGATGGGTGAACCGTGGCTGGAAACTGCCGGTGGCGCTTTGTGCTCTGGCCGCCCTTGTCGGCGTTGGCGCGATGTTCGAGGCGCGCGAGGCATGGGCTGCCAGCAAGATGGTTCCGGTCGTCTATCACTATGTCGGCTGGGCCGTTTCCATGCCGCTTCAGGTGCTGGCACTCTATTTTCTTGCCCGGCGCTGCGGAAAGCTCGGCATCGGCCTGTTCTGGCGGCTGACGATCGTCTCGATCCTGATGGTGTTCGTGCGCTATCTCGGTGAAGCAGGCTTCATGCACGCCACGCTCGCCTTCCTGATCGGGCTTGTTTTCTGGCTCTATGTGCTCGGCGAACTTTTCTTCGGAAAGATGGACGAAGTCATCCGCAACTCGGCGAGCGAGCCGGTGCGGCGCGGATATTTCTGGCTGAGGCTGATCGTGACGGTCGGCTGGGCGATTTATCCGCTCGGCAACTTCATTACCTCTTTCGCCGGCTATGTCGACGACGGCTCGCTGTCTGTCGCCTACAACATTGCCGATTTTCTTAACCGGATGGCATTCGGGGTCGCCGTTCTGGCCTCAGCCATGCTCGACAGTGAGGGGAGCCGGAATGAACAGAACTGATCATCTGAGCGCCAACCGGAAACTTGCATACAAATGTGAAGGGACAAACCAATGAAGGGTGCAGATTTTATTGCAATCATCATCCTGGCGGCGATCGTCATCGCGGTCTGCGCCTATCTCCTGCACTGGCTCTACCGCCGGTCGACCAAGGACATCTCGTTTGTGAGAACCGGTTTCGGAGGTGAAAAGGTGGTCATGGGCGGCGGAGCGTTTGTTCTGCCGATCCTGCATGACATTACCGAGGTCAACATGAACACACTGCGCCTGGAAATCGTCCGGGCGCGTGAGAAGTCCCTGATCACCAAGGACCGCATGCGGGTTGAACTGACGGTGGAATTCTACGTCAGGGTCCAGCCGGAAACCGCCGCCGTGGCAACCGCTGCACGCTCGCTCGGCAATCGCACCATGCATGCCGAACAGCTCAAGGACCTGATCCAGGGCCGGTTTGTCGATGCCATGGGCGGTGCCGCAGCCAAGATGACGCTCGAACAGATCCATGAGCACCGCCACGACTTCGTCAAGGAGGTCCGCAAGGAGGTGGCTGAAAGTCTTGCACTCGACGGGCTGGAACTGGAATCGGTCTCGTTGACCTCGCTCGACCAGACCGACATCTCCCTGTTCGATCCCTCCAACACCTTCGATGCCGAAGGTCTTACGATCCTCACCGAGCAGATCGAGAGCCGCAAGAAGAAGCGCAACGACATCGAAAAGGACACGATGGTCGCCATGCGGGCGAAGAACCTTGAGGCGGAAAAGCGGTCGCTCGAAATCCAGCGCGACACCGAGTATGCCCGGCTCGCCCATGACGCCGAGGTGTCGATCCAGCGCGCGCAGCGCAAGGCGGAGATTTCCAACGAGAACGCAGCCCGCGAACGTGAGATCGAGGAGATCAAGCTGAAGGAACGGGAAGCGGTCGAGCGCGCCCGC
The DNA here is from genome assembly GCA_023954255.1 of Phyllobacteriaceae bacterium. Taxonomy (GTDB): domain Bacteria; phylum Pseudomonadota; class Alphaproteobacteria; order Rhizobiales; family Rhizobiaceae; genus Salaquimonas. The sequence goes on along the minus strand of JAMLIH010000020.1, from coordinate 18,125 downwards.
ATCGAGATGGAGAAGGAAGTCGAGCGAATCGACATCAAGCGCAAGGAAGCCCTGCAGATCGAGGAGCAGGAGCGCGAAATCGCCATTTCGAAGAAATCGAAGGAGCGTTCCGAGGCGCAGACCCAGGCCGAGGCCGCACGGGCGAAAATGATCGAGGCTCAGGAGAAGGTTCAGACCATCCGCGATACCGAGATCGCCACCCGCCAGAAGGCCATCCAGCTTCTCGAGGCCCAGAAGATCGCGGAAGCTGAAGCAGCCCGCGAGAAAATCCTCGCTGAAGCCGAAAAGGCAGCTTCCAAGGACCGCGCCGATGCAGACCGGATCGCGGTTGCTGCGCTGGCTGAACGCTACAAGGTGGATGCCGAAGGCAAGCGCAAGCTCAACGAGGCGGAAAACCTGCGCTCGGATGCCAGCCGCCGCAGTGCGCTGCACAGGGCGCTGGTGGAGAACCTCCCCTCCATCATTCGCGAGAGCGTGAAGCCGATGGAAAAGATCGAGGGCATCAAGATCCTCCATGTCGACGGCATGCCGGGATTCTCCGGAACCGGCGGATCGGGCGGCGCCGGCGGAGGTTCCGGCGGTGGCGATGGCGACGGCAAGGGACCCAGGGACGGCAATCTTGCCGATCAGGTGGTTTCATCCGCGCTGCGCTATCGCTCCCAGGCGCCGTTCGTCGACCAGTTGCTCAACGAGATCGGCCTCAGCGCCGACGATGTGCACCGCACCCACACGCTGCAGGACCTTTCGAAGATCGTCTACACCGAGCCTTCCGCTCCCGAGACGAAGACCGTCAAGGCAACCGGGCCCAAATCTTCCGGGAAGCCGAAAGCAAAGTGAGGTCGCATCTGGAAGCAAGGAGCACGCGGCGGCATATCCCGCTGCCGCGGCCAAACCGGAGCCGCTGAATGTCCAAGTCAGCCATGGTTGAACGCGATCTGCTGGTCTTCTCGATCTGGGCGGTGCTCGGCTTCGGGGGGCTTGCCCTGTTGCTCGAGGGTTTTTCGCGCGATTCCTACGCTGTTTCCGTGGCGGGTATTGCCGCGATCGTGGCCGGATTTGCAGCGCATTTCGTGGTCAATGCCATTTTCGACACCGGCTTCAAGCAGGGTGAGGCGGCACTCGGCATCGGCGTCTTCGGCATCGTCGTCGCCGTCTTCATTGCAAGCTGGGCGACCGGCGGCCTGTCGGCAAGCGACTACTGGTCCGGACTGACGCTTTTTGCCGTGCTGGCGCTCGGACTGCCGATCTATCTGTCGACCCGGTATGGCCTCAGGGGGGCATTCTCGCATTTCCATGTGAGGCATGCCGATAGCGGGAATTCCGATCGATGACCGGCATTGCGCACACGATCTGGCTTCCGATCTTTGCCCTGTTCTACGTGATGGTGATGCTGCACTGGGTGCGCGTGGCTGCAAACGAGGGCAGGGGTGAAGACGGCTTCTTTTCTGCCGGGCACAGCCTGTCACCCTGGATAAGCGCCCTGGTGATGGCCGGTGCCAGCCTTACGGGCTGGTTCGCGCTTGGCGGCACCCGGCTTGTTTCCGAGATCGGCTTTTCGCTGCCTGCCGTGCTGGCAGCGGGCATCATGCTGGCATTACCGGGCGTGGTCTTCTTCAAGCGCTTCTGGATCATCGCCGAAAGGCTGCGCGTGTCCTCGCAGGCGGATACCTTCAGGGTCTATTACGGCAGCGTGTTTCTGGTGGTTGTATCGACGGTTGTGGCCGTGCTCTTCGCAATCGGCTTTTCAAGCCTGCAGGTGCGCATGCTGTCGCAACTCGCCGAGACCATGACCGGCGGCGCGATCTCGCAATTGGCCGCGAGTGTCATGTTCGGTTTCGTCCTCTTTGCCGGTGCCGGCATAGGCGGCATGCGCTCGATCGGCTATTTCGGTGTCGTTCAAACGGTGCTTGCCTTCGCCGCAACTGCGGCTCTGGCCGTTTTCGCGCTGTTCTACATCGGCGGGTTCGAAGCGCTCAACGGCAAGCTGCTTGCAATCGCTGCAGCGCCGGAATCGGCCCACCTGTTCAACATCAGCAAGGTGATCGACTTTACCGCCGGTCTGGGGCGGGGCGGGGAATATGCCGCCTCCCATACAGGCGTTGCCAATCTCAGTCTTGCCTTTGCACTCATGGGGTTTCAGGCAAGCCCGCTTGCGTTCAAGCTGGTTCTGTCCACGCGCAGTCCGAACGGGATTGCGGCCGGCCAGACCTGGGTGACGGCGGGCTTCCTCGGCGCGCTGGTCGTCTTCGCCATCGGGCTGACGGGCGCTGCCGGGCTGGCCGACAAGAACCTCGCCATCGCAGCGTTGTTCGAACGGTTGCAGGAACAGTCACCCTGGTTTGCCGCTTGGATTTTCATGGGCATCGCGGCAGGCGTGCAGTTGCTTGCCGGCCTGTCGCTTTTCGTCGCTGCGGAAGGGCTGGTGCGCCACATCTACAAGCCCTATTTCCATTCCCGCCTGTCGAAGCGCGGCACGGTCAACCTGACGCGCATCGCCATCGCGGTTCTGGCGGCGCTGGCAATGGTCATGGAAAACATCGCACCGGTTACGCTGTCCGCACTCGGTTCCCTGGCATTGCCGATCGCATTCCAGCTCTGGACCCCCTTGCTGGGGGTTTCATGGCTCGGCTGGATCACGCGGCAGGCGGCAACGACAGGCGTAGGGTTCGGAATAGCCGGCGTCATCCTGACCGAACCCCTGGGCTATCAGGTTCTGTCATTCTTCGGGCTGGAACTGCCGTGGGGCCGGTGGCCCTGGACCATTCATTCCGCGCTGTGGGGCATGGCCGCCAACCTTGCGGTGGTCCTGATCATTTCCGCGATTACCGACCGAAGGATACAGCGGACCGAGGCGCGGGAAATACGCCACCTGTTTTCCGGCCTGCTGGCAGTCAGACCGAAGGCGCGCGCCCTGCGCTCCACTGCCTGGTCGATTGCAATCGGCTGGTTCTTCCTCGCAGTGGGCCCGGGCCTGATTTTCGGCAATTATGCGTTTGTTGCGCAAAATGGCGAGGAAACCGTCTGGCTTCTGGGCATGCCGTCGCTTTGGGCATGGTCCCTGGCTGCATGGATAAGCGGGCTGGGGCTGGTATGGTTTCTTGCCTACAAGATGGAAATGGCAAGCCCGGTCACGGTCGAAATCCCGCCCTATGAGCCGCCACTCACGCTCAGGAAGGATCAATCGGCTCTGGAAAGGGAACGACTGCGCATCCTGGTCATCACCGGCGCCATAGGTTTCGTTCTGGCGGCGCTGACCGCCTTCAGCTTCGGGCGCTGACATGCCCGGTAAATGATGGAGAATTTCATGAATCCGTTCACGTTCAATACCTCGAAATCGATCCGGTTCGGTGAAGGCGCCGTCAGCCAACTCGGCGACATCGTCAAGGGAGAGATCGGGGACCGTGTCATGGTGGTCACCGATCCGGGCATGGTGGCGACGGGTCTGGTGGAACGCGCACTTACGGCACTCGAAAAGGCCGGTGTGGCGGTGGAACTGTTTTGCGATGTCGAGGCCGATCCGCCGGAGAATGTCATTCTCACCGCTGCCGGCAGGGCAAGGGATGCAGGTGTTGACGGTGTGGTTGGTTTCGGCGGCGGCTCCTCCCTCGATGTCGCCAAACTGGTTTCGCTTCTTGCACTGGGCAAGGAAACGCTTGCGGACATCTACGGCGTGGGAAATGCGAAAGGGCCGCGCCTGCCACTCATTCTGGTGCCGACGACTTCCGGCACCGGTTCCGAGGTGACACCCATTTCCATCGTCACCACGGGCACCAATGAAAAGATGGGCGTGGTTTCGCCCGTTATCCTGCCCGATGTGGCGCTGCTCGACCCGGAGCTGACCTACGGCCTGCCGCCGCACATCACGGCGGCAACCGGGATCGATGCCATGGTGCATGCGATCGAGGCTTATGCTTCGGCAAGCGCCAACAACAATCCGGTTTCGCGCATGCTCGCCACCCAGGCGCTGACGCTGATGGGCGGCTCCGTGCTCAAGGCTGTCCACGAGGGAAGTGACAAGCAGGCCCGGGCCAACATGCTGCTCGGCTCTATGCTGGCCGGTCAGGCCTTCGCCAACTCGCCGGTAGCCGCCGTCCACGCGCTTGCCTATCCGCTCGGCGGCCATTTCCACATCCCGCACGGGCTTTCCAACGCCCTGGTGCTGCCCCATGTGTTGCGCTTCAACATCGTGACATCGCCGCAGCCCTATGCCGAACTTGCGCCTTACGCATTCCCCGAACTGGCAGAGCTGGAAGGTCAGGCGCGTGCGGCGGCCTTCTGCGACCGCCTTGCCGAGCTTTCGGCCGAATGCGGGTTGCAGACGAGCCTGAGAGCGATGGAAATTCCGCAGGACATCCTGCCAAGACTGGCCTCCGATGCCATGAACCAGACGCGCCTGCTGGTCAACAATCCTAGGCCGGTTACCGAGCAGGATGCGCTTGCCATCTACCGTGCAGCCTACTGACCGTCACAGAAAGGAACCAGAACATGCTCAAGCTCTCTGATCAGAGCCTCTTGGAAACCAGGGCCTTGCTTGGCGGTGAGTGGGTGAATACCGGCAAGACCTTCAAGGTGCTGAACCCGGCAACCGGCGAAAAGATTGCCGATGTCGCCGACCTGACTTCGCAGGATACTGCCAAAGCCATCGACATTGCCCATGAGGCGCAGAAGAAATGGCGCAGGAAGACCGCGAAGGAGCGTTGCGCGATCCTGCTGAAATGGAACGACCTGATGCTGGAAAACCAGGATGACCTGGCCAGGATCCTGACGGCGGAAATGGGCAAGCCGTTTGCGGAGGCGAAGGGCGAGATCGCCTATGGCGCATCGTTCATCCAGTGGTTTGCCGAGGAAGCGCGCCGCGTCTATGGCGATGTCATTCCGGGCCATCAGGAAGACAAGCGCATCGTTGTCATCAAGCAGCCGATCGGGGTCGTCGGCTCGATTACACCCTGGAACTTCCCCAACGCGATGATCGCCAGAAAGGTCGGCCCGGCGCTTGCTTCCGGCTGCACCTTTGTGGGCCGTCCCGCCGAAAAGACCCCGCTGTCGGCACTTGCCATGGCGGTGCTGGGGGAACGCGCCGGCATTCCCAAGGGCGTGCTCTCCATCATCACCAGTTCGGACTCGAAAGGCGTCGGGCTGGAAATGTGCACCAATCCGAAGGTGCGCAAACTCACCTTTACCGGCTCGACCGAGGTCGGACGTATCCTGATGAAGCAGTGCGCCCATGACATCAAGAAACTGTCGCTGGAACTCGGTGGCAACGCCCCCTTCCTCGTCTTCGACGATGCCGACCTGGACGCTGCCGTGGAAGGCGCGATGATCGCCAAGTACCGCAATTCCGGCCAGACCTGCGTTTGCGCCAACCGGATTTATGTCCAGAGCGGCGTGGCGGAAGCCTTCGCGGCAAAGCTTGCCGAGGCGACTTCGAAGCTGAAGGTCGGCAACGGCATGGATGAGGGCGTCAACATCGGCCCGCTGATCGACGAGGCAGGCCTGGAAAAGGTTGAGGATCATGTGGCGGACGCGCTCGGCAAGGGCGCCCGTCTCGTCTCCGGCGGAAAGCGTTCCGAACTGGGCGGCACCTTCTACGAGCCGACGGTGCTCATGGGGGTTGGCGCCGGAATGAAGGTTCTCTCGGAGGAAACCTTCGGTCCGGTGGCGCCGATCATACCCTTCGAAACAGTCGAGGAGGGAATTGCGCTTGCCAATGATACCGAGTTCGGCCTCGCATCCTATTTCTACGCCCGCGACATATCCACGATCTGGCAGGTGGCCGAGGAACTGGAAAGCGGCATGGTCGGCATCAATACCGGGCTGGTCTCGACGGCCGAGGCTCCTTTTGGCGGCATCAAGTCGTCGGGCCTGGGGCGCGAGGGATCCAAATACGGCATGGATGAGTTTCTGGAGATCAAGTATCTCTGCTTCTCGGTGTGAGCGGAAGCGGCCGGCCGTTCCTGGGACAGGTATTTGGCGGGCGTGCGTGACGTTTTGAGCGGGGCGGGATTATCTTGCCTTGCTACTGGCGACAGTGTTCCGTTGCCGCTTGTCCGCCGAACATCTTCCCTGGATCCAGCGGCTCAGTTCGGCCTTTTGGCTGGCTGACAGGCGGATGCCGGTTTTCGTTCTTCTGAACAGGATGTCGTCCGCGGTTTGCGCCCATTCGTTTTCGATCAGGTACTCGGCCTCGGCCTGGTAAAGTCCGTGGCCGAAATGCCTGCCGAGATCGGAGGCCTTTTTTGCCGTGCCGAGGATCGTCGCAACCTGGGTGCCGTACAGGCGGCACAGCCGCCTCACGACATCCGTTTCCATGAACGGATATTGCCGCTGCATCCCGGTCACCAGTGCCTCGAAGCCGTCGACGGGAAAATCGCCGCCCGGCAGGGGAACGCCCGCCGTCCAGGGTTTGCCGCGGGCGCCAAGTGTCTCGCCCACCTTCTCCAGCATCGCCTCGGCAAGCCGCCGGTAGGTGGTGATCTTGCCGCCGAAGACATTGACCAGCGTACCGTTGCCCGGCTCGGCCTCGCGCCGCAGCACGTATTCGCGTGTGGCTGACTGCGCGCTGCCGGCGCCGTCGTCGAACAGCGGGCGCACGCCCGAATAGGTCCACACGATGTCTTCCTGCCGTACCGGCTCGGCGAAATAGGCACTGGCCATGCGGCACAGATAGTCGCACTCCTCGGATGATATTTCCGGCCGGACAGTAACATCGGGATGGTCGGCATCGGTGGTGCCGATCAGCGTATAGTCGTGCTCGAAGGGAATGGCGAAGATGATGCGGCTGTCGGCATTCTGGAAGAAGTAGCAGCGGTCGTGATCGTATTTGCGTTTGATGACGATGTGGCTGCCGCTCACCAGGCGCACATTGGCGGCATCGTTCTGGCCGAACACCCCGCGCAGCACCTCATCGACCCACGGGCCCGCGGCATTGATCGCCATGGTGGCGGTAACCTCACGGGTATTCCCGCTCGCATCCTTCAGTTCGGCATGCCAAAGCCCGTCGCGGTATTGTGCCCTTGTAACGGCAGTGCGCGGATTGACCTCCGCCCCTCTTTCCGCCGCATCGCGCAGGTTGAGAACGACGAGGCGGGCATCTTCCACCCAGCAATCGGAATATTCGTAGGCCCGGGTAAAGACGGGCTTCAGCGGCAGGCCTGCCGGATCGTGCGCCAGATCAAGGGTTCGGGTGGCGGGCAGGCGCTTCCTGCCGCCGAGGTGATCGTAGAGGAACAGGCCGAACCGGATCATCCAGGCGGGCCTTCTTCCCTTGAGCCAGGGAGCGATGGCACCAAGCAGTTTCGAAACGGAAGTCTCGCCCTCGAACCGCATGTCTCCGTGATAGGGCAGCACGAAGCGCATCGGCCAGCTTATATGTGGCATGGCCTGCCACAATACCTCGCGTTCGATCAGCGCCTCGCGCACCAGCCGGATTTCGAAATACTCCAGATAGCGCAGCCCGCCATGAAACAGTTTGGTGGAGGCAGACGACGTCCCGCCGCCGAAATCGCCCTTTTCGCAAAGGCATACGCTGTAGCCCCTGCCTGCGGCATCGCGCGCAATTCCGGCACCGTTCACGCCCCCGCCGATAATCAGCAGGTCGTAGTCGGCGGCAGCGGATTTGGAATGCGAGGCCATCAAAAATCGCCTTCCGCCACTGGTGGCTCGAATGGCGCAGCCTCATCGTCGGCAACAACAATCTCGACATCGGCATCCTGACACAGTTCGCTTATCGTTTCCGGCGGCGGCTGGTCGGTGATGAAAAGATCGAGGTCGCGCAGATGGCCGATCTGTACCGGCGCCTTGCGTTCGAACTTGGTTTTGTCGGCGACGAGAATCCGGCGCCGGGCCTGCGACAGGATGGCCTGCGCCACGCGCACTTCCCGGTAATCGAAGTCCAGCAATGCACCTTCCTCATCGATTGCCGAAGATCCGATGATCGCGAAATCCACCTTGAACTGCTTGATCAGATCGATCGCGGCAGCGCCGACAATGCCGCCATCGCTTTTTCTGACCATGCCGCCGGAAACCACCAGTTCCACATGCGGCGCCTCGGAAAGAATGGTGGCCACGTTGAGGTTGTTGGTAATCACCATCAGATCGTGATGGCGCATCAGGGCTCTTGCCACCGCTTCCGTGGTGGTGCCGATGTTGAGAATGAGCGAAGCGCCATCGGGTATGATGGCAGCAGCAGCAGCGGCAATGCGGTCCTTGCCCTCCGCCGCAATACCCCGCCGCGACTGGTAGGCGAGATTGGCGGTGTTTGAGGGATACATGGCGCCGCCATGCACGCGCCGCAGCTTCTTGCGTTCGCAAAGCTCGTTGAGATCCTTTCGGATGGTTTGCGGCGTGACGTCGAACTGCATGGCGAGCGAATCCACATCGACACGCCCTTCCTTGCGGGCGATCTCCAGAATGTCCGCCTGTCTGGGAATGAGCATTAGCTGAAAACCTCGCAATCAGATTTCGTTATTTTTCGCATTAGGTTCGCAAAATGCAATAGCTTTCCTATTGACTTTCGTTTTTTTTCGTACTTGGTTTACATCGGTTCGATTGTCGAGTTGAGTTAGTCTCGAACTGTCAGCTTAATGAGGAGGAGCTCCCATGAGACGGATGCTAATGGCCACGGCTGCGGCTGTGGCGCTTAATTATGCCTATACGCCTGCCTTTGCCGATATGGCGGCAGCGGAAAAATGGGTCAATGATGAATTTCAACCTTCGGCGCTCTCCAAGGACGAGCAGATGAAGGAAATGGAATGGTTCATCAATGCCGCCAAGCCGTTTGCCGGCATGGAGATCAACGTACTGTCGGAAGGAATTCCGACCCACTCATATGAGTCCGAAACGCTAACCAAGGCCTTTGAGGAAATCACCGGGATCAAGGTCAACCACCAGATCCTTGGTGAAGGCGAAGTGGTGCAGGCGGTTCAGACCCAAATGCAGACCGGCCGGAATCTGTATGACGCCTATGTCAACGACTCCGACCTGATCGGCACCCACTCCCGCCTGCAGCTTGCCGTCAACCTGAGCGACTGGATGGCTGGAGAGGGCAAGGATGTGACCAATCCGATGCTCGATCTCGGCGATTTCATGGGAACGAAGTTCACGACCGGCCCGGATGGCGATCTCTACCAGCTTCCCGACCAGCAGTTCGCCAACCTCTACTGGTTCCGCAAGGACTGGTTCGACCGCGATGACCTGAAAGCCAAGTTCAAGGAAAAGTACGGCTACGACCTCGGCGTGCCGGTCAACTGGTCGGCTTATGAGGACATTGCCGAGTTTTTCTCCGAAGACGTGAAGGAAATCGATGGGGTCACCATCTACGGCCACATGGACTACGGCAAGCGCGCTCCCGACCTTGGCTGGCGCATGACCGATGCCTGGCTTTCGATGGCAGGTACCGGCAGTGCCGGCGAGCCGAACGGTGTACCGATCGACGAGTGGGGCATCCGGATGGAAGCCGGCTCCTGTAATCCTTCGGGATCCAGCGTGTCACGCGGCGGCGAAGCAAACGGTCCGGCTTCGGTATATGCCATCCGCAAGTGGGATGAATGGCTGCGCAAATACGCACCTCCCGGTGCTGCGGATTACGACTTCTATCAGTCGCTTCCCGCGCTGGCCCAGGGCAACGTGGCCCAGCAGATATTCTGGTACACCGCCTTTACCGCCACCATGGTGGCGCCCAAGTCCGAAGGCAACAACACCGTGGATGATGCCGGCAAGCCGCTCTGGCGCATGGCCCCGTCACCGCATGGCCCCTACTGGAAGGAAGGCCAGAAGGTTGGCTATCAGGACGTTGGTTCGTGGACGATCCTGAAGTCGACCCCGACCGACCGTGCCAAGGCAGCCTGGCTTTATGCCCAGTTCGCAGTTTCCAAGACTGTGGACGTGAAGAAGTCGCATGTCGGACTGACCTTCATCCGTGACTCCACTGTCCGTCACGACAGCTTCAGCGAGCGTGCCGAAAATCTCGGTGGTCTGGTCGAGTTCTACCGCTCACCCGACCGGGTGCGCTGGTCGCCGACCGGCATCAACGTGCCGGATTATCCGAAGCTGGCACAGATCTGGTGGCAGCAGATCGGCGATGTGAACTCCGGCGCCTTCACGCCGCAGGAAGCCATGGACCGTCTTGCTGAAGAGATGGACATCACCATGGCCCGCATGCAGCGTGCCGACGAGGCAGGCAACGTCTATGGCGGTTGCGGCCCGCGTCTCAACGAGGCCAAGGACCCGTCCGAATGGCTCGGCAAGCCCGACGGTCCGAAAGCCAAGCTCGACAACGAGAAGCCGCAGGGCGAGACCGTGAACTACGACGAACTGGTTGCCCGCTGGAACCAGTAATCGCAGACTCCTCCTCCGAGGCTGGCCCGGTGCTCCGGCGCCGGGCCGGCCTCACATGATCTTGAAGCCGGGCAGGTTGAGCGCCTTCGCGATTTCGCATTTCCGAAAGGCCGCGATTTAGTTCGGACTTTCTGTTTCCGGCAGATGGTCGTACCATCAAAGGCTGCGGGCAAGGCCGCAGGCAGAGGGAATTCGCAAAGTGCTGGAACTCAGGGAAGTTACCAAGCGGGTCGGGGCTGACACCCATATCCACCCGACCAGCCTTGTTTTCGAGCCGGGCCATTTCAATACACTGCTGGGCACGACACTCGCCGGCAAAACCACGCTGATGCAGTTGATGGCCGGCCTGGAACGGCCGACTTCAGGCTCCGTTCACTTCCGCGGGCAGGACGTGACCGGCGTGCCGGTGCAGAAACGCAATGTCTCGATGGTCTATCAGCAGTTCATCAACTACCCCAACATGACCGTCTTCGAGAACATCGCCTCACCGCTTCGGGTTGGCGGCGTGGCGAAGTCGGAAATCGGCCGCAGAGTAGGAGAGATGGCCGAGCTGATGAAGATTTCCGCCATGCTGGACCGCAGGCCGTCGGAACTGTCCGGCGGCCAGCAGCAGCGTACCGCGATGGCGCGCGCGCTGGTCAAGGATTCCGACCTGGTGTTGCTCGATGAGCCGCTGGCCAACCTCGATTTCAAACTGCGGGAGGAGTTGCGAGACGAACTGCCGAAACTGTTCGCTGAGCGCGACTGCGTCGTTGTCTACGCCACCACCGAGCCGGGCGAGGCGCTGCTTCTTGGCGGCAAGACGGTAGCCCTGAGCGAGGGGTGCGTGGTCGACTTCGGGAATACCGGATCGATTTACCGCCGGCCGGGAAACATCACCAGCGCCCGTGTTTTCTCAGAGCCGCCCATCAACACCGTCGCCGTCAGCAAGAAGAGCGGCAAGGTGATGATCAACGATGATGTCTCATGGCCTGCGCCGAAGGCACTTGCCGATGGCGACTATACGGTTGCGATAAGAGCCCATCACATCCGGCCCGCAAGGCAGGACAAGGCCAACGTGGAGATTCCTGCCAGCGTCAAGGTGGCGGAAATATCCGGTTCCGAAACCATGATTCACTTCGATGCATTCGGCAGCGACTGGGTATCGTTGTCCCATGGCGTCCACCCGTTTGATGCCGGCGCCCGAACGAAGCTGCATGCTGATTTCTCGAAAGCCTATTATTTCAGCCGGGACGGGCAACTGGCCCATGGCGGAGAAGCCTGAGCATGGCGCACATCACCCTTTCAAATCTCGGCCACAGCTATCATGCCAATCCGGCGGAAGATGAGCACTGGGCACTGAAGAAACTCGACATCGAGTGGAACGATGGCGGCGCCTATGCGCTGCTTGGGCCCTCTGGATGCGGCAAGACAACCTTGCTCAACATCATTTCCGGCCTGCTTGTGCCTTCACAGGGAAGGGTCCTGTTCGGAGATGAGGACGTAACCAGCCTGCCGCCCGAGAAACGTCACATCGCGCAGGTTTTCCAGTTTCCCGTCGTCTACGACACCATGACGGTCTACGACAATCTGGCGTTTCCGCTGCGCAACAGGGGCGTCGATGAGGCGACCATACGCGAGCGGGTTACCGAAATCGCCGAGATGAACGATCTGACGGCGATGCTGAAAAAGCGGGCGTCGGGCCTGACTGCGGACGGCAAGCAGAAGATTTCACTCGGCCGGGGTCTGGTGCGCACGGATGTGAACGCCATCCTGTTCGACGAGCCGCTGACGGTCATCGATCCGCATCTGAAGTTCCAGCTCCGCTCAAAGCTGAAGGAACTGCATCAGCGGGTGGCGCGCACCATGATCTATGTAACCCATGATCAGACGGAGGCGCTGACCTTCGCCGACAAGGTGGTGGTCATGAATACCGGCGAAGTGGTCCAGATCGGCACGCCGGAAGAGCTTTTCGAGAAGCCGCAACACACCTTTGTCGGCCATTTCATCGGCTCGCCCGGCATGAACGTGCTGCCCTGCGGTATAGACAATGGCAGTGCCGTTTTTGCCGGCCGGAAGATCGAAACGGCAAACCGCGCGGCGAACGCCGGCGGACGGATGGAGATCGGCGTGCGGCCGGAGCATGTCAGTTTTGCCGGCAAGGGCATGGACGCCGAAATCGTCAAGGTAAGCGATGCCGGAAGGTTCCGCATCGTTGAGGCGGTGGCTGGTGGCCACACGGTCAAACTGCTGGCGCCCGAGGGAACCGAGATACCCGACCGCAAGGCAAAGCTCGCCTTTGCCGCCGAAAGAACTCGTATTTACCGCGACGGCTGGCTTGTCGGGGAAGGGGGCAGGCAATGAACAAGACAGTCAACCAGAAAGCCTGGTTCCTCGTTCTGCCGGTTCTTGTTCTGGTGGCCTTCAACGCGATCGTGCCGCTGATGACCGTGGTCAACTATTCGGTTCAGGAAACTTTCGGCGACAACGTGTTTTTCTGGTCGGGGATCAGCTGGTTCGAGGATATTCTCAAGTCGCCGCGTTTCCACGACGCGCTGGGCCGCCAGCTCTTCTTCACTTTCACGATCCTGCTGATCGAGGTGCCGCTTGGCGTCATCATCGCCCTTGCCATGCCGCGCAAGGGCGTCTGGGTTTCCGTCTGTCTCGTGCTGATGGCCATGCCGTTGCTTATTCCGTGGAATGTGGTCGGCGCGATGTGGAACATCTTCGCGCTGCCCGAAATCGGTCTGATGGGCAAGGCATTGAACGCGCTGGGGTTCGATTACAATTATACAAGGCAGCCGGGGGACGCCTGGTTCACGCTGATCCTGATGGATGTCTGGCACTGGACATCTCTCGTCGTTCTGCTGGCCTATGCCGGCCTGGTTTCGATCCCTGACGCCTATTATCAGGCGGCCAAGATCGACGGCGCTTCCGCCTGGTCGATCTTCCGCTTCATCCAGTTGCCGAAGATGAAACGGGTGCTGACCATCGCGATCCTGCTGCGCTTCATGGACTCCTTCAACATCTATACCGAGCCTTCGGTCCTGACCGGCGGCGGACCGGGCAATTCGACAACGCTGCTTTCCATCGATCTGGTGAAGATTGCGCTTGGCCAGTTCGACCTTGGGCCGGCGGCAGCCATGTCGCTGATCTACTTCCTGGTCATCCTGCTGATGAGCTGGATTTTCTATACCGTCATGACACGCGATGAGGAAAACCAATGAGACGGGTAACCTGGCTTATTCCGACGCTCTACATCGTGCTGCTGATGCTGCCGATCTACTGGCTGGTTTCCATGTCGTTCAAGACGACCAATGAAATTCTCGGCTCGTTCACGCTGTTCCCGCAGAGTTTCACCCTCGACAATTACCGCGTCATCTTCACCGATCCGACCTGGTACATGGGCTATGTCAACTCGCTGATCTACGTCACCATCAACACCGTGCTTTCGGTCGCGGTGGCCCTGCCGGCAGCCTATGCCTTTTCGCGTTACCGCTTTCTCGGCGACAAGCATTTTTTCTTCTGGTTGCTGACCAACCGCATGGCGCCGGCAGCCGTCTTCGCGCTGCCCTTCTTCCAGCTCTATTCGGCCATCGGCATTTTCGACACCCATCTGGCAGTCGCCCTTGCCCATACCCTGTTCAACATTCCGCTGGCAGTGTGGATCCTGGAAGGCTTCATGTCCGGCGTGCCGAAGCAGCTTGATGAGACAGCCTATATCGATGGCTATTCCTTCCCGGCCTTCTTCACGAAGATTTTTGTCCCGACCATCTCTGCGGGGATCGGTGTTGCAGCCTTCTTCTGCTTCATGTTTTCCTGGGTAGAACTGCTGCTGGCCAAGACGCTGACGGCAGTGGAGGCCAAGCCGATCGCCGCGACGATGACCAAGACTGCCTCCTCGTCGGGATACGAACTGGGTCTGCTGGCGGCGGCCGGAACGCTGACGATCATTCCCGGCGCCATCGTCATCTATTTTGTCCGCAACTACATCGCCAAGGGCTTTGCCCTCGGCCGGGTGTAGGGGCCGGGTATAGGAGGAACATACCATGCAGGATGCGGTGCTGTTTTCCTTCCAGTGGTGGACCGAGCCGCTTGGCACCTGGATGGCCTGGACCCGCGCCACGGCGGCCTTTTTCCTGTTCATCGCCGCCAGTATCGCGGCGATGGGAGTGTGGGAATACTATGTGCCCGGCGGCGCGCCGAGGCGCGGTCTCTTCGCCATCGATACGACCCGCGGCGACCGCCTGTTCATCTCCCTGCTGGGTAGCGCCTTCATCTTCATCGCATGGCTGTTCTTTGCCGGTCCTCCGCTGTGGTGGCCCCTGCTGATTTGCCTGCTATGGGCGTTGTTCGTGTTTCGTTATATTTGAAACAGGGGTTCGATGCGGCCGGAACGGCCGCATCCTTCTCAGGCGCGACGCGCCGGTCAGGCAGGACGCCCCGTCGGAGCCGTCGAACGAAGTGAGGCTGGCGTGAGACAGATAATGGCGGAGAGACAGGGATTCGAACCCTGGAGACGGTTACCCGCCTACACGCGTTCCAGGCGTGCGCCTTCGACCACTCGGCCACCTCTCCGTCGTGTTTGTTGACCCGGTTTCATCCGGGGGTCGAAGAAAAGCGCACGCCTTTCTTCAGTGGAATCGGCCCGGCTTGCCGGGCCGTGGGCGCCTTCGACCACAAGGCCGCCACACACTTGCGTGACATGTGGCACATGCTGCGCAATCGGCGGCACTTATACAAATATACGGAGCCGGTTCAAGCGCCGAGTTGGTCTGCTTGTTCAGGTTTTTGATCGTGCCCCTGGCTGATTGCGATGCCGGCAAATGTAATGGAGTTGACGTGCGGTCAGCACAGGCGCATTGAACAACACATTTCGCCATCCTATTTTCCCGGCGGGAGAAAGAAGCACAATGCTCAGATCGTTCTTTCGCATTCTGGCCCTGTTCGCGCTGGCGCTGGCGCTGGTGACGGCGGTACTCGACATTACCCGTTCGATTGCCGATTCGGCCATCGTCATGACCCCGCTTGGCGTTGACTGGTTCAACCTGTCGCCCTCGACGCTCAATCTTGCGCAGGCCACGATTCAGCGATATGTCCACCCCTATGTCTGGGATCCGGTGATCCAGACCGTTTTGCTTGCGCCCAGCTGGGTGGTGTTCGGTATTCTGTGGCTGCTTTTTGCCCTGGCCGGACGGCGGCGAAAGTTGCGGCTGCAGGACCGCTATGGCGACTGATCCGGCCTTCGGCCATGTCGGGAGGGCGGTATCCGGGCCGGAAATCTGAGGGAAGAAGCCGCCATGTTCCTGATCAACATGCTGACCAAGAAGATGAAGTTGCCGACCGCCCAGGAGGCACTTCCCGGCCGCAAAGAGCCCCTGCTCACGGCGGAGACCCATTTCGTCAACGGCAACCCGCTCAAGGGTCCGTTTCCGGAGCATCTGGAAAAGGTGCTGTTCGGTCTCGGCTGCTTCTGGGGCGCCGAGCGCCTTTTCTGGCAGGCGCCAGGCGTCTGGGTGACGGCGGCAGGTTATGCCGGCGGTTTCACCCCAAACCCGACCTATCAGGAAACCTGCACCGGCATGACCGGGCACACCGAGGTTGTACTGGTGGTCTTCGATCCGCAGAAGATATCCTACGAGGAACTGCTGGCCCTGTTCTGGGAAAGCCATGATCCGACCCAGGGCATGCGGCAGGGCAATGACAACGGCACCCAGTACCGCTCCGCGATCTACGCTTTTTCGCAGCAGCAGAAGCGCGCGGCGCTGGCAAGCCGCAAGCGCTATCAAAAGGCGCTCGATGCGGCGGGAAAACAGGCCGAAATCACCACGGAAATCGCCACGGCGCCGAAATTCTATTATGCCGAGGAATATCACCAGCAATATCTGGCCAAGAATCCGTCCGGCTATTGCGGCATCGGCGGTACAGGCGTGAGCTGCCCTGCGGCACCCCGAAGCTGATTTCTGGAAAACGGGCTGCCTGCCGGCTCAGCGCGCCCGGCGCACCCGCACCACCACATCGACGGATGCGATCTCCATGCCCTCCGGCGGGGATGGAAGATTGGCGATCGAAATGCCGTTTTCCGGCATGTCCACCACTTCCTCGGTATCTTCCAGATAGAAGTGATGATGGTCGCCGGTATTGGTGTCGAAATAGGTTTTCGATGAATCGATCGAGATGGCCTTCAGCAGTCCGGCGCGGGTGAACTGGTGCAAGGTGTTGTAGATCGTGGCAAGCGATACCGGCGCTCCGGCCTGGCTTGCCTCGTCGAACAGAAGTTCAGCCGAAATGTGCCGGTCGCCCTTTCCAAACAGCAGATCGGCCAGCGCCATGCGCTGACGGGTCGGCCGCAGGCCTGCATCGCGCAGCATCTTGCAGGTATTGCCGCATCCCGGGCACGCCTGTTCGGCATGGCAGAACCCGCCGCTTCCCGGCGTCGTATCGTTCTGCTTCATGTAAGCTTGCCTGTCTGTCATTGCGTCTGCCAGTGCATCTGCCGTTGCGGCTGAACCTTGCGTTACCTGTTTCGTCCGCCCCGGTGAGCCGGAATGCGGGGCGATTTATCATCCCGATATATAATTCCCGGCGCGGTTTATCGCAATAGATACGGTCCTGCGGCCAATTGCCGGAGCCGCCCGATCTGCCGGGCAATGGCGGCAATAGGGGAAGTTCTGCATTATCCTGCAAGATTTTCAGCCTGCAACAGGTGGTGAAAAGCGGCCAAACTTCCTTTGGTTTTTGAAAATTCCATGTGTTAAGACGGCGCGAATGTGGAGGAAACCTGAAGCGGGGTGAAATGACTGAAAAGCAATCGAGTTACACCTATGAGGAACTGCTGGCCTGCGGGAGGGGCGAGCTTTTCGGACCGGGCAATGCGCAGCTTCCTGCCCCGCCCATGCTGATGTTCGACCGCATCACACAGGTTTCCGAGACCGGCGGCGCCCACGACAAGGGCTTCATTCGCGCCGAACTCGATATCAAGCCGGATCTGTGGTTCTTTCCCTGCCATTTCATCGGCAATGAAATCATGCCGGGCTGTCTCGGCCTCGATGCCCTGTGGCAGCTTACCGGCTTCTATCTTGGCTGGCTCGGCCTGCCGGGCTACGGCATGGCGCTCTCCACCGGCGAGGTGAAGTTCAAGGGCATGGTCACGCCGGGAACGAAGCTGGTTGAATACGGCGTCGACTTCAAGCGGGTGATGAGCGGCCGCCTGAACCTCGGCATCGCCGATGGCTGGCTGAAGGCCGATGGCGAGCAGATTTACACTGCCTCCGATCTCAAGGTCGGCCTGTCGAAGGAAAAGGCTTCCTGATCCGGCATGCCGGCGATTTGAAAGCGGGCCGCCGGCCCTCCAGCAGAAACCGAACAGAACGGGAAAAGACATATGAGACGTGTGGTTGTCACCGGAATGGGGATTGTCTCCTCGATCGGCAACAATACCCAGGAAGTTCTGGCTTCCCTGCGGGAGGCGAAGTCCGGCATTTCAAGGGCCGAGGATTTCGTCAAATACAATTTCCGCTGCCAGGTGCATGGCGAGCCGAAGCTCGACCCGTTTGAGGTCCTCGACCGCCGCACCGCCCGCTTCATGGCCAAGGGAACGGCCTGGAACTACATCGCCATGGAACAGGCGATCGTGGATTCGGGCCTTGAGGAAAGCGATGTCATCAACCCGATGACCGGCATCATCATGGGCTCCGGCGGCCCGTCGACCCGCACCCTCGTGGAAGCGGCCGCCATCACCCAGGAGAAAGGCCCCAAACGCATCGGGCCGACGGCGGTTCCCAAATGCATGAGTTCCACCGCATCCGCGG
>JAMLIH010000002.1 GCA_023954255.1 Phyllobacteriaceae bacterium | reverse complement strand
CGGCGGATTTAAGCTTGATCCCCGTCCTGATCGGTCCGGGACGGCGTTTAAGACAGCAGGAATTCCCCGGCGGTGTGGCATTTGCCCAGCCGATCATGGAGCGTTTAGAGGTTGAGCATCTTAAGATCGCCTCGTTAATAGACGACCAAACCAGTCTTGAGGATATTTTTAAAGCGTGTTCAGAACGGCACAACATGAGCGCAGAAGACTTTAACGAACTCTGGCTTGAAATTTACCGTGTGCTGGGCAGCCGAGGTAATGTTGTGCTGAAAGAGGGGTAAAAGCTCCCAAATTTACACAGTTTCTTACACAGTTACATTTTTCAGGAAGAATTATTTAATAACTTCAAATGGTTGTATTTAACCTTGACGGATTCAAAATCCCGTTTCCTTACGGAAGTGAGAGTTCGATTCTCTCCGGAGGCACCATTTTTATGAAAATTTATCCGAATGCGGCCTCTGCGGTTGCTAACCCAATTTCGCCAGCTCTAACGACACCATTTCCTAATAAGCTGGCGCTCGCGTGGGCACCTGCGGCCCACGTGCCTCCCTGCGCAACTACTAAAAAAGCCGGGCCAAGCACGGCCCCTGCGCCTATAGCGAGAGTCGTACCTTTTACTACACCAACAACTGAAGCCATATCAATTCTCCATACCTTGCCGTTTCTCGATTATGCATAACACTAACAAAAAATTAATAAAAACTCAATTATTAAAATTAAAGTATTGATATTAAAAAGTTATTCTGCTGCAATCTTGATATTTTTCTTCTCCAGAATCGGCTTGAGATACTGCCCTGTATAGCTTGCCTTCACATTGCAAATCTCCTCCGGCGTCCCTTCGGCCAAGATCCTGCCGCCCTTATGCCCGCCTTCCGGGCCGATATCGATAATATGATCGGCCGTTTTGATAACATCCAGATTATGCTCAATCACCACCACCGTATTACCCTTATCAACCAAGGAATGCAGCACTTCGAGTAATTTTCGTACATCCTCGAAATGCAAGCCCGTTGTCGGTTCATCGAGGATATACAGCGTCTTGCCTGTTGAGCGTTTCGACAGCTCTTTCGACAGTTTTACCCGCTGTGCCTCCCCGCCCGATAAAGTCGTGGCTTGTTGTCCCACCTTAATATAGGTGAGGCCAACATCTTTGAGTGTTTCCATCTTGTCGCGGATCGACGGAACCGCCTTAAAGAAATCGGCGGCTTCTTCGACTGTCATATCCAGTACATCGGCAATCGATTTATCTTTGTACTTAATCTCCAGCGTCTCGCGATTATAACGCCGACCGTGGCAAGTTTCGCATTCCACATACACATCGGGCAGGAAATGCATCTCAATCTTGATTACCCCGTCGCCTTTACATGCTTCGCATCGCCCGCCTTTGACGTTAAAGCTAAAGCGCCCCGGCCCGTACCCCCGCGCCTTGGCCTCGGGCAGGCCTGCATACCATTCGCGGATCGGCGTAAACGCGCCGGTATAGGTGGCCGGGTTGGAGCGTGGCGTGCGGCCGATGGGCGACTGGTCGATGTCGATCACCTTGTCAAGGAATTCGAGCCCCTCGATCGACCTGTAGGGGGCCGGGACCTCGCGCGCGCCGTTGAGCTTGCGGGCAGCCGCCTTGTACAGCGTCTCGATCAGGAAGGTGGACTTGCCGCCGCCTGATACCCCGGTAACGCAGGTAAAGGTGCCCAGCGGGATTTCGGCGGTAATGTCCTGCAGGTTGTTGCCCTCGGCACCGGAAACGCGGATGCGCTTGCCTTTTTTCGGCTGGCGGCGGGTCTCGGCCATGGGAATGGCGAGTTCGCCGGTCAGGTACTGACCGGTCAGCGAATGGGGGTTCGCCATCACTTCGGCAGGGGTTCCCTGGGCGACGATGCGCCCGCCATGAACGCCGGCGGCGGGCCCGATATCGACCAGGTAATCGGCGGTCAAGATCGCGTCCTCGTCATGTTCGACGACGATCACCGTATTGCCGAGATCGCGCAGGTGGCGCAGCGTGTCGAGCAGGCGCGCATTGTCGCGCTGGTGCAGGCCGATGGAGGGCTCGTCGAGCACGTAGAGCACGCCGGTGAGGCCGGAGCCGATCTGCGAGGCGAGGCGGATGCGCTGGCTTTCGCCGCCCGACAGCGTGCCGGAATTGCGCGACAGCGTCAGGTAATCGAGGCCGACATCGTTGAGGAAGCGCAGCCGCTCGCGGATTTCCTTCAGGATGCGCCCGGCGATCTCGTTCTGCTTGTCGGAGAGTTTTGCCGGCAGTTCGTCGGCCCAGCGGTTGGCGTTGCGGATCGACTGTTCGGTTACCTCGCCGATGTGATGGCCGTCGATCCTGACGGCGAGCGCTTCGGGTTTCAGCCGGTAGCCGCCGCAGGACTGGCACGGCGAGGACGACATGAATTTCTCGATCTCCTCGCGCATCCAGGCTGAATCCGTCTCGCGCCAGCGGCGTTCGAGATTGCCGATGACGCCCTCGAAGGGCTTCTTCGTCTTGTAGGTGCGCATGCCGTCGTCATAGGCAAAGTCGATTTCCGTCTCGCCGGTGCCGTAGAGCACGGCCTTGCGCGCCTCGTCGGAAAGATCGCTCCACTTGTCGGCGAGCTTGAAGCCGTAATGGCGGCCGAGCGCCTCCAGCGTCTGGGCATAATAAGGCGAGGGATTGTTCGACTTGGACCACGGCGCAATGGCGCCGCCGCGCAGGGTAAGATTGGCATCGGGCACCACCATGTCGGGATCGATGCCCTTTTCCGTGCCAAGCCCGTCGCAGGTCGGGCAGGCGCCGGCCGGTGCGTTGAAGGAAAACAGCCTGGGCTCGATCTCGGGAATGGTGAAACCCGAGACGGGACAGGCGAACTTCTCGGAGAACAGGATGCGCTCGTGGGTCTCGTTCTTCGACTTGTTGGCGCTTTCGCCGGCGAGTTCCGAAGCAGGCAAGGGCTTGTCGGCAAATTCGGCAACGGCCAGCCCTTCGGCGAGCTTGAGGCTCGTCTCCAGCGAGTCGGCCAGCCTGGCGGCAATGTCGTCGCGCACCACGATGCGGTCGACCACCACGTCGATGTCGTGCTTGTACTTCTTGTCGAGCGCGGGCACATCGGCGATCTCGTAGAGCGTTCCGTCGACCTTGACACGCTGGAAGCCCTTTTTCATCAGCTCGGCGAGTTCCTTTTTGTACTCGCCCTTGCGGCCGCGAACGATGGGCGCGAGGATCAGCAGTCTTGTGCCTTCCTCCAGCGCCAGGACGCGGTCGACCATCTGGGAAACGGTCTGGCTTTCGATGGGAAGCCCCGTGGCCGGCGAATAGGGCACGCCGACACGGGCAAACAGCAGACGCAGATAGTCGTAGATTTCGGTGACCGTGCCGACGGTGGAGCGCGGATTGCGGCTCGTCGTCTTCTGCTCGATGGAAATCGCCGGCGACAGCCCGTCGATCTGGTCGACATCGGGCTTCTGCATCATCTCGAGGAACTGCCGCGCATAGGCCGACAGGGATTCCACGTAGCGGCGCTGGCCCTCGGCATAGATCGTGTCGAAGGCGAGCGACGACTTGCCCGAGCCCGACAGGCCGGTAATGACGATCAGGCTGTCGCGCGGCAGGTCGAGATCGACGTTCTTCAGATTGTGCTCGCGCGCGCCGCGAACGGAGATGAATTTGTGTTCGGCCATGGGTTGGGTCGGTTTGCTGGCTGGTTGCGCCCCTTGGACATCCAGGGGCTTGCAGGTCCTAACTTAGTTCCTGATACGGGATTTAGAAGTGGGCTGCGGCGGTTTTTCCCTGCTGTCTCGAAGACTCCTGACATTTGCCGCAAATATCGGGGAATCAGTCTCGCCAAATATAGAACAAAAAAGGAACATATACTTGTAAAAAAAGCCGGCATGGCTTATGTTGGCTGGCGACCCACACAAGTGAGGGCCCGATGACAAGAGAAGAACGCGAAAGCCGCAACCGCAGATTTGATGCCGAGATTTCCAACCTGCTTGCGCAGACTGCGAAGATAAATGCCGAGACCGACAAGATCAGGCTGGAGAAATCGTTTTATCCGCTGGTGGTCGGGTCTGGTGCAACACTTGCGATCGTCGCGATTGCGAAGCTGTTTTTGTAGCGGGGGCGGTCCGGCAGCCGCTTTGGCGGGCCGAAAGTGCCGATAATCCGGGGGCAGATAATCTGGGGATTGACGGCGTCTTTTCTCGACTGGCGGGCAAGTTTCCACCACAACACACGAAAGAACATTGCCAGGCCGCTTGTTGCGCTTCAAAGGGTTCCTGCGGGTGCCACTTTCAGAGCAGGCAGCAGCCGGGCAACAAAGCCGCAAAGGCATTCAGGGAGTTAACTCATGGCAGGCAGCGTCAACAAGGTCATTCTGGTCGGCAATCTTGGGGCGGATCCCGAAATCCGCCGCACCCAGGATGGCCGGCCAATCGCCAATCTTTCGGTGGCGACATCGGAAAGCTGGCGTGACCGCAATACCGGCGAGCGGCGCGAAAAGACCGAATGGCACCGCGTCGTCATCTTCAATGAGGGGCTTTGCAAGGTTGTCGAGCAGTTTCTGAAGAAGGGCTCGAAAGTCTATCTGGAAGGCCAGTTGCAGACCCGCAAATGGCAGGACCAGTCGGGCCAGGACCGCTACACCACCGAAGTGGTGCTGCAGGGCTTCAACTCCAACCTGACCATGCTGGACGGGCGTGGCGATGGCGGCGGCGATTACGGCAACCGTGGCGCTCAGGGCGGCGGGCAGGGCAGTTCGGGCGGTGGCTCCGATTTCGGCCAGTCCGGGCCGAGCTTCGGTGGCGGCTCAAGCGATTTCGACGACGAAATCCCGTTCTGACCGATGGCCGAGGCTGGCATGATCGGCAGGGTCCAGTCGCCGCGCATCATCCGCATCGGCGGCGGGGTGCATGCGGAGACCGCCGAGGTGCTCAGCCAACTCGGCCTTTCGCGGCCGCTCGTCGTTACCGATACCAACCTCGTCAAGCTCGGCCATGTGGCGAAAGTCACCGATGTTCTGGACAGGGCGGGCATCGAATGGGGCCTGTTCGACGGCGTCGTCGAGGACCCGACCGATACCTGTGTCGATGAAGGTCTCGCGGTGTTGCGCAAGGGGCTTGAGGGCGGCGCCTATGACTGCATTATCGGGCTTGGCGGCGGCAGTCCGATGGATACCGCCAAGGCAATCTCGTTCCTGTCGGTCAATCCGGGCCATGTGCGCGACTACAAGGCACCTGCGCAGATCGACGCCTGCGGCCTGCCGATCATCCTCATCCCGACCACCGGCGGCACGGGTTCGGAACTGACGCGCTGGTGCGTGATCACCGATACGGTGAGAACCGAGAAATACAACCTGTCGGGCCTTGCCTGCGTGGCGACCGCCGCGCTGATCGACTGGACCTTCACCATCACCAAGCCGTGGCGGATCACCGCCGATACCGCGGTCGACAGCCTGACCCATGCCATCGAGGCCTATGTCAGCCGCAAGGCCTTCGCCTATACCGATGCCTTCGCGCTTTCGGCGATGCCGCTGATCGCCGCCAATGTGCGGGCAGCCTGCGAGGATCCTGAAAACGGACCGGCGCGCGAGGCGTTGATGCTGGCAGCCGCGCAGGCCGGAATGGCGTTTTCCAACGCCTCCGTTGCGCTGGTGCACGGCATGAGCCGCCCCATTGGGGCGCATTTTCATGTTGCCCACGGGCTTTCCAACGCCATGCTGCTGCCGGCAGTTACCGCCTTTTCCGTCGCCGAGGCGCCGAAGCGCTATGGCGATTGCGCACGGGTGATGAACTGGGCGAGCGAGAGCGACAGCGATGAAACGGCCTGTGCCAAGCTGGTCGAGGGCCTGCGCCAACTCAACAGCGATCTTCAGGTGCCATCGCCGACAGCCATCGGCCATGAGCGGGCAAAGGCGGCGGGCCTCTGGCCGCTGATGGCCGAGCAGGCGCTTGCCTCCGGCTCGCCGCAGAACAATCCGCGCATTCCCACGGCAGAGGAAATCGTCGCGCTGTACGGCGAAATCTGGTAACTGGCCGACACAAAGGCCCGCGCGGCCAGCAAGGGAAATGCCGGAAACGCCTTGAACAAGAAGATACTCGTCCTTTTCGCCCATCCTGCCCAGCGGCGCTCGGAAGTGAATGTGGCGCTTGCAAGAGCTGCCGGCAGTCTGAAATTCGTTACCCTGGTCGATCTCTACGCCGAGTATCCAGACTATTTCATCGATGTGGACCGTGAGCAGAAGCGGCTTTTGAAACACGACATCATCGTGTTCCTGCATCCCGTCTACTGGTATTCGACGCCGGCCATGCTCAAGGAGTGGCAGGACCTGGTGCTCGAATACGGTTTTGCCTATGGCGAAAACGGCACGAAACTGGTCGGCAAGACCTTTTTCTGTGCGCTGAGTGCCGGCGGGCCGCAAAAGGCCTATCACAAGCACGGCTACAACCATTTCAGCCTGCGCGAACTTTTTGCGCCGCTGGAACAGACCGCAAGCCTGTGCGGGATGACGTATCTGCCGCCCTTTGCCCTGTACGCGTCACGGCGGGCCCATGAAGAGGGGCGCGTGGAGGCGCATGTGGCGGAGTTTACCGAACTGCTGACGGCGCTTTCGCAGGATCGCATCCCGCTTGCATCTGCGAGCCGCCGCGATCTGCTCAACGGCGTGCCGATGAAGCCTGCGAAGGCGGCAGTGAAGGCGGGCGGGTAATGGGCGGGTTTCTGTTTCAGGCTTTCGTCTATCTCGTTGCCGCGGTCATCGCCGTGCCGATCGCCAAGCGGCTCGGGCTCGGTTCGGTGCTCGGTTATCTGATCGCGGGCATTCTCATCGGGCCGGTCATCGGCCTGGTCGGCAACGAGACCCAGCAATTGCAGCATTTTGCCGAATTCGGCGTCGTCATGATGCTGTTCATCGTCGGGCTGGAACTTGAGCCCAAGGTTCTGTGGCAGATGCGCCAGCGCCTGCTCGGTCTTGGCGGGCTGCAGGTGGGTGCGACGGCGGCGTTGATCGCGGCGGGTGGACTGGCACTCGGGCTGACCTGGCAGATGGCGCTGGCCTGCGGGCTTATCCTCTCGCTTTCCTCGACGGCGATCGTGTTGCAGACGCTCAATGAAAAGCGGCTGCTGGGCAGCGAGGGCGGGCAGGCAAGTTTCTCCGTTCTGCTGTTTCAGGACATTGCCGTAATCCCCATGCTGGCGCTGATCCCGCTGTTGGCGGTTTCGGGTGGCGGCCATGATGCGCCTGCGGCCACCGGCCATGGCGAGGCGGATGCGGCACATGCTGCCATGAGCCTGGTCGACGGCCTGCCGGGCTGGGGCGTGGCGCTGGTAACGCTTGGCGCGGTTGCGGCGGTCATTCTGGGCGGCATCTTCCTGTCGCGGCCGCTGTTCCGCTTCATCGCCGACTCCAGACTGCGAGAGATGTTCACTGCTGCGGCCCTGCTGCTGGTCATCGGCATCGCCCTGCTGATGACGCTGGTGGGCCTCTCTCCGGCGCTCGGCACGTTTCTCGCCGGTGTTGTGCTGGCGAACTCTGAATACCGCCACGAGCTTGAAGCCGATATCGAGCCCTTCAAGGGGCTTTTGCTCGGCCTGTTTTTCATCACCGTCGGTGCCGGTATCGATTTCGACACGCTGTTCGGCGAGTTTTCCACCATCATCGGCCTGACTTTTGCGGTGATGGCGGCAAAGGCAGTGGTGCTGTTTGCGCTGGCAAAACTGTTCCGCCTGCCGTCTCCGGACCATTGGCTGTTCACGCTCGGCCTTGCCCAGGCGGGCGAATTCGGCTTCGTGCTGCTGAGTTTCTCGCTGCAGAACCATGTCATCGACCAGCGCATCGTCACGCTGCTGTCGCTGGTGGTGGCACTTTCCATGCTGCTGACGCCGGCGCTGTTCATTCTCTACGACAAGGTGCTGGCACGGCGCGGTGAGGCGGGCGAAATCCGGGAGATGGATGCGATCGAGGACAGCGGCCCGATCATCATCGCCGGCCATGGCCGCTTTGGCCAGATCGTCAACCGCATGCTGATGGGCAATGGCCACAAGACCGTTGTGATCGACCACAATTCGGAACTGGTCGACGGGCTGCGCAAGTTCGGCTCAAAGGTTTTCTACGGCGATGCGACGCGGCCCGATCTTCTGCATGCTGCCGGCATCGGGGAGGCAGTACTGCTGGTGGTGGCAATCGACGATGAGGAGCAGGCGCTGGAGATCGTCCGGATGGTCAAGCTCAATTATCCCCATGTCCATGTCATCGCCAGGGCGACCGACCGCCTCAGCGTCTACCGGCTCTTCAGGGCAGGCGCCGATGACATCGTGCGGGAAGTCTTCGATTCCTCGCTGCGCGCCGGACGTTATGCGCTTGAGGCACTTGGCATGCACAAGTTCACTGCCCGAAAGGCCGTGCGCGTGTTCGAGGATCACGACCGCCAGACCTTGCGCGAACTGGCGCAGCACTGGAAAGAGGACGTCGATGTCTACGACAACGAGGCCTACATGTCGGCTGCCCGCGAGCGTAACCAGATGATGCTCGATGCGATGGCCGGCATGAACCGGGAGTTTCACGACCGTACCGACCGCGCCTGGACACCGCCGCCCAAGCCGACGGAACCTGCGGCCGCGGCAAGGAAGGCTGACCAGCGGCGCGAGGCTGCAACCGGCAATGCCGGCCGGAAGCCCGGCAGCAAAGCTTAGCCTTGCATGCCGGCCCGGTTCGCTGTCATCTGGCGGCCAGCTGATTCCCGGTGATTCCTTTCAGGCAGGACAGGTTTGCGGCAATGAAGAAACTGACCCGTTTGTTTTCGTTCTCGGGCCGCGTGAAGCGGGCGAAATTCCTGCAATTTCTGCCGCTGGCGCTGATCCTGTGGCTTGCCGCCGCCTATGCGGATGAAACCTGGCTGGCGCCCAACCTGTGCGAAATCAACGAGAACTGGATCTGCTATCTGCCAGGAGAAGTGCGCGAGGGGATCACGCTCGACAAGGTCATTTTCGCGCTGTTGATGATACCCTTCTTTGCGCTTGCCGTGCGCCGGGTGCACGATCACGACCGCGCCGGGTGGTGGGCATTGCTGGGCGTGCCCTTCGTCGCCGTGCTTGCGGCGTTCCTGTATTTTCCCGAATGGGGCGTGAGCTACACGCATATGGCGGTGGCGGCAGCCATCTTTTTGCCGCTTCTCTACTGGATTTTGCGCAAGGGCTCGAAGGAACCCAACCGCTACGGGTGACGCTGGCCGGCAGCCGTTTCGGCAGTGTTTCTTACGGATCGTCACGCGGGGTTGATTTTGAACCGCGCTGCAAGCAGGTTTCGCACGGAAGATTCGCAACGTTAAGGCCGGTTTGCTTGCGAGGCAGAAGCGAGAGACGGCCCTGAAATTGGCGGGGCGCGCCACGAAGGAGTACGGGAATGCCATTCAAACGCATGGTTTCAATTGCCGCCGCCGTCATGCTGGTCGCGGTTCTGGCGTCGGGGGAGGCATTGGCCGCGCCGAAGAAGGTCTATCTGGTCAACGGACTGTTTTCAAAGGCCTTTGGCTACGGGCTGACCAATCTTTCCAAGAAAATTCCCTATGCCAGGCACTTCAAGTTTTCCGGCAGCGTATCGCAGGCTGCCATCAACGGCATCATCAAGGATGCCACAAACGCCTACAACAACGATCCTTCCACGCAGATTTCGCTGGTCGGCATCAGCCAGGGCGCCAATGCCGTTGCCAGCATAGCCGCCCAGCTCGCACGCAATGGCGTCAAGGTTCACTATCTTGCAGCCATCGAGGGCGGCAACATGGCTGCAGTTCAGGACAATGTGAACAAGGCCGACAGTTTCATCTGTTCCAACTCGGGCTGCTCACGCCGCAAACTGCACCGGGCAGGCGGCAATTCGAGCACGCGCATGGGTACGCTTGAACTCGATACCGGCCATATCGACAGCGGCAACCACCCGAACATGCACTCGCGGGTGATCTCCCAGATCAACAGCGGCTGAACGGGGGCCTTTCGGCAGCAGATGACGGATTACAAAACGGGCGGCCCGGGACAATCCCTGGCCGCCCGTTTTCCTTTGAGAGCCGGTATTCCGGTGCAGACTGGGAAATCGGCCTAGGGATAGCGCTTGGTGGCCTTGGCCTCGCCGAGTTTCTTGCCTTTCGCGTCGAGCGCGGTTGCCGTCCACTCGTAATTGTGCGCGCCATTCGGCGGGCAGGGGCTCTTATAGTTGAAAGCGCCCGGGGCAATGGTCGAGCCGCCGGAATATGTCACCGTGCCGCCGCCGTGGTTGTAGCTCGGCACGTTGAGATCCTTCATCTTGAAGCGGATTTTGGCCGTGCCGTCGGGGACGGCGCTGAGCTTGAAGGCCGGGTTGGAGACGCGGTTTGGATTGCCGCTGGTGCACTTCTTCAGGTTGCCCCAGCTGAAGCTGATGGAAAAGGCGGCTGCCGGGCCGGCAAGGCAGACGGAAATAGCGGCTGCAAGGCAAAGGGATCTGGTGTTCACTGCGTTCCTCCGAGGTGACCAATGGGAAATGATTTGAACCCGACCTGCGTCCGAATGGCAAACCTTTTGTGTCAGTCCGCCTCGCGTTTTCGTGCCGCGGCCGCCTTGCGCACCTCTTCGGCGTGGTGGCGCTTGTTCTGGACCTCGATATAGAGGCGCTTGACCTCGGGAAAACGCTCCTTGATCGCCAGTTCCAGCCTGTAGATGGCGTTTTCCACCTTGCCGACGGTCAGATTGTTCTTGAAATCGATGGAAACGGCAAGCAGCACGTCGCGCGGCCCGCGATGCAGGGTGCGGATTTCATTGAGCTTGTCGACACCCTCGGCATTGGCGACTTGTTCGCTGACCCAGGCGACGAGTTCGGGCGCTGCGGCCTCTCCGATCAGCAGGCCCTTGGTTTCCATAGCCAGCAGCACGGCGGTAATCGCCAGAATGACGCCGATGAGGATGGAGGCGACGCCATCAAGCTGCGGGATGGCGAGATATTGTGCCAGGAAGATGCCGACAAAGGCGACGATGAGGCCGAGCATGGCGGCGGTATCCTCGAACAGCACGGTGAAGACCGTCGGGTCCTTGGACTGGCGCACCGCCTCGACCAGGCTTCGGCTGCCCTTGACGGCGGCAAATTCCTTGTAGGCGATCCACCAGGCGACACCCTCGAACAGCATGGCGAGCCCGAGCACCACATAGTTGATCGTCGGATCGCTGATGACGTGAGGATCAAGCACCTTCTTGATGCCTTCATAGATCGAGATGCCGGAGCCGATGGCAAAGATCAGGATGGCAACGACAAAGGCCCAGAAATAGAGTTCGGCGCCGTAGCCGAAGGGATGCTCCTCGTCGGCGGGCCGGGCCGCGCGCTTCATTCCGTAGAGCAGCAGGCCCTGATTGCCGGTATCGACCAGCGAGTGAATGCCTTCCGACAGCATGGCGGATGAGCCGGTGATCGTCGCGGCAACGAACTTCGTGACGGCAATCAGGGCATTGCCTGCCAGGGCCGCGTAGATGACCTTCTTCGATCCGCTCGCCATGTTGTGATTTGTCCTCCGGTTGCCGTCAGCCTCTAATGCCATAGCCGGTTGTGGCTGGGAACGGAACCCTGCAGCCGGCGTCATTCGGCTCAAAGAGGAATTGGTATAATGACGGTGCGCATCGGGCGGATTTTGGCAGCAGGCGCCGGATTGATGTTACTCGTGGTCAGTCCCGTGGTGTTTGCCGGCGAGGCCGATGTGGTGGCGGCAAAGGCGCGCAAAAGCGGCGATGGCTGGCATTTCGATGTCACCGTTGCCCATGCCGATAGCGGCTGGGACCACTATGCCGATGCGTGGGACGTGGTAGGCCCCGATGGCGCGGTTTACGGCACACGCGAACTGCTGCACCCCCATGTGGACGAACAGCCCTTCACGCGTTCGCTTTCGGGCGTAGCCATCCCCGAAGGTGTCAGCGAAGTCACCATACGGGCACGCGACAGCGTGCATGGATACGGGGGCAGGGAATTCACCCTGCAACTGCCGCAATAGACCAGCAGCCGCAGTTCACCCCGCTGAGCCGAACAGCGCCAGCGCACCATCGGCAACGAACTGAACGGCCAGGGCTGCGAGCAGCACACCCAGCAGGCGGGTGAGGATGGTGCGGCCTGTCGTGCCGAGATACTTGTCGATGAATTCGGCCGCAACGAAGGCAACCAGCACAAGCAGCAGTACCAGAACGATCACGCCGAGCAGCAGCAGCATGGGCTGCCAGTCATGGCCCAGATCGGTTGCCAGCAGGATGGTTGCCGATATCGCACCAGGACCGGCAATCAGCGGGATGGCGAGGGGAAAGGCGGCGATGTTGGCGATCTGGTCCTTGGTGATCGCGGTGCGCGACGACTTCTCGTGGCGCTCCTGGCGCTTTTCGAAAACCATCTCGAAGGCGATGTAGAACAGCAGAAGGCCGCCGGCGACGCGAAAGGCGTGGATGGTGATACCCATCGTGTCGAGCACGACGATGCCGAACAGGGCAAAGGCAACCAGCACGACGAAGGCAATGACAACGCCCCGCAGTGCCACCGAATACCGCTCGGTGCGGTTCATGCCGGCTGTCAGCGCAAGGAAGATGGGCGCGAGGCCCGGCGGGTCGATGGTGACGAACAGCGTCACAAAGGCGTTCAGAATGATGTCGAAATCGAACATGGTCCCTCCCGGATGCCGCCTGCACGGGCTGCAACCCCAATCGGGTATATCAGCAACGGACACGATATGAAAACCGGCCGGCTGCACTTTGCAAGCCCGGTTTCAAGTGCACGATCGGCGCGGTCTGCGGTGCTCTTGCAGCCCGCGATTCTGCCCACAAAGGGCAAAGTCACTGCAAAAGCCTGAATCAGTTTCAGGTATTGGCGAACCTCAGCATAAAGCATTGAAATAAAAACAGAAAAACCGCTGTAAAAACAACGATGAATTTGGCTTTCAAAGCGCTTTCTGATAGAAAGGTGACAGAATTTCAAACGGGGTAAGTGTCTTTGTCGGACGAAACCAACATACCCAATCCGCCGGGAGACGGCGGTGGTGAGGGGCCAGCCGGCCCGTCGGATATCAAACCGGTCTCGATCATCGAGGAAATGAGCAAGTCCTATCTCGATTACGCCATGAGCGTGATCGTCAGCCGGGCCTTGCCGGATGCGCGTGATGGTCTCAAGCCGGTGCACCGGCGCATTCTCTATTCGATGCACGAGAACGGCTATGACTGGAACAAGCCGTACCGCAAATCGGCCCGCATCGTCGGTGACGTGATCGGTAAATACCATCCGCATGGCGACTCGGCGATCTACGACGCGCTGGTGCGCATGGCGCAGGATTTCTCCCTGCGCGTGCCGCTGATCGACGGGCAGGGCAATTTCGGCTCGATCGACGGCGACAAGGCTGCAGCCATGCGCTACACCGAGTCGCGGCTGGCCAAGCCGGCGCACGAACTGTTGTCCGATCTCGACAAGGACACGGTCGACTTCCAGGACAACTATGACAATTCCGAGCGCGAGCCGGTCGTCATTCCGGCGAAGTTTCCCAATCTGCTGGTCAATGGCGCGGGCGGCATCGCCGTCGGCATGGCGACCAATATTCCGCCGCACAATCTGGGCGAGGTGATCGATGGCTGTGTCGCGCTGATCGACAACCCGGCAATCGATCTTACCTCGATGATGGAGATCATTCCGGGACCGGATTTCCCCACCGGCGGCATCATTCTGGGCCGTTCGGGCATCCGCTCGGCCTACGAGACCGGGCGCGGCTCGGTCATCATGCGCGGCAAGGCTGAAATCGAAACCCTGCGCGGCGAACGTCAGGCGATCATCGTTTCGGAGGTGCCGTTTCAGGTCAACAAGGCGGCGATGATCGAGAAGATCGCCGAACTGGTGCGCGACAAGCGGCTCGAAGGCATTTCCGACATCAGAGACGAATCCGACCGCACGGGCTACCGGGTGGTAATCGAACTGAAGCGCGATGCGGTCGCCGATGTGGTGTTGAACCAGCTCTACCGCTTCACGCCGCTGCAGACCTCGTTCGGCTGCAACTTCGTCGCGCTCAACGGCGGCAGGCCGGAGCAGATGAACCTGCTCGACCTGTTGCGCGCTTTTGTTTCCTTCCGTGAGGAGGTGGTGACACGGCGCACCAAGTTCCTGCTCAACAAGGCGAGGACACGGGCACATATCCTGGTGGGTCTCGCCATCGCCGTTGCCAATATCGACGAGGTGATCAAGCTGATCCGCCATGCGCCTGACCCTGCAACGGCGCGGGCGCAGTTGATGGAACGGCGCTGGGAAGCCAAGGACGTGGCGCCGCTGGTCGAACTGATCGACGATCCCAAGCACCGCCTCAACGACGACGGCACCTATTATCTCTCCGAGGAACAGGCGCGTGCCATTCTCGACCTGCGCCTGCAGCGGCTGACGGCGCTCGGCCGCGACGAGATTTCCGACGAGTTGCACAAGCTTGGCGATGAAATCGCCGACTATCTCGACATCCTGTCCTCCCGTGTCCGGGTGATGACCATCATCAAGGACGAACTCACCGCCGTGCGCGAGGAATTCGCAACGCCGCGCCGCACGGAGATCGCCGAAGGCGATTTCGACATGGAGGACGAGGACCTGATTGCCCGCGAGGAGATGGTGGTCACCGTTTCCCATGCCGGCTACATCAAGCGCGTGCCGCTCGACACCTACCGGGCACAACGGCGCGGCGGCAAGGGCCGTTCGGGCATGTCGACCAAGGAGGAGGATTTCGTCACGCGGCTGTTCGTCGCCAATACGCACACGCCGATCCTGTTCTTCTCCTCGCGCGGCATCGTCTACAAGATGAAGGTGTGGAAGCTGCCGCTGGCAGCGCCGCAGGCGCGCGGCAAGGCGCTGATCAACCTGCTGCCGCTGCAGGCCGACGAGCGGATCACCACCATCATGCCGCTGCCGGAGGACGAGGAAAGCTGGGAAAACCTCGACATCATGTTCGCCACCACACGCGGCACGGTGCGGCGCAACAAGCTGTCCGACTTCATCCAGGTCAACCGCAACGGCAAGATCGCCATGAAGCTCGACGAGGGCGACGGCATTGTTGGCGTGGAGACCTGCACGGAAGATGCGACCGTGCTGCTGACCACCGGCCAGGGCCAGTGCATCCGCTTTCCCGTTACCGATATCCGCGTCTTTGCCGGCCGCAATTCGGTCGGGGTGCGCGGCATCAATCTGGCCGACGGCGATACCGTCATCTCGATGACCATTCTCAAGCCCTCGCAGGCGGAAGCCTGGGAGCGCACGGCCTATCTGAAGCGCCGCCGGGCCGAACTCGCTGCGGAAGCGGGCGAAGCGCCTGAAATGGCCGAGACGGAAGCGCTGGAGAGCGAAGAGGGCGATGACAGCCAGACGCTTTCGGAAGAGCGTTATCAGGTAATGCTCGAGCGCGAGCAGTTCATCCTGACGCTTTCGACGAAAGGCTTCGGCAAGCGCTCGTCGAGCCATGAATACCGGGTTTCGGGGCGCGGCGGGAAGGGCATCGCCGCCATGGTGGTCAATGAGCGCAATGGCGAACTCATTTCGGCCTTCCCGGTGGAGGAAGCCGACCAGATCATGCTGGTGACCGATGGCGGGCAGCTTATCCGCTGCCCGGTTGCGGATATCCGCATTGCCGGCCGCTCGACCCAGGGCGTTACCGTCTTCAAGACGGCGAAGGATGAGGAAGTGGTTTCCGTTGAACGCATCAGCGAGGCCGATGACGAGGAAGAACCCCCGGCAGACGATGCGACCGATCCGGTAGAAGGCGCATCATCTGAAAACCCTGCAACAGACGAGCCGCAGGACAGCGGCAGTTCGGAGAACGGCGGCGAGTAACCTGGTCCGGCAATTCAGCCTGCCGCCGGCATTACGAGGGCCTCAGCCGAAGCCGCCCAACCCAAGCTTCAGCGGCCTTCCTCATACCGTCTCTGATTGTCTGCCATGCGGCGGGCCATGATCTGCGCGATGGCATAGGCGAATTCCGGATCGTTCAGGCATAGTCTGCCTACCTCATCGGCATCCAGCGTTCCGAGCTGAACATCCGTCAATGCGCGGGCTCCCATGGAGCGTGTGCCGGATTTCGTGAAAAGTCCGGTTTCGCCGAGCAGGCCGTTCTTTTCGACGCGGGCGCCGTTTTCCACCTCGATGATGCCGCTGTCGACAAGGTAGAGGAGGTCGGCTGGATCGCCTTTTTCGAACACCATGTGGTTTGCCTTTACCGCCATCGGCTTCATGTATTTCCTCAGATCGGCAATGTTGTAGCCGTAGTGGCGGATATGGCGAATCCGCCGGGAGGTATTGTGGATCTCGGCGAGCCGAAAGGCATTGATGACGAATGCCGCCAGGCACAAGACGACGACGAGGTTCTGGCCCGCTATCCAGGCTGTTATGCCGCCGGTAAGCGCCGCTGCCGCGATCATCAGGCGGATGGCAAGCATGTTCCGGGTGAAACCGGCCAATCCCAGGGCTGCGGCGGCTGCCAGTGAAAGGGGGAAAACGTACGCATCCATGGTGCTTGACTCCTGTTCGTTTGCCAACATTATGCCTTCGACGCCATCTGCTGCAAGCGGTGGTGATCAGAGCCGAGCCATGGTGGGCAAAGCCGACGCGTACATCCCCGGAAAGGTACTGCTGTGACCCTCTCGACCCTGCTTGTCTTCGCCTTTGCCTGTTTCGTGATCGTCATCGTTCCGGGCCCCACGGTGACGGTGATCATCGCCAATTCGCTGCGCGGCGGGTCGAGGGCCGGACTGCTCAACGTGCTCGGCACCCAGGTCGGCCTGCTGCCAATGGTACTGGTGGTGGCGCTCGGCCTTGAATCGGTGGTGCGGGTGATGGCGGAATGGTTCTTCTGGATCAAGCTGGCTGGCGCTGCCTATCTCATCTGGCTGGGCATTTCACTGTTGTGCTCGGACGGAAGGCTGGCCGATCCCGGTACGGTAAAACCACCGCGCATCGGCTATTTCTGGCAGGGCGTACTGGTGATCTGGTCCAATCCCAAGGCGCTGCTGTTCTTCGGTGCCTTCCTGCCGCAATTCGTCAATCCGGCGGCTGGAAGCCCGTTCTGGCAGGCGGTTGCCTACGGGCTTACCTTCATGGCCGTCGCCACGGTTTTCGACAGCCTGTATGCGTTGCTGGCGGGAAAGGCCGGTTCTGCGCTGACGCGGACGCGGGTGCGGCTGGTGGAAAAACTGAGCGGCAGCATGCTGATCGCGGGCGGTGTCTGGATGGCCTTGCTCAAACGCACGCCTGCCTAGAACGTTTCACGTTTCTTCGAAAACGGGACAACGATTTAATCCGTTGATCTTGCTTGTGCGTTCAGGTTTTTCCGAATTGCTCGAAACCTGAATTGCTCTGGGGCTGCGGCGCTGTTTTCGCTCCCAATGCAGCCAGATGCGTGGCGCAGAGCCGGTCCGAGCGCAATCTTGCGGTAGCCGGATTCTTGCGGGCGCGGTTTTGGATGCTGCGCTCGCAAAGTGCCACGGTCAATTGACCGGCAGCAGCCATTGTTCCGGAAGATTTGAGGGTTTCGAACAGGGCCAGTGTTTCCTGCGGCCGGTATTCGAAGGCCTGCAACAGGTCTTCGGCAATCGGTGCCAGGGCGGCCTTTTCCCAATCGAGCAGGCAGGCGCCTGCTTCGGCGCGGACCAGGATCTCCTCGCAAATGCCGCCGCCATGGGTGATG
The DNA here is from genome assembly GCA_023954255.1 of Phyllobacteriaceae bacterium. GTDB lineage: Bacteria > Pseudomonadota > Alphaproteobacteria > Rhizobiales > Rhizobiaceae > Salaquimonas. The sequence goes on along the minus strand of JAMLIH010000002.1, from coordinate 81,678 downwards.
CTCCAGTCGAGCAGGCCGTCCTGCCAGCCTTCGGGCAGGGAGAGACCGAGATGATGGGCCTCGTCTTCCAGACGGCTTGGCGCAGGCTTCCCGCCGGGATAGCGCCGAACGGGCTTTGCCCTGCAGCCCCAGAAAGCAAAATAGCGCGGCGCAATCTGCCGGATGTAGCATTCTGCCTGCTCATGCGCCGTCAGGGCCGAAACGCTTTCGACCTGCTCCATCACCATCCAGCGCAGGGCCGGATCATAGGCCAGCAGGGCGGGCACCATGCCATCCAGCCCGCCCAGCATCCGCAGCATGCGGATTTCCCGGGCATGGCTGGCCTTGCCGATGCCGGCCTTGAGAACCTTGCCGATGCCGCCGGCCGGTTCTTTCCAGAAGACAAGCGCGTTTTCCTTGGAAACCTTTTCCTTGCGGGCTGCCTTGCGGGCACGGGCGAACGGTCCGAGAAGGCCGGTGGCGTGTTTCTGCCAAAGACGGGCGGGAACCGGCCGCCCGTAGATGAGGCCGGCAAGCCGCAAAACGGGTGAAATGGTGCCGTGCGGGCGAATGCGAACGTCGCGATTGGTGGGAAAAAGCGTATATGCCTGAGGAGAACTCGCGGCGCCCAGTTTTTAGGCAGCGGCTCTCGATACGGCTTCGAGATTTTCACGTGCCGCTGCGGTGACCGGATGTTTCCAGGTGTTTAACCAGTGCGCGATTTTCGATTTCAAGTTCGGCTCCCCAGCTTGTGCGATGTGAAACACATTCACGGGGGGATGGGAAGCCTGCAGGGAGGGAAGCTTGCCGGGTGAGGCCTATTCGACCCAGCGGTAATCGCTTTTGCTGCGCAGGCGACGGGCGCGCGCTGCCTGATCCTCGCTTTCGAGCCGCATGATGGCGGCAATGGAAAGGGCGGTGATCATGAAGAAGGCGGTAATGAGCAGTATCATGGCGGTCTCCAGGCGGTTGTGCGTCGTTTTTCCGTTCGGGCCTTTTCTTGCATCATGAACGTGAATGGCGGCGGAAAGTTCCATTCATCCTGCGTTCATCGGCCGGATTGCCTCCGCACGGCGAAACGCTGTTGCTTGAAACCCTAGGCCTCACGGCATTCCGGCGCTGTGCTTTCGGTCACAGGGCATTGCCGGCGGGTGAATGAAATTGCAGTTGCGATCCTTGCTGAGGGGTGACAAAAGGGCGCCATGAGCGACGCAGAAATCCGTATTGCGCTGTATGCCGGCAGTTTCGATCCGCTGACCAACGGTCATGTGGACGTGATCCGCCAGGCCCTGACCTTTGCCGACCGGGTGGTGGTGGCGATCGGCGTTCAGGCGGTCAAGAACCCGGTCTTCTCCTTCAAGGAGCGCTCCCAGCTGATCGAACGCTCGGTATCCGAACTGGTCGACGTGAGCGGCAGGGTGTCGGTGGTCTCCTTCGAGGGACTGGTGGTCAATGCGGCGCGTGAGCACGGCGCCACGGTGATGGTGCGCGGGCTGCGCGATACCACCGATTTCAATTATGAAATGCAGATGGCGGGTATGAATGGCGCCATGGCGCCCGATATCCAGACCGTTTTCGTACCTGCCTCGGCGGGCCTTGGCCACATTACCGGCACACTTGTGCGCCAGATCGCCGCCATGGGCGGCGATGTTTCCGGATTCGTGCCGAAGCCGGTCGATCTGGCGCTCAAGAAAAAACTCTCCTGAACAGCCTTACCGGCTGCCCCAAACCCCTCCCAAGCTTCAATTCCCGAGGAAATGATGACCAAGCTGCTGAAGTTTCTTGCCGCGCCGCTGCTGGCGCTTTCGCTTGCCGCCTGCAACAGCGGAACGCCCGAAGCGCCGAAAAGCGAGACGCCGGCTACCACGGAACAATCTTCCGGCCAGGATTCGCAGACGGCAGCAACCCAGCAGTCGCAAGAGGATATCGTCTATCTCGACCTCAAGGACGGGCGGGTGACGATCCGTCTGCGGCCCGATCTGGCGCCCAAACACGTTGCGCAGATCAAGACGCTGGCCGGCCAGGGTTTTTACGACGGCATCGTCTTTCACCGGGTGATCGACGGCTTCATGGCGCAGACGGGCGATCCGACCGGCACGGGCAGGGGTGGTTCCGACCTGCCGGATATCGCAGCGGAATTCTCCTCCGAACCGTTCAAGCGCGGCGTGGTGGGCATGGCTCGGGCTGCCGATCCCGACTCCGCCAATTCGCAGTTCTTCATCATGTTCGCCGACGGCGATTTCCTCAACGGCGAATACACGGTGTTCGGCGAGGTGATCGACGGCATGGAGCATGTCGACAAGATCAAGCGTGGCACGGGCCAGAACGGTATGGTATCGGACCCCGACAAGATCATCAAAATGACGCTGGCAAAATAAGCCGGCCGACAACACAATCAGGCAAAATACAAGAAGGGGAGCCGGCATGGCTTACGAAGATCCGGAAAACACGATCGTCATGGAAACCACGAAAGGGCCGGTCGTCATCAAGCTGCGGCCCGATCTCGCGCCAAACCACGTGGCGCGGATCAAGGAACTGGCCAGTGAGGGCTTTTACGACGGCATCGTCTTTCACCGGGTGATCGACGGCTTCATGGCGCAGGTCGGCTGTCCGCACGGCATCGGCACGGGCGGTTCGTCGAAGCCGGACCTGAAGGCGGAATTCAACGAGGAACCGCATGTGCGCGGCACCTGCTCGATGGCGCGCGCGCAGAATCCCGACAGCGCCAACTCGCAGTTCTTCATCTGCTTCGAGGATGCGCCGTTCCTCAACCGTCAATACACGGTCTGGGGCCAGGTGATCGAAGGCATGGAAAATGTCGACCAGATCAAGCGCGGTGAACCGGTGCGCGATCCCGACTCCATCGTTTCGATGAAGGTGGCGAGCGCGCTGTAATGCGCCCCGTATTGTGCTGTATTGAGGGCGGCGCGTTGCCGCCCTTTTTCATGAGTGCCGAAAATGCGCGTTGACCTGTTCGATTTCGATCTGCCGGAAGACCGGATCGCCCTGCGGCCGGCCCACCCGCGTGACTCGGCAAAACTGCTGGTGGTAAGGCCCGGCAAGCCATTCGAGGACCATGTCGTGCGCGACCTGCCGGACCTGCTTCGGCCGGGCGATGCGCTGGTGTTCAACGACACGAAGGTCATTCCGGCGCAACTGGAGGGCATCCGCAACCGCGATGGCGCGACAGCCCGTATCGGCGCGACGCTGCATCTGCGGGTTTCCGACAACCGCTGGAAGGCCTTCGTGCGCGGCGCCAAGAAGCTCCAGCCCGGCGACCGGCTGCGCTTTGGCCATGACAACACGGCCTGCCTGATGGGTGCGCTTGATGCGACGGTGGCGGAAAAGGGCGAAGAGGGTGAGGTGGAACTCGCCTTCGATCTTTCCGGCCCGGCCCTTGACGAGGCCTTGAATGCCGCAGGTCATGTGCCGCTGCCGCCTTATATCGCGCTGAAGCGGGCAGAGGATGCCCGCGACAAGGAAGACTATCAGACGATCTATGCCCGCGAGGAGGGCGCGGTGGCGGCACCCACGGCGGGGCTGCACTTCACGCCGGAACTGTTCGCCCGGCTGGATGAAAAGGGTGTCGGGCGCCATTTCGTGACCCTGCATGTGGGGGCGGGCACCTTTCTGCCGGTCAAGGCAGACGATACCAAAGCCCACAAGATGCATTTCGAGCGCGGCCATGTTTCGGCTGAAACCGCTGAAGCGCTCAATGCGGCAAGGGCTGCGGGCGGGCGCATCATTTGTGTCGGCACGACCTCGCTGCGGTTGCTTGAAAGCGCTGCCGATGAGGCGGGCAGGCTTCATGCTTGGGAAGGCGCAACGGACATCTTCATCACGCCGGGCTACAAGTTCCGCTTTGCCGACATGCTGATGACCAATTTCCACCTGCCGCGCTCGACGCTGATGATGCTGGTCTCAGCCTTCAGCGGTCTCGAAACCATGCAGGAAGCCTATGCCCATGCCATCGCCAGTGGCTGCCGTTTCTATTCCTATGGCGATGCCTCGCTGTTATACCGCGCGCCATGACAGCCGAATTTTCCTTCAAGCTTCTTGCAACCGACGGAATGGCGCGGCGCGGCGAGATCACCATGCCGCGCGGCAGCGTGCGCACGCCTGCCTTCATGCCGGTCGGCACGGCAGGCACTGTCAAGGCGATGTACATGGACCAGGTGAAGGAGCTGGGAGCCGACATCATTCTCGGCAATACCTATCACCTGATGCTTCGGCCCGGCGCCGAACGGGTGGCGAAGCTCGGAGGGCTGCATGAATTCGCCCGCTGGGAAGGGCCGATCCTGACCGATTCCGGCGGTTTTCAGGTTATGTCGCTCGCCTCGCTGAGAAAGCTGACGGAGGAGGGCGTCACCTTCACCTCGCATATCGACGGGCAGAAATTCTTCCTATCGCCGGAGCGCTCCATCGAAATCCAGGGCCTGCTCGATTCAGATATCCAGATGCAGCTCGACGAATGCATCGCGCTTCCGGCCTCCCGCGACGAGATGAAACGGGCGATGGAACTTTCGCTTCGATGGGCCGAGCGCTCGGCGGCAGCCTTTGGCGACCAGCCCGGAAAGGCGATGTTCGGCATCGTGCAGGGCGGTGACGACCCAGATTTGCGTGTTGAATCCGCAAACGCGCTCAAGGCCATGAATTTAAAGGGATATGCCATTGGCGGTTTGGCTGTGGGCGAGCCGCAGGACGTCATGCTGCGCATGCTGGAGACGACCTGTCCGGCAATGCCGGAAGACAGGCCGCGCTATCTGATGGGAGTCGGGACACCCGATGATCTGATCGAAAGCGTGGCGCGTGGCGTCGACATGTTCGACTGTGTGATGCCGACAAGGGCAGGCCGCCACGGACTTGCCTATACAAGACATGGCAAGATCAATCTGAGAAATGCCCGCCATGCCGAGGACCCGCGACCGCTGGACGAGACGAGCGACTGCCCGGCAGCGCGTGACTATTCGCGGGCCTATCTGCATCATCTGGTCAAATGCGGCGAGGCGCTGGGCGGCATGCTGCTGACCTGGAACAACCTGGCCTATTACCAGTCGCTGATGGCCGGCATGCGCGGGGCCATCGAAGCGGGCCGTTTCGCCGATTTCAGGGCCGAAACCCGGGAAGGCTGGGCGAGGGGGGATATTGCGGCGCTGTGAGACTCAGACTGCTGCCCCCTTGTAGGGGTTCATTTTAACCCCTGTGATCTTCCACGAGCCGTCCTCCTGCCGTTTCAGCGTGTAGACGGCCTGCCACTGCCTGCCATCCTGACCGGTGATGATCACTTCCTGATGGATTTCGCCGTTGATGACGGTGTTGCGGCCGAAAACGAAGCTGTCCGGCGAATAGATCGCGCCATAGCCGCGTGAAACCATCGAGGTGAACTTTTCGACCGTATCGAAATAGCCGGTGATGTTGGGGGCGGCGTGGGAATAGGCGCGGGCATGATCCCGGGCACGGAAGGCGTTCAACTGATCGCCGATGACGGCCTGCGTGGCGGCGCCGTCGGCGGGTGGAACGGCGGCATCCTGGGCAAAGGCCTGAAAACCGACCAACCCGGCCAGCGCGAAGACAAGCAGCGCAAGGCCAATCGCTCTTAAATCCTCGAACATCATCGATTTTCGCATGACTTTCTCCCGGCTGCTGACCCGTTGACGAAACAGCGCGCGGGAAAGTTTCACGCTGTGCGGTTTTGTCTGCCGCCGCGCCTGTTTCAGCTCTCCTGCTCGATCATTTCCATGGCGAGGCTGGCAAGTACCGGCACTGCCTTGCCGTATTCCGCCGCCTTTTCGGGATTGGAGGCATTGCCGTCGAGCGAGCGCTTGTAGACGCCCTGCAGGATGGCGGCGAGGCGGAAGAAACAGAAGGCGACGTAGAAACGCCAGTTGGCGATGTGCTCGATGCTGCTGCGCCGGCAATAGGCCGCCACATAGTCTTCCTCCGATGGCAGGCCGAGCGCCTTGCGGTCGATGCCGCCAAGGCCGCGAAAGCCGCCCTGATGGGGCAGTCGCCACTGCATGCACTGGTAGGCAAGATCGGCATAGGGGTGGCCCAGCGTCGACAATTCCCAGTCGAGCAGGCCAAGCACCTCGTGGGCGTCGTGGCTGAAGACGAGGTTGTCGATGCGGAAATCGCCGTGGACCAGCGATACCCTGCCGTCATCGGGCGGCATGTTGGCACCGAGCCAGTCGATGAGCTGTCGCACCTGTTCGCTGCGCTCGGTTTCGCTCGCCGCATATTGCTGCGTCCAGCGAGAGAGTTGGCGCTCGAAATAACTGCCCGGCTTGCCGAAATCGCCAAGACCAACGGCTTCCACATCGACCTGATGCAGTCTGGCCAAAACCGCGTTCATCCGGTCATAGATCAGTGCCCTTCGCTCCGGCGCCTTTTCGCCGTGGTACTCGTGAATTTCCGGCAGGGCCGGGTCCCAGAAAATGTGGCCGTCGAGATACTCCATGACGAAGAACATGCGACCGATGGGGCTGTCCTCATCGCTAAGGGCAAACATGCGCGGTACCGGCACACCGCTGCCCGCAAGTGCTTTCATGACGCGGTATTCGCGGTTAACCTGATGGGCCGATTTCAGCAACTCGCCGGGCGGCTTGGCGCGCAATACGTATTTGCCGCTCTGGGCGGTGATCAGAAAGGTCGGATTGGACTGGCCGCCGGAGAATTTTCGGACTTCCATCAGGTCGTGGAAGCCCTCGACATGGCTTTCGAGCCAGGGGGCAAGCGCCACGCTGTCGAGCTGGCTTACCGCATCGTCCATTCAGTCACCTCCTCGCTGCCTGCTTCGCACGAACTTGACGCCCGCTCCCGCCTGCGTCAAGGAGCCAGCGCAGGCGAAGCCGGTTTGATGTTCGCGGCAAAAGGTGGCAAAACGCGCTGCGTATACAGCCCGCCGACCGGCAGGCAAGTTCTCCTGGCTTAATGTTTCCATGCCCGCAGCCGAATTCATCGAACCCGCCGTAAGAGCCGTCCGGCAGATCGGCCTTGCACGTCTCGCCAAGGCAGGCGTGGCGCTCGGCGTCATTCTGGCGATCGGCTATCTGGCAAAATCGATCGATTTCGAGGGCCTTGCGCAATGGGTCGATTTCAACGACCGGACCGGCGCGCAATGGTATCAGGGCAAGCTCGCCTATCTTTCGGCCGGCATGGTGTTTACGGCGATTGGCGGGCCGCGCCAGGCGGTGGCGTTCTTCGGCGCCTATTTCTTCGGTTTCTGGCCGGGTCTGGCGGTCTCCACCCTTGCGGCGGGGCTCGGTTGCCTTCTGGCTGCGCTCATCGCCCGGGTATTCGAGGCACGGGCGCGACAGTTGATCCGCGGCCGGGTTGACATCGCCTTCGAATACTGGCGGCAGAACCCGGTGTCGACCACGGTCATCATCCGCCTGCTGCCGGTTGGCTCCAACCTGCTGACCAATCTGGCTGCCGGCGTTACCGGCGTGCCGCTTGCCGCCTTCGTGCTGGCCTCGCTTGCGGGCTATCTGCCGCAAATGGCGGTGTTCGCACTGATGGGCAGCGGCGTCGATGTGGGGGCGGAATGGCAGGTTGCCCTCGGCATCGGGCTGTTTGCGGTGCTGATGGTGGTCGGGCTGTGGATTTACGGGCGCTACCGGCGCCAGATCCGCGCCAAGCGCAAGACCGCGCGGAAAACCTCCGCGGATTGATCCCGTCTACTTTTCCTCGCGCACGGCCGGGTGTTTGGTGCGCCGCCGCAGCCAGGAAACCCCGAACAGGTCGTAAAGCCCGATCAGGGCGCGGTTGAAATTGTTGTATTTCGAAACGCCGGCAAGCCGTTCGCGGGAGTTCACAGGAACGTATTGCGTCGCATAGCCATAGGTCTGGAACAGCGCCGGCAGATAGCGGTGGATCGAGGTGAAGAAGGGCAGTTTGAGGAATGCCTCGCGCCAGAAAACCTTGATGCCGCAGCCGGTATCGGGGCAGTCGTCGCGCAACACCCAGTCGCGGATCTTGTTGGCAGCCCGCGAGGCCCAGCGTTTCGAGCCGGTATCCTTGCGATTGACGCGAACGCCGCCGATCAATGCCGGGCCGGTATCGCTGCCGGCGGGCGCAATCGCCTCGATCATCTTCGGCAGGTCGTGGGGGTCGTTCTGGCCATCGCCGTCGAGCGTTGCGATCAGCGGATGGGTGGCGGCAACCACGCCGGTTCTGACAGCAGCGCTCTGGCCGGCATTTTGGAGGTGGCGCACCAGGCGCACCTTCTTGTTCTTTCGCGCGATTGCCAGCACTTCCTCCGGCCCCTTGTCGGAGGAAAAATCGTCAACGACGATGATTTCGCCCAGATTGGCTGCCGGAACCGCTGCCAGTGTTTCCCCGACGAGGCGGCCGATATTGCCTTCCTCGTTGTAGACCGGAATGATGACGGAAACGGTTTTGCGGGCGGCGGCCATGAATACACCAAAATACGCGATATGACGAAGATGGGATGAGCGCGAAGGCTGGTTTCGTCTTGTTGACAGCTTGGCGCTTCCATCCCATAGACGCCACGAATTCGCAAGGGATGCCGGACAAGAGCGGCGCGGGGACAGCGCGGCGGCAAGCCCGGCGGAAGCCCGAATGGACAGGACCATGGCCGAACAACTGAATGCGGGCGCCAGCGCCACCTCGCTAGGGCGGTTCTGGCTCTTTGCAGCGCTGATCCTGCTGTTGCGCGTCGTTTCGCTATGGTTCAACAACACGCCGCTGTTCTTCGACGAGGCGCAATACTGGGTCTGGGCGAAGGAGCCGGCCTTCGGCTACTTCTCCAAACCGCCGCTGCTTGCCTGGACGATTGCCGGCTTCAGCGGCATCTGCGGCGACAGCGAGTTCTGCGTGCGGCTGGCATCGCCTCTGTTGCACACGCTGACCGGCTTCTTCGTCTTTCTGGCGGGACGGGCGCTGTTCGATGCCCGTATCGGGCTTGTCGCCGGCATTGGCTGGCTGCTGCTGCCCGCCGTGTCGCTTTCCTCGACGCTGATTTCGACCGATGTGCCGCTGCTGCTTTGCTGGTCGGCGGCGCTTTGGGCCTTCATCGGCTACCGGCGGGACAGGGCCGGTAAATGGCTGGCCGTGCTGGCACTCGCCTTCGGCCTCGGGCTCAATGCGAAATATGCCATGGCCTATTTCCTGCTGTGTTTCGTGGTTTACGCCGTCCTGCCCCGGGACGGGCGGGGCCTGCTCAGGGATTGGCGGTTGTGGGCAGCCTTTGCGGCGGGGCTTGCCTTCCTGATTCCCAATCTGCTGTGGCAGGCACAAAACCAGTTCACCACGGTAACCCATACCGGCGACAATATCGGCTGGGGCGGGCATTTCCCAAATCTTGCCGGGCTTGGCGAGTTCCTCGGCTCGCAATTCGGCGTTGCCGGCCCCATCGTCTTTGCCGTCTACCTCATCGCGCTTTTCCGCCTGTGGCGGGAAGGGGCAAGCAGCGAGCAGAAACTGCTGATTGCCTTTTCCCTGCCGGTGCTGGCGCTGATCTCGTTTCAGGCGATCATGAGCAAGGCCTTTGCCAACTGGGCAGCCACCGCCTTTCCGGCCGTCGTGCTGCTGGTCAGCGAACTTTTCGTTCGCCACATGCCGCATGTCTGGATTCGGCTGTCGAACGGCATCCACGGCGTCGTGTTTGCCGTGATCGCCGTCATCGTCGCCTTTGCCGGGCCGGGGCAATTGCCGCTTGGCGAAAAGCAAAACCCGTTCAACCGGATGTGGGGCGGACCGGAACTGGGTGAGGCGGTAGCCGATGCGGCGCGCGCCGAGGGCATCGAAAACGTTCTTTCGGGCAGCCGCAAGCGTTCGGCAACGCTGATCTATTATCTGCGCGACGAACCGCTCACCGTACATGCCTGGCGGGAAGGGGATGCGCCGGGCGACCATTTCGAGCTGACAAGGGCGCTTCAGGACCGGCCCGATCTCGCGGGTGCAAGCTTCCTCTATCCGGCGAATGGCGAAACCGTGCCGCAAGCCGTTGCCAGCCATTTTGCAGCCGTGCGGCTTGCCGGTGAAGTTCCGGAACATCGGGGCAGTAACAAGTTGCTTCGCATCTTCGTTCTGGAGGGGTACCGGCCATGAATGTGCCCGTACTCTACTGGACCAGCGGGTTGGAGCCGGCCGAACTTGCCGCCGAACGGCGATTTTCCCGCCGTGTTCTGCTGGCGGCAGCGGTCGCCGGGCTGCTGGCAAGCCTGCTGTTTGTGACCTGGCCGCAACTCGACATCGCCCTGACGCGGATGCTTATTGCCGATGGCGATTTCACCCTGCGCGGCAGCGATACGTGGTCGGCGCTGCGGCGGTTCAACATGATCGGCTACGGCGTGTTCTATGGGGCGGTGATCCTGGGGCTTGTGGGCGCCATCCGGCATCGCGGCCGGTTCTGGCAGCTTGCCCCGGTGCAATGGCTCTACCTGCTTCTGACCTCGTTGATCGGCCCGCTGCTGATCACCAACATCATCCTGAAGGACAATGTCGGCCGGCCCAGGCCGCGTACGGTGAGCGAATTCGGCGGCAATCTCGATTTCAAGCGCTTGTTCGAGAGTGGCGGCCAGTGTGCCGACAACTGTTCCTTCGTCAGCGGTGAAGTCTCCTCCATGGTCATGCTGGTGGCATCGCTGGTCTTCGTGCTGCCGAAATGGCGCAAACCGCTGATGGCGCTGTTGCTGCCGCTATGGTTCTACGCCGCCTATATGCGGGTCGGACAGGGCGGGCACTTCCCGTCGGACACGTTCTTTGCCGGCATTTTCATGATTGCCATTGCGGCAATCCTCTACCGCTACATCGTGCTGGCCGATGAGGGCAGGGTGGATGCGCGCATGCGCAGGATGGCGGCAGTTTCAGCCGAACCGGGCAGCGCCTTGCGGACACCGGGCTGGAAACGTTTCGTCGAAATCCACGACCGGGTCATGGCGCGCATCTGCAGCGCCGGGCTTGCGCTGCTCGACCGTATCGCGCCACGCCAGTAGCCTCCCGCGAAGCCGAAGCCTTAACTTGCGGCCTTCTGGGTATTGGTCAGCACCTTGGCGATGTGCTCATTGCCGTGGGTGAAGTGATCGGGGGCAGACATGTCGCTTATTGCCTCGAAGCGGGCTGCGACTGAATCGGCATTTCGTTCATCCTCGGAAATGAAGACGCCCTTGCTCTCGCGGATTTCGAGCTTGGAGAAGGTGCCGCCGCCGGCAAACATGACGGTCCGGTTGGGCGCATCCCGGCTCACCAGGTAGACGGCAGCCGGGGTGACGTGTTTGGGGTCGAGTGCGGCCAGCATTTCCTCCGTCATGATGTCCTCTGTCATGCGGGTTGCAGCCGTCGGCGCCAGGCAGTTGATGCGGATATTGCTCTTCATGCCCTCGATGCAGAGCGTGTTCATCATGCCGATGACGCCCATCTTGGCGGCACCGTAATTGGCCTGGCCGAAATTGCCGTAGACGCCGGAGGTCGACGTGGTCATCAGGATGCGGCCATAGCCCTGTTCCTTCATCTGGTTCCAGACCGAGCGGGCACAGTTGGCCGAACCCGTCAGGTGAACGGCGATGACGGCGTCCCATTCCGCATCGGACATTTTGCCGAAACTGCGGTCGCGCAGGATGCCGGCATTGTTGATGAGAACATCGACGCGGCCCCATTTGGCAACCGCATCGGCGACCATCTGCCCGGTTTCATCGATACTGGCGACATTGGCACCGTTGGCCATGGCCTCGCCGCCTTCGGCCTCGATTGCCCTGACGACTTCCCCGGCGGGCGTAAGCGAACCGCCGGAGCCGTCGCGCGCGCCGCCGAAGTCGTTGACCACCACCTTCGCGCCGCGGCGGGCGAGTTCCATGGCGTGGCTCCGGCCGAGGCCGTTGCCTGCCCCGGTAACGATGGCAACCTGGTCGTCAAACCGTATGGTCATGTTAAAAAACCCTCTTAATCATCTGAAGTAATGGGAATATATCAGCCTCAAACGGCCTCTCGGCCTGTTTGCTAAAGCCTGGCGGCTTCCTCGAACAGGTCCGGTCCGGTGGTGACGTGGGTGCCGCCATCGATGGGCAGGATGCATCCGGTGACATAGGAGCCGCCGGGGCCGCACAGATAGAGCGTGGCTGCGGCAATGTCATCGGGATTGCCGATGCGCCCAAGCGGCACCGACTTGCCGGTGACGGCGGCCTTTTCCTCCGACCCGGTGGCAAAGGCTGTCATCTTCGACGGGAACGGCCCCGGCGCGAAGGCGTTGAACGTGATGTGGCGGTGGGCAAGTTCCTTGCCGAGAATGCGCGTCAGGTGATGCACCGCCGCCTTGGAAGCCGCATAGGAATAGGCACCGTCGCCATAGGGCGAGGAACCCATCACCGAGCCGACATTGACGACGCGTGACGGGTCCTGTCTGGTTGCGGCTTTTTCCAGCAGCGGAAGAAGCTCGCGCGTCAGGTTGAACAGGCCGGTGACGTTGACGTCGAGGACCCGGCCCCAGGCCTCGTAGGGAAAGGTGTCGACCGGCTCGCCCCAGGTGGTGCCGGCATTGTTGAACAGGATGTGCAGTGTGTCGGTACGGCTTCTTGCCTCTTCGGCCAGGGCATGCACGCCGTCCTGGGTCGCGACATTGCCGCCGAAACCCGTCGCCGATCCGCCGGAGCCTGTGTGCTGCGCCATTTCGTTGAGCGCATCGGCAACCTTTCGGCAATCGTCCGCCTTGCGCGAGGCAATCATCACATCGGCACCGGCCTCGACAAGGGCAGAGGCGATCATGCGGCCGATGCCGCTGGCGCCGCCGGTTACCAGGGCGGATTTTCCCTTCAGTGAAAAGAGCCGCTCATAGATGTTCATTCGCTTTCCTTCGTCTGGGATTCTTCCCGGCCGGCGGTTCGATGCGGGGCGAGCCGCTTGCGCCGCTTTGCCCGCTAGTAGGGACCGGAATTAGCTGTTACGTAAAGTGGACATTCAACGTTGTTTACAGCTTTGCCGCCGGACGGAACAGTCTTGGGCAGCAGAATTTCCCCGCGCTTCCGGGTGCGGGACAGGCAGGAGGATTTCATGGACCTTGGCATGACGAAACGGCTGCAGCCGATCCACGAGCAGGTGGCGCGGATGGTTGCGGACGAGATCAAGCCGCTCGATGCGGAGTTTCTGGCGGAAGTCGCCAAGGGTGATCGCTGGAGCTACACGGAACGCCAGAAGGAAATCCTCGAAGGGCTCAAGGCCAAGGCCAAGGAACGCGGGCTCTGGAATTTCTGGCTGACCGATTCCGACAAGGGGTACGGGCTCTCTACCGTCGAATATGCCTATCTCGCCGAGGAAATGGGCAAATCGCATCTTGCCGCCGAGGTCTTCAACTGCAATGCGCCCGATACCGGCAATATGGAGGTGCTGGAGCGCTATGGCAGCGCGGAGCACAAGAAGAAGTGGCTTGCGCCGCTGCTGGAAGGCGAAATCCGCTCAGCCTATCTGATGACGGAGCCGGATGTTGCTTCCTCGGATGCCACCAATATCTCCATGTCCTGCGTGAAGGATGGCGACGAGTACATTCTCAACGGCGAAAAGTGGTGGTCGTCGGGGGCGGGCGATCCGCGCTGCTCGGTCTATATCGTCATGGTGCATACGCCGGACGAGGGCCGCTCGCGGCACCAGCAGCATTCGATGATCCTGGTCGATGCCGCGACCAGGGGAATCGAGAAACTGCGGCCGATGGAAGTCTACGGCATGGACGACGCGCCGCACGGCCATCTGCATATCCGGTTTACCGACGTGCGCGTTCCGGCCGGAAACCTGCTCCTGGGCGAGGGGCGGGGGTTTGAAATCTCGCAAGGGCGGCTCGGACCGGGACGAATCCACCATTGCATGCGGGCGATCGGACAGGCGGAGAATGCGCTTGAACAGATGTGCCGCAGGGCGCTGCAGCGCGAGGCCTTCGGGAAACCCATTGCCCATCTCGGCGCCAATTACGACATCATCGCCAATGCCCGAATGGAGATCGAGCAGGCGCGGCTGTTGTGCCTGAAGGCTGCCTGGATGATGGACCAGGGCGATGCGCGGGCCGCCGCGCCATGGATTTCGCAGATCAAGGTGGTTGCGCCGCTGATGGCGCTGAAGGTGATCGATGAGGCGGTGCAGATGCACGGAGCTCAGGGAATTTCGCAGGACACGACGCTGGCCCATTCGTGGAAGCATGTGCGCACGCTGAGACTTGCTGACGGGCCGGATGCGGTACACCGCCGTCAGGTGGCGCGGACGGAGCTGAAAAAATACAGCCAGCAGAAGTTCTAGGCTCAGGCATGAAAGCGATCCTGTGCAGGCAATACGGGCCGATTGACGGGCTTTCCTTCGAGGAGATTGCCGATCCCGCAGTGCCGGAGGATGGCGTCGTCATCCGGGCCGAGGCCATCGGCGTCAACTTTCCAGACGGTTTGCTGGTTCAGGGGCTCTATCAACTCAAGCCGCCGACCCCGTTCACGCCCGGCATGGAGGTGGTTGGGACTATCGAGGCTGCCGGCAGCAAGGTTTCGGGTTTCAAGCCGGGCGACCGGGTGGCGGGTGTTGCGGCGATCGGCACCTATGCCGAAAGGGTCGCCGTGCCAGCCGCCAGTGTCATGCCCATACCCGATGGCGCGGAAGCGGGCGAGGTGACGGCGCTGATCTGCGGTTACGGCACGGCCCACCACGCACTCAAGCAGCGCGGCGCGCTCCAGCCGGGCGAAACCCTCGTGGTAACCGGAGCGGCGGGGCTTACCGGGCTGGCGGCAATCCAGATCGGCAAGGCGATGGGCGCGCGGGTGATTGCCGTGGCATCGAGCAACGAGAAGCGCGAGCTTTGTGTTGAAAACGGCGCCGATGTCGCGCTCGGCTACGACGATCTGAAGGATACGCTGAAGGAGGCAACCGGCGGCAGGGGCGCCGATGTGGTATTCGAGGTGGTTGGCGGCGAGGTATTCGATGCCTGTTCGCGGGCGATGGCCTGGAACGGCCGGCTGCTGATCATCGGCTTTGCCTCGGGCACGATCCCGAAACTGCCGGTCAATCTGGCGCTCGTCAAAGGCTATTCGGCCGTCGGCGTCTTCTGGGGCGATTTCACCGTCCGCGAGCCGCAGGTCTTTGCCGCCAACATGCGCGAGTTGATGGGCTGGTATGCTTCGGGCAGGATCAGGCCGGTGGTCGAAAGGACCTATCCGCTTGAACAGGCTGCCGAGGCGCTGAAGCATATTCACGGCCGCAAGGCGGTGGGCAAGATCGTGTTAAAGCCGTAAGGGACGGAACAGCCGCTGACGAAAGGTTTTTTTGCCAATGACGTTGCCAAGCAGAATGAAGGCACTGGTGCTGACGGAAGGCGGCTATTCAGCCGAACTCGCCAGCTACACGCCGGAAAGCCTCGCGCCCTTTCTCGCCTATGAGGAGATGGACGTACCCAGACCCGCAAAGGGGCAGGTACTGATCAGAATGCGCTGTTCTTCGGTCAATCCTTCCGATGTCATCTTCTTTCAGGGAAATTACGGCCAGCCGCGGATCAAGGGCCAACCGGCGGGTTTCGAAGCGGTCGGCGATGTGGTCGCAACCGGCGGCGGGCTGATGGCGTCCATGCTTTCCGGCAAGCGGGTCGCATTCGTGGCGCACAATTCGGGCAGCTGGGCGGAATATGTGATTGCCGACGCTGCGACCTGTATCGCCCTGCGCAAGGATGTGCGCGACGAGGATGGCGCGGCGATGATCGTCAATCCGCTGACTGCCCATGCAATGTTCGACCTGGTCAAGCGTTCGGGTTCGAAGGCCTTCGTGATGACGGCAGCCTCCAGCCAGCTCTGCAAGCTGATGGCGAGCCTTGCTCGCGATGAAGGCTACACGGCGATTTCCGTTGTCCGCCGCGACAGCCAGATCGAACATCTGAAGGAACTGGGTGCCGCCCATGTGCTCAACTGCGAAAAGAAGGACTTTGCCGACACGTTTGCCGCGGTCTGCAAGTCCGAAAAGCCGGTGATGCTGCTGGATGCCGTCACCGGGCCGGTTTCGTCCACGATGTTCAGCCTGATGGGACCGAGAGCGCGCTGGGTCATCTATGGAAGGCTGACCGACGAGCCGACCACGCTGCAGGATCCAGGGCAGTTCATCTTCATGACGAAGCAGGTGGAGGGATTCTGGCTGGTCAACTGGATGCAGAATACGCCCCTGTTGGCCAAGCTCAGGGTTGTCCGCACCGTGCAGAAGCGGTTTGCGACGGGGGCATGGCAAACGGAAGTTGCCGCAAGGGTGCCATTGAAGGACGTCCACAAGCAGCTGCCAGGCCTTCTGAAGGGTGAAAACAAGGGCAAGATCCTGCTGGTGCCGGACGACTACCGGCCATGAGCGGCTTTGGCGGCATGACGCCTGCCGAGCGTCTCGAGCATGTGCCTGCCATCGAGGATCTGAGCAGGCTGGCGAAGCGCCGCATGCCGCATTTCGCCTGGGAATATCTCGACAGCGGAACCGGGTTTGAGGCTGCCATCCGCCGCAATCGCGATTGTCTTGATCAAGTGCTGTTCAAGCCGCGCGGGCTGCAGGGAGAAATCAGGCCGGAACTTTCCACCGAGCTGTTCGGGCGGAAATACGATCTGCCTTTCGGCATGGCGCCGGTGGGCATGACGGGGCTGATGTGGCCGGGGGCTGAACTCATGCTGGCGCGCTCGGCGCGGCGGACCAACATTCCCTACTGTCTCAGCACGGTAGCCTGCGAAACGCCGGAGGATGTCGGCAGGACGGCAGGCGAAAACGGCTGGTTCCAGCTTTATACCTTCGCCGATTGGGCCATCAATGAAGACCTGCTGAAACGGGCTGGCGACAGCGGCTTTTCGGTATTGGTCATTACCGTCGATCTGCCGGCGCCGTCGATGCGCGAGCGCCAGCGGCGTGCCGGACTGCGCGTGCCGCCGAAGATCACGCCGCAATTCATTGCCAATGTGCTGGCGCGTCCGGCCTGGGCACTGGCGACCCGCAAGCGGGGCAAGCCGGCGTTTCGCATGCTGGAGAAATATCTCGGTGGCGAAGACATGCGCGATCTGCCGAAATTTCTCGCAGACCAGCAGGTCGGCACGCTTTACCGCTGGAAGGACCTGGCGCGCTTCCGCAAGCTGTGGAAGGGGCCCATCGTCATCAAGGGGTTGCTCGACACCGAGGATGCGCGCTGCGCGGTGGAAGAAGGCATGGACGGCATTGTGGTGTCGAACCATGGCGGACGCCAGTTCGATGGTGCGCCGGCCTCGATCTCCGTCCTGCCGGAAATTGCCGAAACGGTTGGTGGCAAGACCGCCATTGTGTTCGACAGCGGCGTGAGGACCGGGCTCGACGTGCTTCGGGCGCTTGCGCTCGGGGCCGATTTCGTGCTCGCCGGCAGGCCCTATCTTTACGGTGCTGCCGCCCATGGCGAAGCCGGTGCCGACCATGTCAGCCATATCCTTGCGACAGACCTCGCCAACAACATGGTGCAACTCGGCGTTTCCCGCCTGTCGCAGTTGCGCGGGCTTGCCGTTGCCTGACGGGCAATGTTTACCGCTTGCTAACCACGTTTCTTGCCAAGCGCTTAACCCTAACGATGCATGATCGAATTCTGCCCGATTTTAGACAGTTTCGGCTGGCTTAACATCGGCGGCAAGGAACTGCGGAGTGGGACAATGATCAAGCCAGTATTGCGTATCCTGTTTGCAGCCTCGGCGCTGATGTCGGCCTTCGTGCCGGCACAGGCCGTCGAGGTTTACCTGTTTCGCGGTGCGGGGGACTTCTCCTTCGTTGCCGACCGGCTGACCTTCAGCCAGGGCATGGACGATCTGCGCGACAAGATCCGGGAGAGCGGCATTCATGCCGATGTCTACCGCTGGCAGAATGCAGTCGGGGTGCTTGCCGACATCCGCAAGCGCAAGCCGCGATCGGTGGCGCTGCTCGGCCATTCCATGGGAGCACTGGCAGCGATGACCACGGCTGCACAACTGCGCAGGGAAGGGGTCAAGGTCTCCTATCTCGGCCTGATCGACATTCCGGGACCCATCGGCGGCGTGCCCGAAGGGGTGATGTGGGCGGAGAACTTCTATTCGCTGTTCCCGGTCTACGGCCTGCTGCCGGTAACCAAGGACCAGAAGGCGATTGTGACCAACAACTACGTCTTCGGGCAAATCCACACGACGATGGACAATTCGAAAAAGGTCCACAACGCCATGCTGTCGGCGATCTGGCAGATCGATGATATCGACCGTGGCATCCGAGAGCCGGTGACGTTGCGTGCCTATGCTCTCGACCGGGCGCTTTCGAGCCCGGCAAGCCGCAGTGTCGATGCGGTGGCGGAAGCCGGCACGCTCAATCCGGCCGAATAGGCCCTTACCTAGGTCTGACGCTTTGCAGCGGGCTTGCGCCGTGCCCTGGGCGCGGGCGCAACCTGCGCGCTGGCGGATGCCACTTCCAGCGGCGTTTTGAAAATCACCTCGCGATGGGGGAAGGGAATGGAGACATTGGCCTCCTTCAGCGCATCCCACAGCGCCAGCAGCACGGTTCCGCGGATATTGGTCAGCCCGTTCTGGGGATCGCGAATCCAGAAACGCAGCACGAAATTGATCGAGGAATCGCCGAATTCCGTCATCCAGCAGACCGGCTTCTTCAGTTTTGACACCCGGTCGATGTCCTGCAGGCAGGCAAGCGCGACACGCGTCACCTCGTGCGGGTCGCTGTCATAGGCGACCCCGAACGGCACGTCGAGGCGCACGAGATCGTCGGAAAACGACCAGTTGACCACCTGCTGGGTAATGAAGTCCTCGTTCGGGATCAGGTATTCCTTGCCATCGCGGGTGACGACGGAGACGAAGCGGGCGCGCAATTCCCGTATCCAGCCGAAGGTCTCGCCGAGCGAGATCGTGTCGCCCGGTTTGATCGACTTGTCGAGCAGGATGATGATGCCTGAAATGAAGTTGGAGACGACCTTCTGAAGGCCGAAACCGATGCCGACGCCGACGGCACCCGAAAAGACGGTCAGCGCGGTGAGATCGAGACCAACCGCCGACAGGGCGGCGGCAACGGCGACGATCATCAGGGTGATCTTGATCACCTTGCCGAGCAGGACGCGCAGGGACGGCGTCAGGTCATCGACGCGCTGAATGCGGTTGTCGACGAAGTTTCCGGCGAGCGAGGCAAGCCAGATCAGGCCGACCAGCAGGATCAGCCCCTTGATGACCGCAAAGGCCGAGAGGCGGAAGGCGCCGAGGTTGAAGGCGAAGGAATCAAGCGCCAGCATCACCGTGTCGAAGGTATTGGTCAGGCTGAGGGCGGCGATCGACCAGCCGACGACGGTGATGACACGGGCGATGAATCGGCTGCGGATGATGCGTGACAATACGGCGATGATCAGCCAGGCGGCAGCGAGCTTGATCGAGACATCGATGATCCAGGCGCGCGAGGGCCAGGTGTACTGACGGATGACCAGGGCCGAAAGCGAGGCGAGGGGGATGAAAAATACCCAGGTGAGCCGCCGCATCAGTGCGGCGAGAACCCGAAGCAGGTCGGGATTGCCCCGGATGGTCCTGACCCATTCCTCCATTCTCGGTTCGACCAGCCTGGCAATGCTGCGGGCAGCGAGGAAACAGACGAGAATGATGATGAGCTGGTAGATCGTCCAGGGCGAATAGAGATGCAGCCAGAGCGCCTTTATCTTCAGTTGGATCGCAAGCAGCGCGGTTTCCATGGAACTCCCTGGCAAAACTCTCGGATGGCCTCTCCAGGACCCACTGAACGCCGATTTTCAGCGCCTGTCAAACCGGCCGAGCCAAAGCGCACTGCGCCGCGATGTCAGGCGGTAGCGGCAAGCGCGACGGCAATTTCGCCGGCCAATCGGGCGTTATTGCGGATCAGCGCGATGTTGGCCGCAAGCGAAGTGCCTTCGGTCAATTCTAGGATTTTGCCGAGCAGGAAGGGTGTGACCTTCTTGCCGCGAATGCCTTCGGCCTCGGCAGCGCGGACGGCATCGGCGATATGACCCGACATGATGTCGGCGGGGATTTCGCTGTCCCCGGGCACCGGATTGGCAACCAGGATGGCGCCCTGCTGGCCGATTGCCTTGCGGGCGCGCCAGAAGGCTGCGATGTCCTCCACCGCATCGAGGCGCAACGGTGCAGAGATGCCACTGCTGCGCGACCAGAAGGCCGGCAGTTCGTCCGTTCGGTAGCCGACCACCGGAACGCCTTCGGTTTCGAGCACTTCCAGCGTGCGGGGGATGTCGAGGATCGCCTTGGCACCGGCGCAGACGGTGATGACGCTGGTTTGCGCCAGTTCCCTGAGATCGGCGGAAATATCGAGCGTTTCCTCAACACCCTGATGGACGCCGCCAATGCCGCCAGTGGCAAAGACCTCGATGCCGGCGAGTTTCGCCGCCATCATGGTGGCAGCGACCGTGGTCGAGCCGGTTCGGCGGCCGGCCAGCGCAAAGGCAAGGTCGGCGCGCGACAGTTTCATCACGTCTTCCGCCTGAGCCAGGGCTTCGAGCGCCGCACGGTCGAGGCCGATGCGGATCTGGCCTTCCATTACGGCGATGGTAGCGGGAATAGCACCTGCGGCGCGAACTTCCTCCTCGACGGCGAGAGCGGTTTTAAGGTTTTCGGGAAACGGCATGCCGTGGGTGACGATGGTCGATTCAAGCGCCACGACCGGCTTTTTCGATGCCAGCGCCTGTTCCACTTCGGGGGTGAACTGAAGAACGGATCGGGTGTCCATGGTGTGCTTTCTATCGGTTTTCCAGCGCCTGAAGGCTCTGCGGCGAGGGATAGGGGCCGTTCTGTGCCAGACAGACGGCAGCGGCCTCAAGGCCGGTCCCGATGGCGCTTTCGAGGGAACGACCCTTTGCCAGCATGGCCAGCACCGCGCCGGCCAGCGCATCGCCGGAACCGTTGGTGTCGACCAGATTCGCTACCGGCCTGGGTGCGATCATGCCCGACTGCGTACCGTTCCAGAAGGTTACAGGATTGCTGCCGGCGGTGATGATGCCCGCGCGTACGCCTCTTGCGGCAAGCAACCGGGCGAGTGTGGGAGCATCCGCATTTTCTCCGCTGGCAAGTGCGCGGGCTTCTGCGAGGTTGGCAAACAGCAGGTCGAGACCGTCAAGCAGGGGCAGCAGGCGCGGCGCCTTGGCGGGCGAAACGGCGGCGGCCGCCAAAAAAACCGGGCCGGGTTCCTTGTGCGAGGCCAGGAAGGAAAGCGCCCCGGCGGGGAGATTGGCGGTTGCAAGCAGGCCCTTGGCGCCCGCCTGATGGAGCGGCAGATGCTGCTCGAGCCAGGCAGCGTCGATACCCTCGTAGATGGCCATGTCGGCTGCGCCGATCAGTACCTCGCCATCGGGCTCGATCAGCACGGTGTAGGAGCCGGTGTTTGCACCGGGCGTGACGACAAGCCCGTCCCCGATGCCGCGTTCCCGGCAGATACCCTGCAGCACTTCGCCTGCAGCATCTTCTCCAATCGGACTGACCAGCAGGCAGTTCATGCCGAGGGATGCGGCAACGCCGGCCGAGTTGAGGGCCGTGCCGCCGGGTATTGCACGGGCGGTGACCGGATTGGAGCTCCCCATCACGGCAGGCCGGGCAAGACGCAGTTCATGGTCGAGATGGGCGCCGCCGAGAAAGACGAAATCAGCGGGACAGGGGGGCATGAAAGCAGCCTGTTCAGACATCGCGCAGCAGGATGACGGGAACGCTTTCTCCTGCCAGTGCCGCCGGTGCTCGAACGGGGCGGATGACAAGGCAATCGGCTTTCGACAGCGTCGCCAGCATGGAGGAATCCTGTTTCATAAAAGGGGTTACCAGCAGTCTGCCATCGCCATCACGGCGGGCGGTGGCGCGCAGGTAGTCCTCGCGCTCATCGTTTTCAGACAGCGCGATTTCCAGTTCGCCCGCGACGGGCTCCACCGTTTTAGCATCATAGCCGCCGAGCAGGCGGATCAGCGGGCGCATGAAGATGTGGCTTGAAACCAGGCTCGAGACCGGATTTCCGGCAAGGCCGAGAAAACGGCGCTGCTTTCCACTGATGATTGCCTTGCCGAACATCACCGGCTTGCCCGGCCGCATGGCGATCTTGACGAAAGAGAAGGTGAAGCCGAAATGCTCCATGGCGGGCTTGACGAGATCATGATCACCGACCGAGGCCCCGCCGGTGGTGACGATCAGGTCAGCGCCTTTGCCGAGCGCGCTGCCGATCCTGGCAATGAGATCGTCCAGCGTGTCGCGGGCAATGCCGAGGTCGAGGACTTCGCCGCCGGCATCGCGGGCAATCGCTGCCACGCCGAAGGTATTGGAGGCGAGGATTTGTCCTTCGGCCAGTTCATTGCCGGGCAGGACGAGTTCGTCACCGGTGGCAAGAACGCCGATGACCGGCTTCTTCCAGATCGGGATTTCCGCATGGTTCATGGAAGCTGCCAGCGACAGGCTCTGGGCGTTGATGACACTTGCAGCCTTCAGCAGTGTCTCGCCTTCGGTGAAATCGAGACCTGCCGGGCGCACGAACCTTCCTTTTTCGGCAGGTTTTAGGATTCGCACGGTATCGCCGTCGCGGATGGTGTTTTCCTGGATGATGATGGTATCGGCGCCTTGCGGCACCGGCGCGCCGGTGAAGATGCGCACGGCGGCTCCGGGCACCACCTCGCCCGCAAAGGGGTGGCCTGCTGCCGCTTCGCCGATTACCGCAAGCGCGGTTTCGCCGTCGTGCAAGTCCGTATGGCGGACGGCGTAGCCATCCATGGCGGAAGCAGGAAAGGGTGGCTGGGTGCGTTTTGCTGAAAGGTCCTGCGCCAGTACCCTGCCGCCTGCCTGTGCCAGTGGTACGAGTTCGGCTTCAGCGGGGGCTGCACTCTCCAGCACCAGTTCCAGCGCCTTGCGCGCCGGAACGAGACCTTCATGAAGAATGTTGCTTTTTGCCGCCAACGCCATCGACCCGCCAGTTCAGGCCTTCCAGTGGCCGGATTTGCCACCGGATTTCTCGGTAACGCGGATGGCGCCGATCACCATGCCGCGGTCGACAGCCTTGGCCATGTCGTAGATCGTCAGCAGCGCCACCGAGCAGGCCGTCAGTGCCTCCATCTCGACGCCGGTCTTGCCCTTGAGCCTTGCCGTGGCGGTGACCGCCAGACCCGGCAGCGCCTTGTCTTCGGCTATGTCGACCGTCACCTGGGTCAGCGCCAGGGGGTGGCAAAGGGGGATGAGATCGCTGGTCTTTTTGGCCGCCATGATGCCGGCGATGCGGGCGGTCGCCAGCACATCGCCCTTCTTTGCCTGACCGCTCATTACCATGGCGAGGGTTTCCGGCTTCATGGCAATGGTGCCGGAGGCGGATGCAAAGCGCTCGGTGTCGTCCTTGCTGCCGACATCGACCATGCGGGCCGCGCCGGTCTCGTCGATATGGGAAAGCTTGTCGGCCATGGAGCTACCAGGCGCCGCCGGAAGCTGTCACCGGCACGGTGAGCAGTTTGCGGGTCGCCGCTGCCACATCGTTCTGGCGCATCAGGCTTTCGCCGATCAGGAAGGTGTTGATGCCGCTTTCGGCCATCAGCGCCAGATCGTCAGGCGTGAAAAGACCACTTTCGCCGACCAGCAGCTTCTCAGCCGGCACCAGTCTGGCCAGCCGCTGACTGGTCTCCAGCGACGTCTCGAAGGTCTTGAGATTGCGGTTGTTGATGCCGAGCAGGGGCGATTCGAGGTTGGCCAGTGCCCGTTCAAGCTCGGCCTCGTCATGCACCTCGACCAGCACATCCATGCCGAGGGCGAAGGCGGTTTCCTCCAGTTCCCGTGCGAGGTCGTCTGCAACGCTTGCCATGATGATCAGGATGCAGTCGGCGCCCCAGGCGCGGGCTTCATGAACCTGATAGGGATCGTAGAGAAAATCCTTGCGCAGGGCAGGCAGTGAAACGGCGCTGCGTGCTGCGGTGAGGAATTCGGGCCTGCCCTGAAACGATGGCGTATCGGTAAGCACGGAAAGGCAGGCGGCACCGCCGGCCTGATAGGCTTTTGCCAGGGCAGGCGGGTCGAAATCGGCGCGGATCAGCCCCTTGGACGGGCTTGCCTTCTTGATCTCGGCGATCAGTGCATACTGGCCGCGGTCGAGCCTTGCCTGCAGGGCCTTTACAAAGCCGCGTGGCGGTTCACCGGCGGCAATCTGCTCCTTCAGGGCGTCGAGGCCGACGCTTTGCTTGGCAGCGGCGACTTCCTCAAGCTTGTAGGCCTTGATCCTGTCCAGAATGTCGGCCATCACGCCTTGCCCTGGTTGGAGACGGCAACAAGCCTTGTCAGCGCCGCATTGGCCTTGCCCTCGTCGATGGCAGCGGCGGCGATTTCAACACCCTCGCGGACATCAGACGCCTTGTCGGCGACCACAAGGGCAGCCGCCGCATTCATCAGCACCATGTCGCGATAGGCGGAGGGCTCGCCATCGAGCAGCGCCTGAAGCTTTTTGGCGTTGTATTCTGCATCGCCGCCGGCAATCGCCTCGGCCGGTTGAACCTTGAAGCCGAAATCCTCCGGCGTGACGTCCCTCGGCAGCACGGAGCCGTTTTCCAGCACCGCCATCTGCGTCTTGCCGGTAATGGTGATCTCGTCATAGCCGTCGCCATAGACGACCCAGACCTTTTCCGATCCCAGTTCGCCGAGCACCTTGGCGACGGTGATCAGCCATTTCGGCGAGAAGACGCCAAGCAGTTGCCGCTTGACGCGGGCCGGATTGCACATCGGCCCCAGCAGGTTGAAGATCGTGCGGGTGCCGAGCTCGGCGCGGGCAGGGCCGACGAAACGCATTGCCGAATGGTGGGCCGGTGCGAACATGAAGCCGATATTGGCATCCTCGATGCAGTCGGAGATCTGGCCCGGCGAAAGTTCCAGATTGACGCCGAGGGCAGCCAGCGCGTCGGCAGCGCCCGATTTGGAGGAGAGCGCGCGGTTGCCATGCTTGGCGACCTTGACACCGCAGCCGGCAACGACCAGCGCCGTGGCGGTCGAGATGTTGAGCGATCCCTTGGCATCGCCGCCGGTACCGACGATATCGATGGCATCGACGGGCGCATCGACCGACAGCATTTTGGCGCGCATCGCCTCGATGGCACCGGCAAACTCCGCCTCGCTTTCGCCGCGAACCCTGAGTGCCATGAGGAAGCCGCCGATCTGGGCGGGTGTCGCTTCGCCCGACATCAGGATCGAAAATGCCTGCTGGGTTTCCTCGCGGGTCAGCGCATTGCCGTCGGCGACCTTGGCGATGTATTTTTTCAAATCACTCAATTGCCAATCCCGTTCCCTGTGGCCCGTTCCTTGTGGCCCGTTCCTTGTGGCCCGTTCCTTGCGGCCCGTGTTGATGGCCGATTTTCTTGGCCGTCCCGCTGGCGGCCTATTGTGCCAGCACCTGGCGGATGACCGTCTGGTTGATTTCGACAGTTTCATCCTGTTGCAGGCGCGAAATCAACTGGGTGATGATATCCTCGCCCGCCTGTCGGCCTGCCGCCTCGCGCACCTCGTCGCCAACATCCGTGGCGCCGGCACTGACGGCGGCAACCTTCACCACCACCCAGTCCGTCGGCGAATTGCGCTGAAGCGCGATCACGCTGCCCTGGGGTTCGGAGAAGCCGGCCGCGATGACCGGTTGGGGCAGGCCGATGGCCGTTGCCGAGCGCAGCAGCCCCTGGGTCTGCTGGACGACCTTTTTCAGTTCGCCTTCCGCCGCCGGGATGAGTTCGCCGATCAGCGCGTCGAAATCGCCGCCTGAAGCAAGCCGCTCGCGGAAGGTTTCGGCAAGGGTAGCCACGGCTTTTGCCTTTTCGGCGGCAATCCAGTCTTCCTGGACCTGCTCACGCACTTCCTCAAGCGGCTTCTGGCGCTCCGGCTCGATTTCCAGCACGTCGACCCAGACGAAGCCCTCGGTGCCGATGGAAATGGCGTTGATCTCGAAGCCGGGATCGATCTCGAAAGCTTCCGAAAGCACTTCGCGCGACTGGGGAATGTCGGAAATGATATTGCCCTGCCTGTCGCGGGCGGTGCGGTCGACCGCCTCGATGATGCGCGGCGTCAGGCCTGTGTTTTCGGCTGCCTTCTGCAGGGTTTCGCCGGCCGCGCGCTCGTCTTCCAGCCGGTCATGGGTATCGAAAATCTCGTCTGCGGCCTTCTGGACTGCCAGAGCCTTGCGGATTTCGGCTTCCACCTCGCTGAGCGGCTTTGTGCTGCCGGGAACGATTTCGGTAACGTTGAGGATCGCCTTGCCGAACAGGCCGTCGACGGGCTGTGTCGGCGTATTGAGGCTTGCCGCAAAGGCGGCTTCTGCAATGGTTGTATCGGGTATTTCGGCCTTGGCGAGTGTTCCAAGGCTGACATCGGCTGCGGTCTTGCCCTGTTCGGCGAGCAGGCCTTCGAAACTGGTTCCGGCAGCCAGCTTTTCAGCCGCAGCCTGCGCCGTCGCGGCATCGGCAAAGACCAGTTGCTGGATCGTGCGCTTTTCGGGTTCGGTGTAGGTGGCCTTGCGCGCCTCGTATTCGGCAGCAATCTCTTCGTCGCTGACGGAGGCCTCGTCGGCAATGTCGGCTGCTTCCAGCTTGACGATCAGCAGCTTGCGGTATTCCGGCGCCCGGTATTCGCCGAGATTGGCGTCGTAATATTCCTTCAACTGCTCATCGCCCGGATCGGCAATCCCGCCGATGTCGGAATCGTCGATGACCACATATTCGAATTTGCGCTCCTCGCCCTGATAGGCGGATACGATGTCGAAGTAGGCATCGGGCAGGGGTGTTTCACCGGAGGCTGCCTCGATGATCTGGTTGCGCAGTGCCACGGCCTTGCGGGTTTCGACATATTCCTCCTCGCTCATGCCGATCGAGGAAAGTACCCGGCGCAACTGCTCGCGGGAGAAGCGGCCGGTTGCGTCGCGAAATGAATCGTCCTCGCCGATAAGGCCGGCAAGCCGGTCGGAAGAAATGCCCAGCTTCATCTTGCGGCCCGCCTCGTCGAGCACGGCGCCGCTGACAAGCTGCGAGATCACGCTGCCGGTCAGGCCGAAGGCGTCTGCCTGTTCACGGGTCAGGCGGGAACCCAGCTGGCGCTGCAACTGGTTGAGCTGCCGGTCATAGGCAAGGCGCAGTTCGATCGGCGTGACTCGGGTGCTGCCGACGCTGATCACGGAGGAGGCGCTGCCCGAAAGGAGCGATCCCGAGACACCCCAGACCGCGAAACTTGCGACCAGAAGGATAAGAAGGAGTTTGGCAACCCATCCGCGGGTTGCGTTGCGCAGCATGCTGAGCATGAAATCTTCCGCTTTTTGCGCGGCGGGGGCATGGCACCTTCCACCGCTGATTTGTCGGTTTGCCGGTTTCTATACTGGTTGGCGGGGTGTGGCTCAACCGGCTTCTTTCGATAAGGGAACACCGTCATGGCGTTAGCGATGCAGCGGTGGGGGCGGTTATTGTCACCGGGCACGATGTCACAGATTGCCGGAGGAGACTTTATCTGTTCCGGTGGAGCGTGGTAATCGCACGCCAGTTTGTTCTGCGGGCCGACCGTTTTGCGGGGCCGGCCCGGCAATCACGGAGGAGGGGTTTCCAATGACACCTGGCATCAAGCCGCTTGTGGCCGGCAACTGGAAGATGAACGGCACCAGCGCAAGCCTGGGCGAAATCGGCGCCATGAACACCGGCTTCGATGCCGGACTGCAGCAGAAGATCGACATGCTGGTCTGTGTTCCGGCAACACTGCTGTTTCAGGCCAGCGAAGTGGCCAGGAACGGCCGGCTGCAGACGGGCGCCCAGGATTGCCATGCCAGGTCATCCGGTGCCCATACCGGCGACATATCGGTGGCCATGATTGCCGATGCCGGCGGCAGTGCGGTCATTGTCGGCCATTCCGAGCGGCGCGCCGACCACGGCGAGACGAGCGAAGCCGTGCGCGAAAAGGCGGTTGCCGGGCTTGGCGAAGGGCTGCAGACCATCGTGTGCATCGGCGAGACCGAGGAAGAGCGCAAGGGTGGCAAGACGCTCGACGTGCTCAAGGAGCAGCTTGCGCTTTCGCTGCCTGACCAATGGCAAGGCGGCGAACTGGTGGTTGCCTATGAGCCGGTCTGGGCAATCGGCACGGGGCTGACGCCGACGGCGGACGATGTGGCCGAGGCCCATGCCTTCATGCGTGCCGAACTGGTCGGTCGCTACGGCGAGATCGGCAACGCCATCCGGCTGCTTTACGGCGGGTCGGTGAAGCCCGGCAATGCGAAGGAACTGATGGCGGTCGCCAATGTGGATGGCGCGCTGGTCGGTGGCGCCAGCCTGAAGGCTGCCGACCTGCTTGGCATTGCCGCCGCCTATCTCGAAATCTGACAGCGGAGCCCGACGCGGCGGCACTTGAAACTTGCGGCTTCTGTCTTTAGATAGGCGCAAACTCCAATAGCCGCCATGGCAGGCTCTGCACATTTGGCCTGCAGGAATATCCCCAAGGATACCTTATGGAAACCGTACTGATCGTCATCCACCTGATGGTGGTGGTCGCCCTTGTGATCGTCGTGTTGTTGCAGCGCTCGGAAGGCGGCGCGCTGGGCATCGGCGGCGGTGGCGGCTTCATGTCGGCACGCGGGGCCGCTAACGCGCTGACCCGCACCACATCGATCCTGGCGGCGGCGTTCTTTGCCACCTCCATTGCACTCGGCATCTATGCCAAGGTCAGCAGCGGCTCCGCCGACATTCTCGACCAGGTTCCGGTCGAAACCCAGAATGGCGGCTCGATCCTCGATGCGATCACACCTGAATCGGAAAAACAGCCGGAGAGCGGCGAACCGGCGGTTCCCTCCAGCCAGTAGTCTTTGCGGTACGAAGAATTCGACGACGCCCGGTCTCAATCGCCGGGCGTTTTTCTGTGTAAAAGGAAGCGCTGCGGAATTTCCGCTTTGCGAATCCCCAGACTCGGGTTAAGCCCTGACTCCCATGGCGCGATATGTATTCATCACAGGCGGCGTGGTTTCCTCCCTCGGAAAAGGCATTGCTTCGGCAGCCCTCGGCGCCCTTCTTCAGGCACGCGGCTACCGCGTGCGGCTGAAAAAACTCGATCCCTATCTCAATGTCGATCCGGGCACGATGAGCCCCTATCAGCATGGCGAGGTGTTCGTTACCGACGACGGCGCGGAGACCGATCTGGACCTTGGTCACTATGAGCGGTTCACCGGCCGCTCGGCCAACGGCCAGGACAACATCACCACCGGCCGCATCTATCAGCAGATCATCGAGAAGGAGCGCCGTGGCGACTATCTCGGTGCGACCGTGCAGGTGATTCCGCATGTCACCAATGCGATCAAGAATTTCGTTCTCGACGGCAATGACGATTACGACTTCGTGCTGTGCGAGATCGGTGGTACGGTGGGCGACATCGAGGCCTTGCCGTTCTTCGAGGCGATCCGCCAGCTCGGCAACGACCTGCCGCGCAACAATGCGGTCTATGTGCATCTGACGCTGATGCCGTGGATTGCGGCGGCGGGCGAACTGAAGACCAAGCCGACCCAGCATTCGGTCAAGGAACTGCGCTCCATCGGCATCGCGCCCGACATCCTGCTGGTTCGCGCCGATCGCGAAATTCCGGAGGAAGAGCGCCGCAAGCTGTCGCTGTTCTGCAATGTGCGGCCGTCTGCGGTGATCCAGGCGCTGGATGTGAAGAACATCTACGACATCCCGATGACCTATCACAAGGAAGGCCTGGACGCCGAAGTGCTGGCTGCCTTTGGCATCGATCCGGCGCCGAAACCGCGCATGGAGCGCTGGGAAGAAGTCGCCGACCGGGTGCACAACCCGGAAGGTGCGGTGACGATCGCCGTCGTCGGCAAATATACCGGCCTGCTCGATGCCTACAAATCGCTGATGGAGGCGCTCCATCACGGCGGCATGGCAAACCGGGTCAAGGTCAAGCTCGAATGGATCGAATCGGAAGTCTTCGAAGAGAACGATCCGGCGCCCTATCTCGAGAAGGTACACGGCATTCTGGTGCCCGGCGGCTTCGGCGAGCGCGGCTCGGAAGGCAAGATCCGGGCGGCGCAATATGCCCGCGAGAAGGAAATTCCCTATTTCGGCATCTGTTTCGGCATGCAGATGGCGTGTCTGGAAGCCGCGCGCAATCTGGCCGGCATCGAAGGCGCCTCATCGACGGAATTCGGCGAGGCGAAGGAGCCGGTGGTGGGCCTGATGACCGAATGGCTGAAGGGCAACATGCTGGAAAAGCGCAAGGCTTCCGGCGATCTCGGCGGCACGATGCGGCTCGGCGCCTATCGCAACGTGCTGAAGGAAGGCTCGCGGATTGCCGAAATCTACGGCGATACCGAAATCTCCGAGCGCCACCGCCACCGTTACGAGGTCAATGTCGACTACAAGGAGCGGCTGGAGAAGGCGGGACTCGTCTTTGCCGGCATGTCGCCGGATGGTGTCCTGCCGGAGACGGTGGAATATCCCGACCATCCCTGGTTCATCGGCGTGCAGTATCACCCCGAACTGAAGTCACGCCCTTTCGAACCGCATCCGCTGTTTGCAAGCTTCATCGAGGCAGCGGTGAAACAGTCGCGGCTGGTGTAAGAGCGGGCGATGAAAGCCGCGTTCTACACCCGTAACGGACCGGCCGGCGAGGTCATCGAAATCGGCGAGAAGCCGATGCCCGAACCCGGTCCGGGCGAAGTGCTGGTGCGGCTGGCCTTTTCCGGCGTCAATCCGTCCGACGTCAAATCCCGCGCGGCGCGGCCGTTCAACGGCGCGTACCAGATTCCCCATTCCGATGGCTCCGGCACGATTGAGGCCGTGGGCGATGGCGTTGATGCTTCGTGCATCGGCGAGCGCGTCTGGACGTGGAATGCGGCCTGGCAGCGGCCGGACGGCACGGCGGCGGAATACATCGCGTTGCCGTCGCAACAGGCGGTGAAACTGCCCGAAGGCGTTTTACTGCAGGCTGCGGCCTGTCTCGGCATTCCCGGCATGACGGCGGCACATGCTGCCGAATTGCTGGCGGCGGAGCCCGGCGCAAAAACCGTGCTGGTGACCGGTGCCGGCAATGCCGTGGGCAATCTTGCCTGCCAGATGGCGAAGCAGGCAGGTCTCAAAGTTCTCGGTACGGCATCTTCCCGGCGCAGGGAACTGGCGGAGAAAGCGGGCTGTGATGCGGTGATCGATCCTTATGGCGATGATCTGGCGAAAACCGTTCTTGCAGCCAATGACGGCGCGCCGGTCGATGCCTTGATCGACATGGATTTCTCTTCGACGGCGAGCCTGCTCGGGCAGGGGGTACTGAAACCCCATGGCGTGCTGATCGGCTATGGCTCCAACGACATGGGGCAGGTTTGCTTCGACTTCCGCCAGGCACTGTTCAACTGCCACCGCTTCAGTTTCTTCGTTGTCTACGAATTGCCGGCAGCAGAACGCGAAGCCGCGATGCGCCGGCTGGAACAGGCGCTCGGCGCAGGTCTCTACATCGCAATCGGCGCGGTCCTGCCGCTCGAAGAAACCGCACAGGCGCATCAACTGGTGGAGGCCGGTGCTACTGCCGGCAATGTGCTGCTCGGCTGCTGATCTGCAGCCGCCATCTGTCAGATATCTTTCGCCACACTTGAACCACGATCCTGCTGCAGATAGGCTTGCGTCAGGGGCGCGGAACAAGATTGACGAGATCACGCGTGGAATCCATGCCCCGGCCCGCCTCCATGGCTGCATCCCTTACGGCGTTCGTCCGGCATGCCAAACTGGCGTTGGCTGCTGCCTTTCTGTGGCTTTCGGCTGCTCTTGCGGCCAGCGCCGGGCCGCATCTCGTCGTCGATGCGGCAACCGGCGAGGTATTGACCGCCTCGCACGCGACCGATCGCTGGTATCCTGCCTCGCTCACCAAGCTGATGACGACCTATACGGTGCTGCGCGAAATCCGCCGTGGCGCGATCACGCTTCAATCGCCGGTGCGCATTTCGGCCAAGGCCACCGAGGAGCCGCCGTCGAAGATGGGTTTTCCCTGGAAAACCGTGCTGACGGTGGAAACGGCGCTCAAGATTCTTATGGTCAAATCGGCAAACGACGTGGCGACGGCGCTTGGCGAGTCCGTGGGCGGCAGTGAAAAGGCCTTTGCCAGGCTGATGAACGCCTATGCGCGGGAAATCGGCATGGTGGATTCCCACTGGGTCAACGCCCACGGACTGCATGATGCCAACCAGTATTCGAGTGCCCACGATCTGGCACTGCTGGCGCTCCGGCTGAAAACGGAGTTTCCCGAACAGGCAGGCCTGTTCAACATCCATGCCATCAGAATCGAAAATAAGCTGTTCAGGAATCACAACGGCCTGCTGCGGCGGTTTGCCGGCACGACGGGCATGAAGACCGGCTTCATTTGCGCCGGGGGCGTCAGCATCGTTGCCAGCGCCAATATCAAGAACCGCGAACTCGTTGCGGTGGTGCTTGGCCACCGCTCGGCGAAGGAACGCAATTTGCGGGCAGCCGAGCTGCTGACGGCGGCTTCGCGGCGGATACGCGCCAGTGACCTGCCCAATCTCTACGAATGGCCGGCAACCGGCGTTCCCGTGGCCCCGCGCGATATCAGCGCTGCGGTGTGCGGGCGTAGTGACGGAAGCCTGGAAAAGCTCGAGACAGAAGACGCGGCCGCTGAGTATTTTCCGATCAGGCGGGCAACGCACGAAGAACGCGAGGCACTCTATTTCAGCGAGGAAACCGATAAAACGGAGCCCTTGCAGCTTGCAACCGGCAATGCCACCGGTCCCGATCCCTTCGGCCTGCTGATCGACAGGCCGCCGGTCGTGCTGGCAGAAGAAGGCGATGGCGCATTGCAGAAACGGTTCGAACTTGCCGGCGGAACCATGGTGGCCATACCTGCGGCAAGCCCGTTGCAGCCGGAATTGCCGGCCGCTGCCGTGGTGGCCGAGTCTTCCGGGGAAGAAGCGGAACCGGAAACGCTTTCGCCCACCGGCAAGGTTGTGCTGGGCGGCGTGGCAAGCGCCATACCGCTGCCGCGGCCCGATGCCAAATCATCTGCCGAAACGGCGGGAAAACCTGCCGATCAGGGCAATTGAGGCAATGGTTGCCACCGGATGGGCGACAATTGCGCTCCTCCCTTGCCAATCGTGCCGTGATCGGGCAAACCGGCTGGCGGTCGCTTAACCAACAGCATGCGGACATTCACCCATGGCAGTTTCTCCCCGCAAGGCACGCAACAT
The DNA here is from genome assembly GCA_023954255.1 of Phyllobacteriaceae bacterium. Taxonomy (GTDB): domain Bacteria; phylum Pseudomonadota; class Alphaproteobacteria; order Rhizobiales; family Rhizobiaceae; genus Salaquimonas. Next base: position 48,561 of record JAMLIH010000002.1, on the reverse strand, counting down.
CGATCATCTCGTGTTGCCGGTGACGAGCCTCGAACTGGCGCGGGAGCGCCTCGGCCGGCTGGGCTTTACCGTGGCGCCGGATGCGGTGCATCCCTTCGGCACGGAGAATGCCTGTGTCTTCTTCGAGAACGGCACCTATCTGGAGCCGCTTGCCATCCACAAGCGTGAAATCTGCGAGGCGGCAGCGCTGAAGGGCAATGTGTTCGTGGCGCGTGATCAGGCATTCCGTTTCCGGCGCGGCAATGAAGGATTTTCGGCCCTGGTGCTGGCGACGGCGGATGCGGATGAAGACCACAAGCTGTTTTCCGGACTGGGCATTTCCGGCGGCAAAAAACTCGAGTTCTCGCGTGTCTTCGAAAGCGCGGGCGGCAACAAGACCACTGCCAGTTTCAAGCTTGCCTTTGCCGACGATTTGAGATCACCGGACAGTTTCGTTTGCACCTGCGAACAGGTGAAGGCGCCACCGGCAAAGCGCGGCAAGCTGGTTGAACACGAAAACGGTGCGCTCGGCATTGCCGAGATCGCGATGGGCGAGCCCAATCCGAGCGATTTCCAGTATTTCCTGCAGGAAGTGCTCAACCAGCGCGACGTCAATGCGCATTCCTTCGGCATCGAGCTTGTGGCGGCCAATGGCAATGTCGCAACCTATACCGCCAGGGGGCTGAAAGCCTGGTATGGCATCGAGAGCGGCTGCCACGGGCGCGGATTGCGGTTCCGGGCGTTTTCCGTCGCGGTGAAGAACCTCGATAAAACCGAGAAACTGCTGAAGAAAAACAAGGTTGCCTGCCGCCGGATCGCCCAGCGCGTGGTGGTCGATCATGCGGCCGGGCAGGGCTGTGTCATCGCCTTCGAGGAGGCCGGCAAGTGAGCAAGTCCGAAAACGGGGCAAATGCCGTCGTCAAGGTCGGCAAGGCCGAGTTCTCCAATGCCGGGCCGCTGACGCTGATCGCCGGTCCCTGCCAGCTCGAATCACGCCAGCATGCCTTCGACATGGCCGGCGCGCTGAAGGAACTGACCGAAGAACTGGGCATCGGTTTCGTCTACAAGTCGAGCTATGACAAGGCCAACCGCACCTCGATCGGCGCAACGCGCGGTGTGGGGCTTGAAGCCTCCATGCCGATCTTCGACGATTTGCGCAGCGAACTGGGCGTGGCCATCATCACCGATGTCCACACCGCAGAACAATGCGCCGAGGTTGCGCCGCATGTGGACATGCTGCAGATCCCGGCATTTTTATGCCGGCAGACCGATCTGCTGATCGCAGCGGCAAAGACCGGCTCGGTGATCAACGTCAAGAAGGGGCAGTTTCTCGCTCCCTGGGACATGCCCAATGTGGTGAAGAAGATCACCGATAGCGGCAATGCCAACGTCATCGTCACCGAACGCGGCGCCAGCTTCGGCTACAACACGCTGGTTTCCGACATGCGGGCGTTGCCGATCATGGCGCGCGAGACCGGCGCGCCCGTCGTTTTCGATGCGACGCATTCGGTACAGAGCCCTGGCGGACAGGGCGGTTCTTCGGGGGGCGACCGCACCATGGTGCCCTATCTGGCGCGCGCTGCGGTCGCCACGGGCGTTGCGGGCGTGTTCATCGAGACCCATGACGATCCCGACAACACGATGTCCTCGGACGGGCCCAACATGGTCAGGCTTTCCGACATGGCCGGGCTGCTCGAACAGCTCATGGCCATCGATGCGATTGTAAAGGGTTAGAGAACCTGTGCCTGTTCAGGCGCCGCGCTGGGAGAGGCGGCTAATCTGCTCGCGATAGCGCAGATCGAGGCAGGTGAAGTCGGCACCACAGGCGTTGCGCGCCTTCAGCCATTCACTCTGTTCGCGGGTTACCGACTGGCGCTGCGGCGTGGTGGCCGCCTTCACATAGGCGGTGGTGAACACGTTGCCGAGCTTCTCATCAAGGGCGAGAAGGTTTTCGTTGTTGCAGACGGCGAATTCCGCCGGCTTGTCGGCATCGGCACAGGAAAACGACTGGGCCTGGGCAGGGAGCGACCAGAACAGGGCGACACCCGCCACGCAAATGGCTGCCGGCAGAAGAATTGCCTGGCCGAATAGCGCAACCGGCGAAAAAGCGGCATCTTCGGCGGGGGATTTGTCATTCATCGTCAGATTGGCCATCACGTCACCTGTTTGGGTTGGGGTCTTCTTCCCGTTGCGCCCCTGATTGAGCATTGATTAACCATGAAATTGGGAGGCGAAAGGACCGAATTGTGGCAAACCCGGGATGGTTTTGTGGAATTTGTGCGTCCATGGCCGCAGCGCAAATTGCCTAAAGGCGGGCTTTGCTGTATCGGGCAGCCAGAGCGTGTCTTGTTTAGCTGGAAGCAGTTTGAATGGATGGGTTTTTCGTCTCTGACGAGGAGAACACCGCAGAGCGATGCCATAGCATCGGTCGAGGATTTCGACAAAGTCGGAGCGGAAAAGACACCACAGCAGGGAGTGCAGGAGATTGAAAGGATTATCTTTTTTGAAATCGCCTGAACTTGGTTCTTTGGCCTTCGGACGTCGTTGGAAAAAGCTAACAGTGCTTGCACTGTGTCGCTTTTCCCTCCTAATCGAAGACCAAACTCCCTGTGTTCAAACTATTCCATCTAGACAAGACACGCTCTAAATCCTCCCCGTTTCGCGCGTGCCTTCTGACGCTGCCGATACCCTTTCTGCTCCGGAGAAACCGATGCCTGCGATTATCGACCTGACCGCCCGTGAAATCCTCGACAGCCGCGGAAACCCCACTGTTGAAGTGGATGCCCTGCTGGAGGATGGTTCCTTCGGCCGCGCTGCCGTCCCGTCAGGAGCCTCGACTGGCGCCCATGAAGCCGTCGAACTGCGCGATGGCGGCAAGCGCTATCTCGGCAAGGGCGTCGAAAAGGCGGTGCAGGCGGTCAATGGCGAGATCGCCGAGGCGCTGGTCGGCTACGATGCCGAGGAACAGCTGGCCATCGACATGGCGATGATCGAGCTCGACGGTACCGAGAACAAGGGCAGGCTCGGCGCCAATGCCATTCTCGGTGTGTCGCTGGCAATCGCCAGGGCTTCCGCCGAAGCCTCCGGTCTGCCGCTTTACCGCTATGTGGGCGGTGCCAATGCCCATGTGCTGCCGGTGCCAATGATGAACATCATCAATGGCGGCGAACATGCCGACAACCCGATCGACTTTCAGGAATTCATGATCATGCCGGTGGGCGCAGAAAGCCTGAAAGAGGCCGTGCGCATGGGTTCGGAGGTCTTCCACACCTTGAAAAAGGACCTTTCCGCTGCCGGGCACAACACCTCGGTGGGCGACGAGGGCGGGTTCGCGCCCAACCTCAACTCGGCGGTGGATGCGCTCGATTTCATCATGAAGTCGATCGAAAAGGCGGGTTACAAGCCCGGCGAGGACATGTATCTGGCGCTCGACTGTGCGGCGACCGAGTTCTTCAAGGGCGGCAATTACGTCTATGAAGGTGAGGGCGTGACACGCGATCCCGAAACCCAGGCGAAATATCTCGCTGAACTGGTTTCGAACTATCCCATCATTTCCATCGAGGACGGCATGTCCGAGGATGACTGGGACGGCTGGAAAATCCTGACCGATCTGGCGGGCAGCAAGTGCCAGCTCGTCGGCGACGATCTCTTCGTCACCAATTCGAAGCGCCTGCGCATGGGCATCGAAAAGGGTGTGGCAAACTCGATCCTGGTCAAAGTCAACCAGATCGGCAGCCTGTCGGAAACGCTCGACGCCGTCGAAACGGCCCACAAGGCTGCCTATACCGCCGTCATGTCGCACCGTTCGGGCGAAACGGAAGATGCGACCATTGCCGATCTTGCCGTTGCCACCAATTGCGGACAGATCAAGACGGGTTCTCTGGCGCGTTCCGACCGGCTGGCCAAGTACAACCAGCTCATCCGCATCGAGGAAGAACTGGGCAATCAGGCCCGTTATGCCGGCCGCTCGATCCTGAAAGGCTGATCTGTTTGGCGGGCGCAGCGGAAGTCCGAAAGGTTTTCACCGATCAGGCGATTGCCTGCGAAGCGCTGGGTTCGCCGTTCACCGCCCGGATTTGCAGACTGTTTGCCGAGCGCCTCGATGAAGACACGCCGGTCGGCGGCCATCTGCTGAAATGGCCGGGCGATCCCCGGATACAGGCCGACAGCGTGGCGCTCAGATTGTGCGGGGCGCTGAACTATCTCGTCGTGAGTGGTGCCGATCCTATTCTGGCGGAAGCCTATCCGCCGGTCTTCGATCACACACAGCACAACGATGCGGCGCTTTGGCAGGTGCTGGCCGATGCCATGGCGCGCAATGCGGCTACCATCATCGCCTTTCTCGCCAGCGCGCCGCAGACCAACGAGGTTCGCCGCTCGGTGGCGCTCATTCCGGCCTATCATGCCATATCAGCCAATTTCGGCCTGCCGCTTGCCATCCGCGAACTGGGCGCCAGCGCCGGGCTGAACCTCAATGCCTCGCAATACGGACTGAGGGCGGATTCCTTCCTGATCGGGCCGCAGGACGGTCTGGTGCTTGCGCCTGAATGGAAAGGAGAGCCGCCGGTTCAGGCCAATCTCCGCGTCGATTCGGTGCGCGGCTGCGATCTCGCGCCGATTGATCTGAGTGACGAACGGCAGGCCTTGCGGTTGCTGGCCTATATCTGGCCGGACCAGACCGGGCGTGTGGCGCTGATCAGGAATGCCATCGGACTGGCTCGCACCAATGGCGTACGGATCGACCGGGAAGACGCCATCGACTGGCTTGAGCGGGAACTGGCGAACCGCGGGGAGGGCGTTGCCATGGTTATCCAGCACACCGTTGCCTGGCAGTATTTCCCGCCAGAGGCGAAGGCGCGTGGCGAGGCGCTGCTGGCGGAACATTGCGCGCGGGCAAGCGAAACAGCGCCGATTGCCCGAATCTCGATGGAGAACGACGGCAGCCAGCCCGGCGCCAGACTGCAGCTTACGCTCTGGCCCGATGGTACGGTTTACGAGCTTGGGCGGGTGGATTTTCACGGCCGCTGGATCGACTGGCGCAATCCGCCACAGGGTGGAACCCGATGACAACCGGCACGCATGGCAAACTGACAATCCGGAAAAGCCGGTCCGGCGATCTCGCCTTCATCGAATCGCTTTATCCGGCCGCCTTTCGCGAGGAGGATTTGTTGCCGCTTGTTCGCGCCATGATGGCCTGCGACGAGGAAATTCTGTCGCTTGTCGGGGAAAGGGATGGCCTTGCCGCAGGCCATGCGGTGTTCACGCTCGGCAGCATCGGTGGAACGGAACGGAAAATCGCGCTTCTGGGGCCGGTTGCCGTTGATCCAAACCTTCAGCGTTCGGGAATTGGCAGCGCCATCATCCGTGAGGGATTGCGGCTCCTGAAGGCGCTGGATGTCGAACAGGTGTTCGTCCTGGGCGATCCGGCCTACTACGGCAGGCTCGGGTTTTTGCCGGGCGCAACGGTGAAAGCACCGTACGAATTGCCACAGGAATGGTCGCAAGCCTGGCAGTACATGCCGCTTGCCGATGAGGACATTGCCGGCGAGGGGCGCCTGCAATTGCCGGACTTCTGGATGCGGCGCGAACTCTGGGGAGAATAGGCAGGCCTACTCCTTGCCGTAGACCTCACCGGAATCGAAACGTTTTTCCCGGCTGTCGAAGGTGAGCGCGTAGCCGCCTTTGCCGTCCTGTTTCACGGTCCGGTAGAAACAGCTTACCCGGCCGGTATGGCAGGCGGCTGCCGCGCCCTGCTGGCGTACCTTCAGCACAATGGCATCCTGATCGCAGTCGGTCGCAACGCTCTCGACCATCTGGACATTGCCCGAGGTCTCGCCCTTGAGCCAGATCGACTGGCGCGAGCGGCTGTAATAATGCGCCTTGCCGGTTTCGAGTGTCTTCTGCAGCGCTTCGGCATTCATGTGCGCCAGCATCAGGACCTCGCCGCTTTGCGCTTCGCAGGCAACAGCGGTGATGAGGCCCGCCGAATCGAATTTCGGGCGGAAGGCTTCGCCTTCCTCCTGTTCGGCACCTTTTGCAGGCGGAAGAAATGCAGTCATGATCGGTATCCCGGCATGCAGACTATCTGCCGGGGTAATGCCTTACTCGCGGTTCATCCGCAACAGGGTCATGAAACTGACCTGCTCGGCGGGATCGTTGCGGAAAGCGCCGGTAAAGCAGGTCGTGGTCGTAGTCGAACCCATTTTCTTGATGCCGCGCATCGCCATGCACATGTGTTCGGCCTCGATCATTACGGCAACACCGCGCGGGGCCAGCGCCTCGTCGATGGCATAGGCGATCTCGGCGGTCATGTTTTCCTGGGTCTGCAGGCGGCGTGCGAAGATATCGACCGTGCGGGCGATCTTCGACAGGCCGAGCACCTTGCCGTCGGGCAGATAGGCGACATGAGCCTTGCCGATGATCGGCACCATGTGGTGTTCGCAATGGGAGTGGAAGTCGATGTCCTTGACCAGCACCATGTCGTCATAGCCGCCAACTTCCTCGAAGGTGCGGCCGAGCACTTCGGCGGGTTTCTGGTCATAGCCCGAAAACAGTTCGCCGTAGGCCTTGGCAACGCGGCTGGGCGTATCGACAAGGCCCTCGCGGTTGATATCCTCGCCCATCCATTTGAGCAGGGTGCGAACCGCTTCCTCGGCTTCCGCCTGGGTCGGGCGCTGGCTTTTGGGCAGCACCTTGCGGCCGCCGCGCGACTTCAAATCCTTGATGATGGCGTCCATGCTTGTCTCCCGCAAAGGATCGATCCTCAATAGCTACATTGACCGGTATCGGACCAGACGCAGCCGGGAGCTATGGACTGTTCCCTCCTGTGTTGCGGCATCAATGACGCACGGCAGAGGGCCATTTTCGGCTTTGGCCGGGTTCCGGGGCTTTCGGCATGCCGCCCCTTGGGGGCGGCAGGCTTCCGGCACGGTGACCAGACTTCCGGAAGGGTCGCTTCCGGCGGCTTCAATATAAGCATAGCCGCGCCAAGTTCAACGCTTTCATGCGGCAGCGGATTGACGCGATTGGAGCATTGGCGGTCAATTTCGTGCCCGCCGAAACGGGTTTGCGCCAGTTGGCGGGCGGGCGGAAAACTTTTCCACCGGCGCGCCCTGCAAGGAAATGCCGATCTTCGGCCCATCAGCCCCGGAGCGCTATCCTGAGCCGGAGGAAAACCCCGCCTGCTGCGGGCAGATACCGTGGCAGACCGCGCAAAGGTGATTTCAATGAATTTCGTACCCGTCATCGACGCCATCGGCGAACCGGCCACGCTCGCACTTGCGGGCTTCACGCTTGCATTTTTCTTCGGCTTTGCCGCTGAACGCAGCGGGTTCTGCACCCGTTCGGCAATCCTGGAGATCATGGACCGCAAAATCGCCACCGCCCTGCCGGTCTGGCTGCTGGCGCTGGGCGTCGCAATCCTGTCGACCCAGCTGGCGATCCTCAATGGCTGGATCGAAGTGGGTGAAAGCCGCTTCTTCCGTACCTCGCAAAGCCTTTCGGGGGCTGCGATCGGTGGCGCGCTGTTCGGCGTCGGCATGGCGCTGGCGCGCGGCTGCACCAGCCGGCTGATGGTGCTGGCGGCAGGCGGCAATCTCAGGGCGCTGACGGCAACCGGCGTGATCGCTGCTGTGGCGCTTGCGACCTATCAGGGCTTTCTGGTGCCGCTGCGCGATGGATTCGGTGGCCTTGCCAGCACATCCGCGATCGGCGGCAATGGATTGGGTGAACTGCTTGGAAGCAATCACATCGGTCTCGTGCTTGGCGGTTCCGTTCTGGCTGCGGCGTTCGTCATCGCCCTGCGCAGCCGGCTGTCGCCCTGGAAAGGCGCTGGCGGCGTGCTGATTGGTGCGCTTGTCACGGCCGGCTGGTATGCGACCCATCAGCTCTCCTCACAGGTCTTCGATCCGATCGAGATCGAGAGCCTTTCGTTTTCCCGGCCGTCGGCCAATGCCATCAATTATGTGGCGAGCGGCGGGGCGGAAGAATATCTGTCGCTCGACACCGGCCTGATTGCGGGCCTGCTGCTCGGCGCCTTTGCCGCCTCTGTACTGTTCCGCAGCTTTGCACTTCGCGGCTTCGGCGAAGCGGGTGCACCGAATGTCATGCGCTACGTCGCCGGCGGTGCGCTGATGGGCTTTGGCGGCATTCTGGCAGTGGGCTGCACGGTCGGCGCAGGCTTTACCGGCGGTTCCGTTCTGGCGGTCAGTTCCCTGCTGGGCCTTGCAGCCATGATGACGTTTTGCGCCGCCACGGACACGGTGCTGCGCAGGCTGGCTGAACGGACGGATGCAAAGCCTTCCCCCGTTCCTGCCGAATAGTTCCAGGGGGGCCGCAAAGGCGGCCTGTGGCAGGCTTTTGCAGGCTTTCAGGCCGGTTTTGGCGGGCCTGATTCGAACGGTTTTGCCCGGCTTGCGCCGGGCAATTTGCCGGTTTCAGGAAAATTAAACGGTCCCGGTTTTCTGCGCTTGACTTCGATAGGTGAAAACCGTAAGCCACGCACACCCTCGGGGCAGGGCAACCTGCCTCGCGAATTCTTGCGGGTGTAGCTCAGTTGGTTAGAGTGCCGGCCTGTCACGCCGGAGGTCGCGGGTTCGAGCCCCGTCACTCGCGCCATTTCGCTTCGGACACTGTCCGGAAATGGCGCTGCTGCAGGAATGTCCGGTTCCATCCGAAAGGAAAGGGAACGGCAAGGGAAGGGCGCTTAGCTCAGCTGGGAGAGCAACTCGTTTACACCGAGTAGGTCGGCGGTTCGATCCCGTCAGCGCCCACCAAATTCCCCCAATGATATTATGACCTTGCCCACTGGCGGAGCCTGGCTTTTGCCATGTGTTTGCGCGCAGCGGCAGGTTTTTCCCAGACTCACCGCTCCGGTATCCGTTTTGCCCCCAGCCTGATGCGGCCATTTCTGTAAGGCTTTTGACAATTCGCATCAGGTTTGTTCGCCGCGCGGTTGCCGCCATTTGCCTGCACGGTCCATAAAGGGGCCGGGAATTTGCCGGTTGCACCGGATGCGTAGGGGGATCTGAATGCGCACAAGGCCCGACTCCAGTCTCAGCATTTTCAGCCTCGCTGCGGTGCTGCTCGCCACGGCATTGACCGGCGGGCAGGCTCATGCGCAGTCGATTGCCAGAGCCATGCAATCGGGACCGGCCTACCTTTGCCCGAAAGCCTCCTGCCCACAGGTGAGCAAGGGGGCGCCGCGAGCGGGATCCGGCATTGCGGTATTCGAGATTTCGGGCGGTTTTGCCCGCATTACAGGGTACATGGACGCGGCCACGGCGCGGGCCAAATACGGCATGACTTCCGACAGTCAGGCTGCCGGCCAGATCGCGCTCTGGCTTCCGGTCGAGCGGCTTGCCCTGGCGCCGTCGCTGACAAAAAAGATCGAAGCGGACAAACTCGCCGAGGAGGCGCGGCTGAAACAGGAAGCCGAAGTCAAGAAGGTTGCCGAGCGCCAACGCCGGCAAAAACTGGCGGAGGAAAAACGCAAGGCCGAGGAGGCCGAAAAGGCGAAGGCTGCAATGGCGCAGCAGAAAAAGTCGCCGGAAGGCAAGACTGCAAAAGCCGCCGACGGCAATGCGGATGCCAAAGGCCAGACTGCTTCGGCGAACAAGACTGCAACAACAGCAGCACCCACACCCGGTACCAGTTCGCCGTCCGCCAGCACGGAACCGGCCGCCGCCCAGGCCGCCAACACGGAGGCGAAGGCCGTCGGCATTGCCGTTGCCGCCAAGCCCGATGAAGCTGCGGCCGTGCAACCCGCGAGTCCCAAGCCGGCCGCCTCCCAACCCGCGGTGCCGGGAAAACTTACTGCGGAACTGAAGGACCAGCGGCTTTCCAGCCTGCCGTCCAAGGCCGGGCCGACCCTCAGCATGAACGACGTGGTGGCGATCCGCCGGAAGGGGCTTGAACTGCTCGAGGCGGGCGAATGCGAGAGCCTGAAGGCCGGCGGCGTTGCCTCCACGGCAGGCTTTCTCTTCGTTCAGTGCGGCGGCATTTCCATGGGTTCCGGCTTCACCCAGTTCCCCCGTCCGGCACAATGACAGCGGGCCGGCGCAAATTACGGCCAATTGATAAGTGGAATTGGGGTGTTATCCCTTGCTTTGCTCCCGCCACTGGGCTAACCCACGCGCGACCGGTATATTTGTCAAAGCGCAGGTCCCGCCATGCAGGAATTGCTTGTTTCCTATCTTCCCGTGATCATCTTTTTCGGCGTTTCGCTGATAATCGGCCTGGCGCTGGCGATTGCGCCCTTCATCGTTGCCTATCAGGCACCGGACTCCGAAAAACTTTCGGCCTACGAGTGCGGTTTCAACGCCTTTGACGATGCACGCATGAAGTTCGACGTACGCTATTACCTGGTGGCGATCCTGTTCATCATCTTCGATCTCGAAGTCGCCTTCCTGTTTCCCTGGGCTGCCAGTTTCGGCGATCTCGGCTGGTTCGGCTTCTGGTCGATGATGATCTTTCTCGGCGTGCTGACCATCGGGTTCATTTACGAATGGAAGAAGGGCGCGCTGGAATGGGATTGATCGACCTTTGCAACGGTTTTGACAGGACACGCCATGCGTGACGGTTCAACGACGCTCATCGCCCCGCAGCCCAAGGGCATTGTCGATCCGGCGACCGGGAAGCCGGTTGGGGCAAACGATCCGTTTTTCGGCGAGATCAACAACGAACTGGCCGACAAGGGTTTCCTCGTCACCTCGACGGACGAGCTGATCAACTGGGCGCGCACCGGCTCGCTGATGTGGATGACGTTCGGGCTTGCCTGCTGCGCCGTCGAAATGATGCAGATGGCCATGCCACGCTACGATGCCGAGCGGTTCGGCTTCGCCCCGCGCGCCTCGCCGCGCCAGTCCGATGTGATGATCGTCGCCGGAACGCTGACCAACAAGATGGCGCCGGCATTGCGCAAGGTCTACGACCAGATGCCGGAACCGCGCTATGTCATCTCCATGGGCTCCTGCGCCAATGGGGGCGGCTACTATCACTATTCCTACTCGGTGGTGCGCGGCTGCGACCGCGTGGTGCCGGTCGACATCTATGTGCCCGGCTGCCCGCCGACGGCCGAGGCGCTGCTTTACGGCGTGATGCTGCTGCAGAAGAAGATCCGGCGCACCGGAACCATTGAACGCTAGAAGGGCAGTCAACATGGCATTGCCGAAGATCGACGACGAAACCCTGAGCGAGCTTGCCGAAATCATCGATGCCGGCATGGCCGGGGCGGTTCGTTCCATGGACTATGCCCATGGCGAACTGACGGTACTGGCCAAACGCGAACAGATTGTCGAGTTGATGCGTTTCCTGCGCGATGACAGCCAGACGATGTTCTGGAACATCATCGATCTCTGCGGCGTCGATTATCCGCAGCGCAAGGAGCGTTTCGAGGTGGTCTATCACCTGCTGTCACCGCGGCTCAACGCCCGGCTGCGGGTCAAGGTATCGACCGACGAGGAAACGCCGGTTCCCTCGATTACCGAAATCTACCCCGGCGCCAACTGGTACGAGCGCGAAGCCTGGGACATGTACGGCATTCTGTTCACCGGCCACCCGGACCTGCGGCGGTTGCTGACCGATTACGGCTTCGAGGGCCATCCGCTGAGGAAGGACTTCCCGCTCACCGGCTATGTGGAAGTGCGCTATGACGACGAGGTGAAGCGGGTCGTCTACGAACCCGTCAACCTGCGCCAGGAATTCCGTGAATTCGATTTCGAAAGCCCGTGGCTGGGGCCGGACTATCCGCTGCCGAATGAGGATGTGGGTGGTGGAAAGAGCAGTTAGAGATTAGGAGTTAGCGCTTAGAGGGGCTGGGTTGCCGATAAAGTCCTATCAAGACCTGATTCATTGGCAGAAAGCGATGGATTTGTCTGTTGCGGTATATGAACTTGTCCAATGATTTTCCGGTTGATGAGAGATTTGGTTTAACGGCACAGGTCAGACGAAGCAGTGTTTCGGTTGCTGCGAATATCGCGGAAGGCTACGGCAGGGATAGCGACGGAGACTTCACCCGCTATCTGCGCATTTCGCAGGGGGCTTTGAAAGAGACCGAAACACATTTGATCCGCTGAAAGGCTTGGATTTGTATCAGGCAAGGACATCGCCGGTCTGATGGCGGTGTCGGAAGAAATTGAAAGATGTTGCGGTCACTGATCGCAAAGGATTGGGACCGCAAGGATTGGGCAGCAGCAGTGAGATACGCTAACGGCTATCTTCAACTCATTAACCGCTTCTGCACCGGGAGGTGCAGGTCGATGAACGAACATACCGTCCGCAACTTTAACATTAACTTCGGACCGCAACACCCTGCAGCGCATGGTGTTTTGCGTCTGGTTCTGGAGCTTGACGGCGAGGTGGTCGAGCGTGTCGATCCGCATATCGGCCTGCTGCACTGTGGCACCGAGAAGCTGACGAGCACAAGACCTCATCTGCAGGCCGTGCCGTATTTCGACCGGCTCGACTATGTCGCGCCGATGAACCAGGAGCATGCCTTTGCGCTCGCCGTCGAGCGCCTGCTCGGTATTTCGGTGCCGCGCCGCGGGCAACTGATCCGGGTGCTCTATTCCGAAATCGGCCGCATCCTGTCGCATCTTCTGAACGTCACCACCCAGGCGCTCGACATCGGTGCATTGACGCCGCCGTTGTGGGGCTTCGAGGAACGCGAGAAGCTGATGGTGTTCTATGAGCGGGCCTGCGGCGCGCGCATGCACTCTGCCTATGTGCGGCCGGGCGGTGTTCACCAGGACCTGCCGCAGCAGCTGATCGACGACATCGGCCAGTGGTGCGAGGAGTTTCCCAGGGCGCTCGACGACATCGACAAGCTTCTGACCGACAACCGCATCTTCAAGCAGCGCAATGTCGACATCGGCGTGATTTCGCTGGAGGACGCCTGGGCCTACGGCTTTTCCGGCGTGATGGTGCGCGGGGCGGGTGCAGCCTGGGATTTGCGCAAGGCGCAGCCCTATGAGTGCTACGAGGAAATGAAGTCGGACATTCCCGTCGGCAAGAACAGCGACTGCTACGACCGCTATCTGATCCGCATGGAAGAAATGCGCCAGGCCTGCTCGATCATGAAACAGTGCATTGCCAAGCTCAATGCGCCGGAGGGCAAGGGGCCGGTGTCGCATACCGACAACAAGATCGTGCCGCCCAAGCGCGGCGAGATGAAGCGCTCGATGGAAGCGCTGATCCATCATTTCAAACTCTATACCGAGGGCTATCACGTGCCGGCCGGCGAGGTTTATGCCGCCGTCGAGGCGCCGAAGGGCGAATTCGGCGTCTATCTGGTGTCCGACGGCTCCAACAAGCCGTATCGCTGCAAGTTGCGCGCGCCCGGTTTCGCCCACCTTGCCGGTCTCGACTACATGGGCAAGGGGCACCTGCTGGCAGACGTGTCCGCCGTTCTCGGGTCGCTCGACATCGTATTTGGGGAAGTTGACCGCTAATGTCCGTTCGCCGTCTCGCAGAGGAAACTGTCCAGCCGAAGGATTTTGCCTTCAACCGCGCCAACAGCGCGCTGGCCAAGCAGTGGATCAAGAAATATCCGGACGGAAGACAGGCTTCCGCCGTCATCCCGCTGCTGATGATCGCGCAGGAGCAGGAAGGCTGGGTGACCAAGCGGGCGATCGAGCACATCGCCGACATGCTGGCAATGCCCTATATCCGCGTGCTGGAAGTGGCGACCTTCTATACCCAGTTCATGCTCGCTCCGGTCGGAACCCGGGCGCATGTGCAGGTTTGCGGCACGACGCCCTGCATGCTGCGCGGCTCGGAAGAACTGATGGCCGTGTGCCGGGAGAAAATCCATCCCGAGCAGTTCCACACCAATGAAGGGGGAACGCTTTCCTGGGAAGAGGTCGAGTGCCAGGGCGCCTGTGTCAACGCGCCGATGGTGATGATCTTCAAGGATACCTATGAAGACCTGACGCCGGAGCGGCTTGCCGAAATCATCGACGAGTTCGAGGCCGGCAGGGGCGATCGCGTGACGCCCGGTCCGCAGGTCAACCGCATCCATTCCGCCCCTGAAGGCGGCCAGACCACGCTCCAGAAGGAATTGCTGGTCAAGGGAGCCGCGAAGCCCGTGTCCAAACCGGCAAAAGCAAAACCCGCCGCAAAGGCCAAAGCTGTTTCTGCCAAACCCGTTGCCAAGCCCGGCCCGGTGCGGCTGGCAAAGCCGGAAGGCAAGGCGGACGATCTGAAGATGATCGCCGGTGTCGGGCCGAAACTGGAAAAGACATTGAACAAGCTCGGCTTCTGGCATTTCGCCCAGATCGCCAAATGGACGAAGAAGGACATTGCCATCGTCGACGACGAACTGTCCTTCAAGGGCCGGATCGAGCGCGACGACTGGGTAAAACAGGCCAAGGCGCTGGCCAAGGGCGGGCGCGATGAATATGTCCGCGTGTTCGGCAAGGAACCGAGGTGAGGTGACAGATTATGCTGGCTGACAAGGATCGCATCTTCACCAATATCTATGGCACTTTCGACAAGTCGCTGAAGGGCGCCATGGCGCGCGGCCACTGGGCCGGCACCAAGGGCTTCATCGACAAGGGCGCCGACTGGATCATCAACGAGATCAAGGCTTCGGCCTGCGCGGGCGCGGCGGGGCAGGGTTCCCGACCGGGCTGAAATGGTCGTTCATGCCGAAGAAGTCCGACGGCCGTCCGTCCTATCTGGTGGTCAATGCCGACGAGTCGGAACCCGGCACCTGCAAGGACCGCGACATCATGCGTCACGATCCGCACACGCTGATCGAGGGCTGCCTGATCGCCTCCTTCGCGATGAACGCCAATGCCTGCTACATCTACATTCGTGGTGAATACATCCGCGAGCGTGAAGCGCTGCAGGCGGCCATTGATGAGTGCTACGAGGCGAACCTGATCGGCAAGAAGAACAAGCATGGCTGGCCGTTCGATCTCTATCTGCACCACGGCGCCGGCGCCTATATCTGCGGCGAGGAAACGGCACTGCTCGAATCGCTCGAAGGCAAGAAGGGCCAGCCTCGGCTGAAACCGCCGTTTCCGGCCAATGTCGGACTCTATGGCTGCCCGACCACCGTCAACAACGTGGAATCGATCGCCGTCGCGCCGACCATCCTGCGGCGACTGCTTTCCTCCTTCGGCGAGGAAAACAACAAGGGCACCAAGCTGTTCTGCATTTCCGGCCATGTGAACAAGCCCTGCACGGTGGAAGAAGCGATGTCGATCTCCTTCCGCGAACTGATCGACACCCATTGCGGCGGCATCAGGGGCGGCTGGGACAATCTGAAAGCCGTCATTCCGGGCGGCTCTTCCGTGCCCTGCGTGCCGGCCGAGCAGATTGCCGACTGCAGGATGGATTTCGACAGCCTGCGCACTTGCAATCCGGTTCTGGTACTGTTGCGGTGATCGTCATGGACCAGTCGACCGACATGATCCGGGCAATCGCGCGGCTTGCCTATTTCTACAAGCATGAAAGCTGCGGCCAGTGCACCCCCTGCCGCGAAGGCACGGGCTGGATGTGGCGCGTGCTGACGCGCATGGCCGAGGGCAGGGCGCACAAGAGCGAGATCGACATGCTGTTCGACGTGTCGAAACAGGTGGAAGGCCACACGATCTGCGCGCTCGGCGATGCAGCAGCCTGGCCGGTCCAGGGACTTATCCGCCATTTCCGCCACGAGATTGAGGAACGCATCGACGCCTATTCGCGCAATGCCGACAAGGACGACCGGCTGGATGCCAGGGTGATGGAGGCTGCGGAGTAAGCAATGCACCTCGCCGAGCTCAATATCTCGAAGTGGAAGATCGATCCCGACGCCGATCCGGTGGCACGGGTTTCCTTGACAATATTGAGCGGATCAACGGGCTGGCCGAACGCAGTGACGGTTTCGTCTGGCGTCTCAAGGACGAAAACCGTGACGAAGCGGGCAACACGCCGATCGGCGGGCCGCTGGTTCTGGTCACCCTGTCGGTGTGGGAAGATGCGGAAAAGCTGGAGCATTTCGTCTGGAACACGGTTCACAAGCGGATCTACCAGCAGAAACACAAATGGTTCGAACTGATGGACTCTCACCATTTCGCGATGTGGTGGGTTGATGAAGGACACAGGCCAACGCTTGAAGAGGCCAGGGTTCGGCTCGATCATCTTGACGAACACGGCGACAGCGACTTTGCCTTCGGCTGGTCGCATCTGCCGCATGTGAAATTATGGCAGCAGCAGCGCTGCGCCTGAGGAAACACGGACTGAAAGAAGAACGACGGCAAAGCTGATCATCGACGACAAGGAAATCGAGGTTCCCGATACCTACACGCTGCTGCAGGCATGCGAGGAGGCGGGTGCCGAGGTGCCGCGTTTCTGCTTCCACGAGCGGCTGTCGATTGCCGGCAACTGCCGCATGTGCCTTGTCGAGGTAAAGGCGGACCGCCCAAGCCGCAGGCTTCCTGTGCGCTCGGCGTGCGCGATCTGCGCCCCGGCCCCAATGGCGAGCCGCCGGTCGTTTCCACCAAGTCACCGATGGTGAAAAAGGCGCGCCAGGGCGTCATGGAATTCCTGCTGATCAACCATCCGCTCGACTGCCCGATCTGCGATCAGGGCGGGGAGTGCGACCTGCAGGACCAGGCGATGGCCTATGGCATCGACAAGAACCGCTATGCCGAAAACAAGCGCGCTGTCGAAGACAAGTATATCGGCCCGCTGGTGCGCACCAAGATGACGCGCTGCATCCACTGCACGCGCTGCGTGCGCTACACGACGGAAGTCGCCGGCATTTCCGAACTGGGCCTGATCGGCCGCGGCGAGGATGCCGAGATCACCACCTATCTCGAACAGGCGATGACCAGCGAGATGCAGGGCAATGTGATCGACCTTTGCCCGGTCGGCGCGCTGACCTCGCGGCCCTATCAGGACACGGCACGGCCGTGGGAACTGACCAAGACCGAAACCGTCGACGTGATGGATGCGGTCGGCTCCAACATCCGCGTCGATACGCGCTCGAAGGAAGTCATGCGCATCCTGCCGGTGCAGAACGATGCGGTGAACGAGGAATGGATTTCCGACAAGACGCGCTTCATCTTCGACGGGCTGAAGTCCCAGCGCCTTGACAGGCCCTATGTGCGCAAGGCGGGCAAACTGCAGCCGGCAAGCTGGGGCGAAGCGCTCGATGCCGTTGCAAAGGCTGTCAATTCAACGCGCCCGCACAAGGTCGGCGCCATTGCCGGTGATCTCGCCAGCGTCGAGGACATCTACGCGCTGAAGAAGTTCATGACCGGCATCGGCTCGGCCAACATGGACTGCCGGGAGCCCGGCAGCGTGCTCGATCCGGCCAGGGGCAGGGCATCCTACCTGTTCAATTCCGGCATTGACGGCATCGAGGAAGCCGATGCGATCATGCTGATCGGCACCAATCCGCGCAAGGAAGCGCCGGTGCTCAACTCGCGCATCCGCAAGCGCTGGCGGCAGGGTGATCTGCTCGTCGGTGTTGTCGGCGAGGCCGCCGATCTACTCTACGAATACACCCATCTTGGCGATGGCCCTGAAAGCCTCAAGCAGTTCGCCAATTACGGCAAGATCAAGAAGAAGAACCCGATGTTCATCATCGGACAGGGCGCGCTCAACCGCTCCGACAGTGCAGCCGTTCTCAAGATGGTGGCATCCGCCGCCGAAAGCATGGGCGCGCTGCGCGCCGACTGGAACGGTTTCAACATCCTGCACACGGCAGCGGGCCGCGTAGGCGGTCTCGATCTTGGTTTCGTTCCCGGCAAAGGCGGCAAGGACACGGCTGCCATGCTGGGCAGCATGGACGTTCTCTTCCTGATGGGTGCCGACGAACTCGACATGTCGAAGGTCAAGGGCACGGTCGTCTATGTCGGTTCCCACGGCGACGCCGGGGCGCACCGCGCCGATATTATCCTGCCTGCGGCGGCCTATACGGAAAAACCCGGCATCTGGGTCAATACCGAGGGCCGCGTGCAGCATGGCAACCGGGCCAATTTCGCACCGGGCGAAGCCAAGGAGGAATGGGCAATCTTCCGCGCGCTTTCGGCGAAAGCCGGCAAGGTGCTGCCCTTCGACAGTTTCGAACAGCTCAGAAGTGCACTTTACACGGAATTTCCCCACATGGCACAGGGCGGGGCGAGTTGCGCCCGGCGACATCGGTGATGTAAAGGCACTCGCCAAAGGCGCAGGCGGAAAAGTGCTCAAGACCGGCTTTTCAAGCCCGGTACGGGACTTCTACATGACCAACCCGATTGCACGGGCATCCAGGGTGATGGCGCAGTGTTCACAATTGGCTGCAGGCGGGCTGCGGCAGGCGGCGGAATAGGCGGCAGGAAACGGCATGGAAGCGTTTATCAACACCTACGTCATTCCGGGCTTCTGGATCATCTTCCAGAGCGTGCTGATGCTGGTCTGCCTGCTGCTGATCACGGCCTATATCCTCTATGCCGACCGCAAGATCTTCGCTGCCGTTCAGATGCGCCGCGGCCCCAACGTCGTCGGCCCCTGGGGGCTGCTGCAATCCTTCGCCGACCTGCTGAAATTCGTGCTCAAGGAGCCGATCATTCCGGCAACGGCGTCGAAATCGGTCTTCGTCATCGCGCCGATCATCTCGGCCGTGCTGGCCATGACGGCCTTTGCCGTGCTGCCGGTTGCCGAAGGCTGGGTGGTTGCCGATGTCAATCTCGGCATCCTGTTCATCTTCGCCGTCTCCTCGCTGGAGGTCTACGGCATCATCATGGGCGGCTGGGCGTCGAACTCGAAATACGCCTTCCTCGCCTCGCTGCGGTCTGCAGCACAGATGGTTTCCTATGAAGTCTCCATGGGCTTCATCATCATCACCGTGCTGCTGTGCGCGGGAACGCTGAACCTGACCGGCATCGTCAACAGCCAGTAAAGATGGATTGGGCACCATGCTCGGCCTGCCTGCCTCCTTCCTCGACTGGTACTGGCTGCCGCTGTTTCCGGCCTTCGTCATGTTCTTCATTTCGGCAATCGCCGAGACAAACCGGCCGCCGTTCGACCTGCCGGAAGCCGAATCGGAACTGGTCGCAGGCCACATGGTCGAATATTCCTCGACCCTGTTCCTGCTGTTTTTCCTCGGCGAATTCGTCGCCATCATCCTGATGAGCTGCCTCGTCACCATCCTGTTCCTGGTGGCTGGCTGCCGGTCGATGTGCTGCTCAACTGGGTGCCGGGCATCGTCTGGTTCACGCTGAAAGCCTTCTTCGTCTTCTTCATGATGGCGATGGTGCGCACCGTGGTGCCGCGCTACCGCTACGACCAGCTGATGCGGCTGGGCTGGAAGATCTTTCTGCCGCTGTCACTCGCCATGGTGGCGATTGTTGCCGGCGTACTGCAATATATGGGTTGGGCATGATGATCGCACAGGCTGCCAAATCGCTGCTGCTGCTCGAATTCGTCTCGGCACTCGCCATGGGGATGCGCTACCTCTTCGGCAAGAAGTCGACGATCAACTATCCCTTCGAGAAAGGGCCTGTTTCACCGCGTTTTCGCGGCGAGCATGCGCTGCGGCGCTATCCCAACGGGGAAGAGCGCTGCATTGCCTGCAAGCTGTGCGAGGCGATCTGCCCGGCACAGGCGATCACCATCGAGGCGGGACCGCGCCGCAATGACGGAACGCGCCGCACGGTGCGCTACGACATCGACATGGTGAAATGCATCTATTGCGGCTTCTGCCAGGAAGCCTGTCCGGTCGACGCCATCGTCGAGGGACCGAATTTCGAATTCGCGACGGAAACGCGCGAGGAACTCTACTACGACAAGGACAGACTGCTTGAAAACGGCGCCCGCTGGGAGCGGGAACTGGCCCGCAACATCAAGCTGGATGCGCCTTACCGCTGACGAGAACTGGCGGTCAGCCTCCGCCCATTACTGCAAGGAAACACGGAACGAAAACCATGACGGCGATCTTTTTCTACCTCTTCGCCATTATCACCGTTGCCTCGGCATTCATGGTGATTTCCGCGCGCAATCCGGTGCATGCGGTGCTGTTCCTGATTCTGGCCTTCGTCAATTCCGCCGGCCTGTTCATGCTGACGGGCGCGGAGTTCCTGGCGCTGTTGCTGATCGTCGTCTATGTCGGCGCGGTGGCGGTGCTGTTCCTGTTCGTCGTCATGATGCTCGATGTCGATTTCGTCGAACTGCGCGAGGGATTCCTGCAATATCTGCCGGTCGGCGGGCTGGTCGGCGCCATCGTGCTGGTCGAACTGCTGATGGTGGTCGGGTAGTTGGGTGGTGGGCACCCGGTACCGTCACTGGGACGCTTGGCGAACCTGCGCCCGACATGTCGGTGACCTCCAACATCCAGGCGCTCGGCAACATTCTCTACACGAAATACTTCTTCTTCTTCCAGGTGGCGGTTGATCCTGCTGGTCGCCATGATCGGCGCCATCGTGCTGACGTTGCACCACCGGCCCAATGTGCGGCGCCAGAACGTTTCGGAACAGGTCGCCCGCAGCAAGGAAACGGCAATCGAAATCAAGAAGGTCGAATCCGGCAAGGGCATCTAGCCGGAACACGGGGCAAATCGGCCAACAGGGGCACGAGAACACAATGGGCACGACAACGCGGGGCTGAATATCGGGCATGGAAATCGGAATTTCCCACTTTCTGGCGGTCAGCGCGATCCTATTCACGATCGGCATGCTGGGCATCTTCCTCAACCGGAAGAACGTCATCATCCTGATGTCGATCGAGTTGATCCTGCTGTCGGTCAACCTCAACTTCGTGGCGTTCTCGCAACATCTGGGCGACCTGATGGGGCAGGTCTTCGCCCTGTTCGTGCTGACGGTGGCTGCCGCCGAGGCTGCCATCGGACTTGCCATCCTGATGATCTTCTTCCGCAACCGCGGCTCGATTGCGGTTGAAGACGTCAACATGATGAAGGGTTGAGGAGCGCGACATGTATCAGACAATCGTCTTTCTGCCGCTTCTCGGCTTTCTGCTGGCAGGGCTGTTTCCCAGGACTCTCGGGGTCAAGGGCTGCGAGTATGTCACCACCGGCTTCCTGATGATCTCGGCGGTGCTGTCGTGGATCGCCTTCACGGTCGGTATCGGCGGCGGCGAAACGCAGATCGTCGAGGTGCTGCGCTGGGTCAATACCGGCTCGTTCTCGGCCAACTGGACTCTCAGGATCGACACGCTCACCGTGGTGATGCTGGTGGTGGTCAACACGGTATCGGCCCTGGTGCATATGTATTCGATCGGCTACATGCACCACGATCCGCACCGGCCGCGCTTCTTCGCCTATCTTTCGCTTTTCACCTTCGCCATGCTGATGCTGGTGACCTCCGACAACCTGCTGCAGATGTTCTTCGGCTGGGAGGGCGTCGTCTTGCCTCCTACCTGCTGATCGGTTTCTGGTATCACAAGCCTTCTGCCAATGCGGCGGCGATCAAGGCCTTCGTCGTCAACCGGGTCGGCGATTTCGGCTTTGCGCTCGGTATTTTCGGCGTATTTCTCTATTTCGGCTCGATCGAGTTTTCGACGATCTTCGCCAATGCGGCGGCGCTCAATCTGGAGGAAACCGGCGGTGAGGGGGCCTACCACTTCCTCAACTACACGCTGACCAGTCAGGGCTTTCTGACGGTGATCTGCGTGCTGCTGTTCATGGGCGCAATGGGCAAGTCGGCGCAGTTCCTGCTGCATACCTGGCTGCCGGACGCGATGGAGGGTCCGACGCCAGTCTCCGCCCTCATTCATGCCGCCACCATGGTGACGGCAGGCGTCTTCCTGGTCGCCCGCATGTCGCCGATCTTCGAACTCTCGCACACGGCGCTGACCATCGTTACCGTGTTCGGCGCGATCACCGCCTGTTCTTCGCAGCGACTGTCGGCCTGGTGCAGAACGACATCAAGCGCGTCATCGCCTATTCGACCTGCTCACAGCTCGGCTACATGTTCGTGGCGCTCGGTGTTGGCGCCTATGGCGCGGCCATTTTCCACCTCTTCACCCATGCCTTCTTCAAGGCGCTGCTGTTCCTTGGGGCCGGTTCGGTGATCCATGCGGTTTCCGACGAGCAGGACATGCGCCGCATGGGCGGCCTGCGCAGCCATATCCCGATGACCTTCTGGATGATGATCGTCGGCACGATAGCGCTGACGGCCTCGGCATTCCGGGCACGATCCTGGGCACGGCCGGATTCTTCTCCAAGGATGCGATCATCGAAAGCGCCTTCGTCGGCGAGAATGCGGCTGCCGGTTTTGCCTTCGGCCTGCTGGTGATCGCGGCACTGTTTACCAGCTTCTATTCCTGGCGGCTGATCTTCATGACCTTCTACGGCAAGCCCCGGGCTTCCGCAGACGTGATGAGCCATGTGCATGAATCGCCCAATGTCATGCTGATCCCGCTATACATCCTGGCAGCCGGCGCGCTGTTTGCCGGTGTGATCTTCCATGACGTGTTCCTCGGTCACGAGGCCGGCGGGCACCATGAAACCTGGTATAACGGCTTCTGGCGCGATGCGCTGTTTGCCGGACCGCACAACCACATTCTGGAAGAGTTCCATCACGTGCCGCTTTGGGTGAAGTGGTCGCCCTTTGCTGCCATGGCGCTCGGCTTCCTCGGTGCCTGGTGGATGTACATCCGCAATCCCGGCATGCCGAAGGAACTGGCCCGCCAGCATCCCGGCCTCTACGCCTTCCTGCTCAACAAGTGGTACTTCGACGAAATCTACGATTTCCTCTTTGTGCGCCCGGCGAAACGGCTCGGCCGCTTCCTGTGGAAGAAGGGCGATGGCTGGTTCATCGACGGCTTCGGGCCTGACGGGGTGGCCGCGCGGGTCAACGACGTCACCAACCGCGTTGTCAAACTGCAGAGCGGTTATCTCTATCATTATGCCTTCGCGATGCTGATCGGCGTTGCGGCGCTCATCACCTGGGCGATGTTCGGGGGCGCTGGCTGATCATGACCGACTGGAATATCCTTTCAATCGTAACCTTCCTGCCGCTGGTGGGCGCGCTGATCATCGCGATCATCCCGGCCGACAGCGACATCGCGCGCCGCAATATCCGCAATACGGCCTTCTTCACCACGGTCTTCACCTTTCTGATCTCGCTGTTGATCTGGTACGGCTTCGACAATTCCTCGGCCGGTTTCCAGATGGTGGAAAAGGTCGAGTGGATCGGCGGCTTCATGAATTACCACATGGGCGTCGACGGCATTTCCATGCTGTTCGTCATCCTGACGACCTTCCTGATGCCGTTCTGCATCCTTGCAAGCTGGGAAAGCGTCCAGCACCGGGTGAAGGAATACATGATCGCCTTCCTGGTGCTCGAAACCTTCATGATCGGCGTCTTCTGCGCGCTTGATCTGGTGCTGTTCTACATCTTCTTCGAGGCCGGCCTGATCCCGATGTATCTGATCATCGGCGTGTGGGGCGGCAAGCGCCGCGTCTATGCGAGCTTCAAGTTCTTCCTCTATACGCTGCTGGGCTCCGTCCTGATGCTGCTGGCGATGATGGCGATGTACTGGAATGCAGGCACGACGGACATTCCGGCACTGCTGACCCATGCCTTCCCGGCAGGCATGCAGACCTGGCTGTGGCTTGCCTTCTTTGCCTCGTTTGCGGTCAAGATGCCGATGTGGCCGGTCCATACCTGGCTGCCCGACGCCCACGTCGAGGCGCCGACGGCAGGTTCCGTCGTGCTGGCGGCGATCCTGCTGAAAATGGGCGGTTACGGCTTCCTGCGCTTTTCGCTGCCGATGTTCCCGATCGCCAGCATGGAGCTTGCGCCGATCATCTACACCCTGTCGATCGTCGCGATCATCTACACCTCGCTGGTGGCGCTGATGCAGGAGGACATCAAGAAGCTGATCGCCTATTCCTCCGTCGCCCACATGGGCTATGTGACGCTCGGCATCTTTACCGCCAACATCTACGGCATTCAGGGCGGCATCTACCAGATGCTGTCCCACGGCCTCGTCTCGGGCGCGCTGTTCCTGTGCGTCGGCGTGATCTACGACCGCATGCATACGCGCGAGATCGCCGCCTATGGCGGGCTGGTCCACCGCATGCCGAAATACGCTGTCGCCTTCATGATCTTCACCATGGCCAATGTGGGGCTTCCCGGAACGTCGGGCTTCGTCGGCGAGTTCCTGGTACTGCTGGGTGCCTTCCAGGCTAATACCTGGCTTGCCTTCTTTGCGGCGACCGGCGTCATCCTGTCGGCGGCCTATGCCTTGTGGCTCTACCGCCGGGTGATCTTCGGCGTACTGGAAAAAGAGAGCCTGAAGCAACTCATGGACCTGACGCCGCGGGAAAAGGTCATCCTGTTCCCGCTGATCGCGCTGGTCATTTTCTTTGGTGTCTATCCCATGCCGGTCTTCGATGTGACCGAGGCTTCGGTACAGGCACTGATCAACAACTATCAGGCTGCCATCGAGGCCGCCGGGCAGGTTGCCGCGAGCGCCCAGTAGAGCGCATGACGGCAAGCGGAGTTTGAAACGATGTTGACTGCACTGGATCTGCCAAGCCTTTACGTGATCGGGCCGGAACTGTGGCTCGGGATCGGCGCCATGGTTCTGCTGATGATCGGCGTCTTCGGCCGCCGCAACGCGACCACGCTGGTAACCGGCCTTGCCGTCGCCCTGATCGTGGTTGCAGGCGTATCGCTGTGGCGGGCACCTGACGATGTCACGGCGCTGCACGGCGCCTTCATCCTCGACCCCTTCGCCAAGTTCATGAAGATGCTGGCGCTTGTGGGTTCGGCGGTGACCATCGCCATGTCGGTCAACTTCATGCGGCGGGAGAAATTCGAGAAGTTCGAATATCCCATCCTCGTCGTGCTGGCGACGACCGGCATGCTGCTGATGATTTCCGCCAACTCCATGCTGACACTCTATCTCGGCCTCGAACTTCAATCGCTGGCGCTCTATGTCTGCGCCGCGCTCAACCGGGAATCGGCCAAGGCATCGGAAGCGGGGCTCAAATACTTCGTTCTGGGCGCGCTTTCCTCCGGCATGCTGCTCTACGGCATCACGCTGGTCTACGGCTATACCGGCCAGACGACCTTTGCCGGCATCGCCGAGGCGATTTCGGCCGCAGACCGCTCGCTCGGCCTGATCTTCGGCCTGGTCTTCATCCTGGCCGGCATCGCCTTCAAGATTTCCGCCGTGCCGTTCCACATGTGGACACCGGATGTCTATGAGGGCGCGCCAACCCCGATCACGGCTTTCTTCGCCGCCGCCCCCAAGGTTGCCGCCATGGCGCTGATGGTCCGCGTCACCATGCAGGCCTTCGAGCCGGTTGCCCATGACTGGCAGCAGATCATCTCCTTCGTCTCCATCGCCTCCATGGTGCTGGGCGCCTTTGCCGCCATCGGCCAGACCAACATCAAGCGGCTGATGGCCTATTCCTCCATCGGTCACATGGGCTATGCACTGGTCGGTCTTGCGGCGGGAACCCAGGCCGGCGTCAACGGCGTCATCCTCTACATGCTGATCTACATGGTGATGACGCTCGGCACCTTTGCCATCATCATCGGCATGCGCCGCAAGGACGGCATGGTGGAGGAAATCGCCGATCTGACGGGACTTGCCACGCGCCATCCGGTGCTTGCCAGCGTGCTTACCGTGCTGATGTTCTCGCTTGCCGGCATTCCGCCGCTTGCCGGCTTCTTCGCCAAGTATTTCGTCTTCGTTGCGGCAATCGAGGCCAATCTGGTGGCGCTCGCCGTAATCGGCGTTCTGTCGAGTGTCGTCGGCGCCTATTACTACATCCGCATCATCAAGGTGATGTGGTTCGACGAGGCCGAAGGTGCGGTTGCGGAGAAATTCGTGCCGCTGGCGAGCGAACTGAAACTTGTGCTGGCGGCAAGCTTCGCCTTCGTGGCGCTGTTCTATGTCTTTGCCGGACCGGTATTCGACGCCACCACGGCTGCCGCCGCCAGCTTCTTCTAGGGCGAACCCCTCGCGTGAACGGTATTTCCAGCATCCCGTTGCCGGAAGGCTTCCGTCATCTGGCGCTGGATACGGTGCAATCGACCAATCTCGAATGCCTTGAACGGGCCCGCCAGGGAGAGCCCGGCGGCCTGTGGGTCACGGCCAGCCGCCAGTCGGCCGGCAAGGGCAGCCGCGGGCGGGGCTGGGTCTCGGACGAAGGCAATCTCTACGCTTCGCTGCTGCTGACCGAACCCGGCGCAACGGCAGGCCTGCATACACTGACCTTTGTTGCCAGCCTTGCCATCCGCGACTGCCTGCTGGCGCTCAGCGGTGGCGGGCTTGCACGGGTGACGCTGAAATGGCCGAACGACGTGCTGGTCAATGGCGGCAAGATCGCCGGCGTGCTGCTCGAAAGCCATGTGCTTGACGGCCGCCGCCATGTCATCATCGGCATCGGCATCAACGTAGCCCACCATCCGGCTGAAACGCTGTATCCGGCCACCTCGCTTCGCGATGAGCGGATGGCGGTTTCGCTTGACGAACTGCTGCAGCATCTGGCGCGTGCCATGGCGGCCCGTCTGGCCCAGTGGAAGGGCGGTGAGGGTATTGCAGCGGTGCGCGCAGACTGGCTGGCTGCAGCCCAGGGCATCGGCGAGATGATCGAGATCCGCATGCCTGCCTCGGGTGGCGAAAAGGTGCTTGCCGGGCGGTTCGAGGGGATCGACGAGAACGGGCTGCTCATTCTCGCTGGCGCGGGCGGCAGGCGCGAACGGATATCCGTTGCCGATATATTCTTTGCATGAGGGCAAGCCGCATTGCATAAGGACGACATGGAAAACGCAGAACTTGTATTCGTCCCGCTTGGCGGGGTTGGCGAGATCGGGATGAATCTCGCGCTCTACGGTTACGGTCCGAAGGACAGCCGCGAATGGATCATGGTCGATTGCGGGGTCACCTTTCCGGGACCCAATCTACCGGGTGTCGATCTGGTGCTGCCGGACATCACCTTCGCACAGGAACTGGGCGATGCGCTGAAGGCAATCGTCATCACCCATGCCCATGAGGACCATTACGGCGCCTTGATCGCGCTGTGGCCACTGCTGAGGAAGCCGATCTGGGCAACGCCGTTTACCGCCGGCATGCTGGAAGCCAAGCTGCAGTCGGACCGCATCAACGAGGAAATCCCCGTCCAGGTCTACAAGGCGGGTGACCGCTTTACCGCAGGCCCGTTCGACATCGAGGCGGTACATGTCACCCATTCCATTCCGGAGCCGGTCTCGCTGGCGCTGAAATGCCCGCTCGGCCGGGTCATTCACACCGGCGACTGGAAGATCGACGCCGATCCGACGCTTGGCGCCGATACCGATGCTGCAAGCTTTCGCAGGCTCGGCGAAGAAGGCGTTCTGGCGATCATCTGCGATTCCACCAATGCGATGCGTGAAGGCATGTCGCCGACGGAAACCGAAGTTTCCGATTCGATTGCCAAGCTCATCGAAAAGGCGAGGGGCCGGGTGGCGATTACCACCTTTTCGTCCAATGTCGGGCGCATCCGCTCCATTGCAAGGGCTGCCGAGAGCGCCGGGCGGCGGGTGATGCTGATGGGCCGCTCGATCAAGCGGGTATGCGAGGTGGCCGACGATCTGGGCTATCTCGACGGGTTGCAGCCCTTTCTCGACGAGGACGAATTCTCGCTGGTCGACCGCAACAAGCTGGTCATCATCTGTACCGGCAGCCAGGGCGAGGACCGGGCGGCCATGGGCAAGCTGGCGCGCGACGACCATCCTCGCGTGCATCTGTCGGCGGGTGACACAGTGATCTATTCCTCGCGCGTCATTCCCGGCAATCTGAAGGCCATTCTCGACGTCCAGAACATGCTGGCCGACCGGGGTATCGAGATCATCAATGACGGCGATGAACTCGTGCACGTTTCCGGCCATCCACGCCGCAACGAACTCAGGCAGATGTATGACTGGGTGAAGCCGCAAATTGCCGTGCCGGTGCATGGCGAGGCGCTGCATCTCAACGCACATGCCAATCTGGCTGCCGAAATCGGCGTGCCGGAAGTCGCGCCGGTCAGAAACGGCGACGTGCTGCGGCTGGCGCCGGGACCGGCGGAAATTACCGGCACGGTGACCTTCGGACGCATCTACAAGGATGGCAATCTGATCGGCGGCGAGGAGGAGATCGGCGTCGATGAGCGCCGCAAGCTCGGCTATACCGGGCTGGTTGCCTGTTCGGTGGTGATCGACCGCGACGGGCGGCTTGCCGATGAAATCGACATTTCCGTCCACGGGCTTCCCGATGTCACCGCCGACGGCGATCCCTTCGAGGACGTGCTTTATGACGCCGCCAACGGGGCAGCGGAGAGCATTCCGCCGAAGCGGCGCAAGGACCCGCAGGTGGTGGAAGACGCCGTCTACAAGGCAATTCGCGCCACGGCGCGCTATCACTGGGGCAAGAAGCCGGTGGTAACCGTATTCGTGGCGAAGATCTAGAAATATCGGGGTATTGCGATGATCGGCAGGCTCAATCACGTGGCAATTGTGGTTCCCGACCTGGCGGCGGGCACCGCCATCTACCGGGACACGCTGGGAGCCAGCGTCAGCGCGCCCCAGGCACTGCCCGAGCACGGTGTAACCGTGGTATTCGTGGAACTGCCCAACACCAAGATCGAACTGCTCGAAGTGCTGGGGGAAAATTCGCCGGTTGCGCCGTTTCTGGAACGCAATCCCTCGGGCGGCATTCATCATGTCTGCTACGAGGTCGAGGAAATCATCGCTGCGCGCGACCGGCTGAAAGCCGACGGGGCCAGGGTTCTGGGGGACGGAGAACCGAAGACCGGCGCCCATGGCAAGCCGGTGCTGTTTCTCCATCCCAAGGACTTCTGCGGCACACTGGTCGAACTGGAACAGATCTAATGGCCGTGCTTACGCTGTTTGCCTATTACGTGCTGTTCTGGTGGCTTTGCCTGTTCGCCGTGCTCTCGATCGGGCTCAAGACCCAGGAGGAGGCAGGGGAAGTGGTGCCGGGAACCGAGCCCAGCGCGCCGGCGACACTGCGCCTGTGGCGCATTCTCGGCCTCAATACGCTGATTTCGGGCACGCTGTTCTTCGCCTGGTACTATGCAACACAGGTACTGGGCATCGGGCTTGCGGAAGTTTCCGGATTTCTGCCCGGCCCGCCTTCACAGCGGTGATGCGGGCAGTTCCGGTATCATGTCAGCCGGGCAGACCGGGGGTCAGCCGCCGAGCTTGATCTTGCAGGACGCCGTCAGCGGCACCCAGTTGCTCATTACCTTGCCGTCGGTGCCGGAAACCAGAATGCGGTATTCGGCATTGATGGCGTTGTGCACCTCGAAACTCTTGGTGAAGCTCGCCATGCCGCCGTTGACGGCTTCGACTGCCTGCAGGGTGAACGGGCCGGAGACCGTGCCGCCTTTCCTGGCGATCATGTAGGAAACAGGACCGGGCTTGTTGGTCTGGATCCAGCCGGCCATGGTGGCGGTTGCCGGGCAGACATTGACTTTCGGCGACTTGATCGCCAGCTGCGCCGAGACGGCCTTCAGCGGACCCGCCACGGGCGCCTTGAAGCCCTGTGAAGAGGCCATGGCGGCGCTCGTTACCAGTGCGGTAACCACCGCGCCGGTGATAAAGGCGTATTTGCCGATTTCGACAAACAGGCTGCTGTAACTGCGTTTCATCGGATTTGCTCCTGGGTTCTTCCCCGCAGCGCTGTCTTAGCCGCACCCGGCTGCCTAGGTATGTGCCTTTGATCACAGCTGCACGACGCTGCAGCTGCATGACGTTGCGGCACCACAAGCATATTACGTAGGGTCAATCAAGGGGAGTTTTGGCGGCAGGTGCAAAAACCCTGCCGGGGTTGTGAACAAGGCGGAAAGTCGAGCTTGCCTTAGTTCAGCCGCTTAGTTCGGCCGTAGTGGATGTTTGCGTTTCGCCAGAAACGGGACAAAGGTCAAATCCGCCGACCCGGGTTACGCATTCAGGCATTGGCGATACCGCCAAAGCCTGAATTGTACCAGCGGAAACACTTGTAAGCGCCGGTTTTTGCAGGTTTATAGGCGCAACTCCGATCAAAGCTGATTCCCGCTGGAACCCCGATGCGTCTTTCCAAGTTCTTTTTGCCGCTGTTGAAGGAAACCCCGAAGGAAGCGGAAATCGTTTCCCACCGGCTGATGCTGCGTGCCGGCATGATCCGCCAGCAATCGGCAGGCATCTATTCGTGGCTGCCGCTCGGCAAGATCGTGCTCGACAAGGTATGCGCCATCATCCACGAGGAGCAGAAGCGGGCAGGGGCCAATGAGATCCTGATGCCGACCATCCAGTCGGCCGACCTGTGGCGCGAGAGCGGCCGCTACGACGATTACGGCAAGGAAATGCTGCGCATCGAGGACCGCCATGAGCGGGACATGCTGTTCGGGCCGACCAATGAGGAAATGGTGACGGAGATCTTCCGGGCCTATGTGAAGTCGTACAAGGACCTGCCGCTCAATCTCTACCACATCCAGTGGAAGTTCCGCGACGAGGTTCGGCCGCGGTTCGGCGTCATGCGCTCGCGCGAATTCCTGATGAAGGATGCCTATTCCTTCGACATCGACCAGGAAGGCGCCAGGGCTGCCTATAACCGCATGTTCGTTTCCTACCTGCGCACTTTCGAGCGCCTGGGGCTGAAAGCCATTCCGATGCGGGCCGATTCCGGGCCGATCGGCGGCGACCTTTCACACGAATTCATTATTCTGGCAGATACCGGCGAAAGCCAGGTGTTCTGCGACAAGGCCTATCTAGCCATGAACGCGCCCGATGCGGGCGTCGACTACTGGAACGATGCGGCAATGGCGCAGATCGTCAAGGACTTCACCACGCCCTATGCGGCGACCGACGAAATGCATGACGAGAAAGCCTATGGCGCCCTGCCTGAGTCGGACAGGCTTTCGGCCCGTGGCATCGAGGTCGGTCATATCTTCTATTTCGGCACCAAGTATTCAGAGCCGATGAATGCGCGCGTACAGGGGCCGGATGGCAAGGAGCATACCGTTCACATGGGCTCCTACGGCATCGGGCCGAGCCGGCTGGTGGCCGCGATCATCGAGGCCTTCCATGATGAAGACGGCATCAAGTGGCCGGAACAGGTTGCGCCGTTTCATGTCGGGCTGATCAACATGAAGCCGGGCGATGCAGCCTGCGACGAGATTTGCGAGAAGCTCTACAAGGCGCTTCCAGCCAGCGGCAAGGACGTGCTCTACGACGACACCGACAACCGCGCAGGTGCCAAGTTCGCCACTTTCGACCTGATCGGGGTTCCCTTTCAGGTAATCGCGGGACCGCGTTCAGCCGCCGAAGGCAAGGTCGAGATCAAGAGCCGGGCCGATGGCAATCGCGAGACTGTCAGTGTCGAGGAAGCGATCAACCGGTTTTGCGCGGCATGACGGCGGACACGCAGGCATCGCTGGGAAAGCGGATCGAAGCGCCGGGAAAGACCGGGGCATTCTCCGCTTTCGAGTGGATGCTTGCCGGGCGCTATCTGCGCTCCAAGCGGCGGGAAACCTTCATCTCGGTCATTTCCGGCTTTTCCTTCGTCGGCATCATGCTGGGCGTTGCGACGCTGATCATCGTCATGGCGGTGATGAACGGCTTCCGGGCGGAACTGCTCGACCGAATTCTGGGGCTCAACGGCCATCTGATCGTCTCGCCCGTCGATGGCGAACTGACCGACTATGCGGCGGTTGCAGACCGGATCAACGGTGTCGAAGGCGTGAAGCTTGCCGTGCCGCTGGTCGAGGGGCAGGCGCTGGTGTCCAGCGGACCGGGCGGTTCGGGCGCGCTGGTTCGCGGCGTGCGCGAGGCCGATCTCAAGCGCATCGAATCGGTCGCCGGAACGATCAAGGCCGGATCGCTCGACGGGTTCGATTCCGGTGAGGGGATTGCCATCGGCATCCGCATGGCGAACCAGCTCGGACTGGCGGTGGGCGACCTGCTGACGCTGATCTCGCCGGAAGGCGACGTCACCCCGTTCGGCACCACGCCGCGGGTCAAGGCCTATCCGGTCAGTGCGATTTTCGAGGTCGGCATGAGCGAATACGACTCGACCTTCGTGTTCATGCCGCTGCCGGAGGCACAGCTCTATTTCAATTCGGAAGGCACGGTTTCCGTCATCGAACTGTTCATCGACAATCCCGACGACATCCAGGCGATGCGCACGGCGGTGGAAGTGGCGGCCGACCGGCCGCTTTTCCTGACCGACTGGACGCAGCGCAACGCGACCTTCTTTTCCGCCCTGCAGGTGGAGCGCAACGTGATGTTCTTCATTCTGACGCTGATCGTGCTGGTGGCCGCGCTCAACATCATTTCCGGCCTGTTCATGCTGGTCAAGGACAAGGGACATGACATCGCCATCCTGCGCACCATGGGCGCAACGCGCGGCGCCATCATGCGGGTCTTCTTCCTGACGGGGGCTGCAATCGGCGTCTTCGGCACGATTGCCGGCGTCATTCTCGGCATTGTCGTCTGCCTCAACGTGGAGTCGATCCGGCAGTTCTTTTCCTGGCTTTCGGGAACGACGCTGTTCAATCCGGAACTTTATTTCCTCAGCCAGTTGCCAGCCAAGATGGATGCAGGGGAGACGACCATGGTCATTCTCATGGCGCTGACGCTGTCGTTTCTGGCGACGCTGTTTCCCGCCTGGCGGGCCGCCCGGCTCGATCCGGTCGAAGCCCTGCGCTACGAATAGGGGGCCGGATGGAAGCGGTATTACGGCTCGACAAGGTCACGCGCATCTACAACGAGGCGCATGGCAAGCAGGTGCGGGTGCTGGAAGACGCCTCCTTTTCCATCGGCGCCGGCGAAATCGTTTCGCTGGTGGCGCCGTCGGGGGCCGGAAAATCCACGCTGCTGCATCTTGCCGGCCTGCTGGAGCGGCCAGGTTCCGGCGAAATCTACATCAACGGCAAGGCGACGGTGAAACTGGCCGATGACCAGCGCACAGCGCTGCGGCGCAACGATATCGGCTTCATCTACCAGTTCCACCACCTGCTGCCGGAGTTCTCGGCGGCGGAAAACCTGATCATCCCCCAGATGCTGCGGGGCGTGGCGCAGGGGGCGGCGGAAAGGCGGGCGCATGAACTGCTTGCCTTCATGGGGATCGAGGAACGCGCCACCCACCGGCCTTCCGAACTTTCGGGCGGCGAGCAGCAGCGCGTGGCGATCGCGCGTGCAGTCGCCAACGGGCCGAAACTGCTGCTGGCGGACGAACCGACCGGCAATCTCGACCCGGCAACCTCGGAGCGCGTTTTTACCGTGCTCGACAGGCTGGTGCGCAGCACCGGGCTTTCGGCGCTGATCGCCACCCACAATCACGATCTCGCCCG
The DNA here is from genome assembly GCA_023954255.1 of Phyllobacteriaceae bacterium. Lineage (GTDB taxonomy): Bacteria > Pseudomonadota > Alphaproteobacteria > Rhizobiales > Rhizobiaceae > Salaquimonas. The sequence goes on along the minus strand of JAMLIH010000002.1, from coordinate 15,323 downwards.
CCGCATGGACCGCATCGTCACGCTGGAAGATGCGCGCGTCGTCGACTGCAAGCTCTAGATCGCTTCATGCTTCGTCAGAAGCGGGACAACGATTTCATCCAATGGCCTTGTTTCCGCCTTCAGGTTTTGCCGGTTCCGCCAAAACCTGAATTGCCCCAGGCAGGGAACATTGCCACAGCCGGCCTGCAAGCGGCAGGCGGGTGCCATGCGGCCCTGCCGCCTTTCTGCCCAAATCCTGAATGCGGCTGGTAAAAACGCGGTTCCCGCAGCCGCTCAAAATTGCCCGCTTGACTTAATCAAAATAAGAACATATAAGGAACATAAATTGTACATAACGCGAAATAGGAGGGTAGAATGTACATTTCGCTTCGTGATGTTGCCTCGTTTGCAACCATTTCCCTGTTTCTGGTGGCAATGTTCACCTGGGCCGACATTCTCCAGGCAGTGGCCTGATACGGCATCCGGCCGCAGGACGCCTTCCTGCCGGTTTGGCGGGTATCCGGCGGCCGTGAGCATGCGCATCTGTGGATAGCGGTCATGGCGGGGCGGAAAGTTCCCCGTGATAAGTCGGGCACCTTGCGCGTGCGCCGGATCGTGGCCAGAGTTGCTCCCGGAAAGGGAGCAGATTCGGGTGTCCAGAAGGCAGGAAATTCACGATCAACTGGCTGCTGAAACAGCCGGTGCGGGCCAGCAGGGTGCTGATCCTGGGCATTCCGGCCGGCCCGTGGGCTCCCGGCGCGAGGTTCAAGGCACCGCCAAAGGCGCTGAAGCCGCGCGATCTGCGCCGAAATTCATTCACCTGCATACCCATTCCGCCTATTCGCTGCTCGAGGGCGCACTGCCGCTGAAGAAGCTGGTCGAGCTTGCCGTTGCCGACGGCCAGCCGGCGCTTGCGGTGACCGACCGCAACAATCTTTTTGGCGCGCTGGAATTTTCCGAAGCCGCAGCCGGCAAGGGATTGCAGCCGATCATGGGGATCAAGCTCGCGATCGATTTCGGCACGCTGTACCCGGAGGCCGAGCGGTCGCGGGGCAATTTGGCGGAGCCGATGCCGTCGCTCGTTCTGCTGGCAATGAACGAGGCGGGCTACGGCAATCTTGTCAGGCTTTCGAGCCGCGCCTTTCTTGGCGACATCTCGGAGCTTCCGGCCGATGATGCCCCGCCTTCGCAGGACGGCGATCCGGCAGCAGGCGTAACCCCGTTGCCCGGCGCTTCCCAACACCATGCGCTTACAGGCCCCCATGTCACGCTGGAAACCCTGTCTCGCCATGCAGAGGGCGTCATCTGCCTGACGGGTGCCGGCGAAGGTCCGGTCAACCGTCTGCTGGAGCGGGGCGAAACGGCTGCCGCCCGGGCGCTTCTGCAGCATCTTGCCGGAATTTTCGGCGACCGGCTTTATGTCGAACTGCAACGCCATGGCAGCCGCGACGATCCGCGCGAGGAACGCAGCGAACCGCATCTTCTCAAACTCGCCTACGAAACCGAACTGCCGCTGGTTGCCACCAACCAGCCGTTTTTCGCCGTTCGGGAGGATTTCGAGGCACACGATGCGCTGCGCTGCATTGCCGAAGGCGTGGTGGTGGCAGCCGGTGACCGCATGCGGCTGACGCCCGAACATTATTTCAAGAGCGGCGATGAAATGGCTGCGCTGTTCGCCGATCTGCCCGAGGCGCTGGAAAATACCGTCGAGATCGCGCTGCGCTGTGCCTATCGCGCACCGAAGCGTCAGCCGATCCTGCCGCGTTTCGCCCAGTCGAGTTCCGATGACGGGGGCGCCCGGGGAGATATCCAGGCAGATGCCCAGGTGAAGGCGGAAGCAGAGCTGCTTCGCCGTCAGGCCGAGGAAGGGCTCAAGGAGCGGTTCGAGATTTTCGAGCCCGCGCCGGGCTTCAGCCGCGAAGACTATGACAAGCGGCTCGCGCATGAATTGTCGATCATCGAGCAGATGGGCTTTCCGGGCTACTTCCTTATCGTTGCCGACTTTATCGGCTGGGCCAAGTCGAAGGACATTCCGGTCGGGCCGGGCAGGGGATCGGGCGCCGGATCGCTGGTTGCCTGGGCGCTGCTGATTACCGACATCGACCCGATGCGCTTCTCGCTGCTGTTCGAGCGCTTTTTGAACCCCGAACGCGTGTCGATGCCCGATTTCGACATCGACTTCTGCCAGGAGCGGCGCGAAGAGGTGATCCGCTATGTGCAGGAGAAGTACGGCAGCGACCAGGTCGCCCAGATCATCACGTTCGGAACGCTGCAGGCCCGCGCCGTGCTGCGCGATGTCGGCCGCGTGCTGCAAATGCCCTATGGCCAGGTCGACCGCATCGCCAAGCTGGTGCCTGCCAATCCGGCCAATCCGGTAACGCTGCGCCAGGCAATCGACAGCGAGCCCCGGCTGCAGGAGGCTGCCGCTGACGAAGAGATCGTCGCACGGCTGTTCGACATCGCCATGCGGCTTGAAGGCCTGTACCGGCATGCCTCGACCCATGCCGCCGGCATCGTGATCGGCGATCGCAGGCTGGACGAGCTGGTGCCGCTCTACCGCGATCCGCGCTCCGACATGCCGGTCACCCAGTTCAACATGAAATGGGTCGAGCAGGCGGGCCTGGTCAAGTTCGACTTTCTCGGGCTCAAGACGCTGACCGTGCTTGAAAAGGCGGTCGAGTTCGTCGCCCAGCGCGGCGATGCAAAGATCAACCTGCTGGAAGTACCGCTCGACGACAGGGAAACCTACGCCATGCTGACCCGTGGCGAGACGGTCGGCATCTTCCAGCTGGAAAGTGCCGGCATGCGCAAGGCGCTGCTCGGCATGAAGCCGGACCGTTTCGAGGACATCATCGCGCTGGTGGCGCTCTACCGTCCGGGACCGATGGAAAACATTCCGGTCTACAATGCCCGCAAGAACGGCGAGGAGCAGATCGCCTCCATCCATCCGAAGATCGACCATCTGGTTGCCGAAACCCAGGGTGTCATCGTCTACCAGGAACAGGTGATGCAGATCGCCCAGGAACTGGCGGGCTACAGCCTCGGCGAAGCGGACGTGCTGCGGCGCGCCATGGGCAAGAAGATCCGCTCGGAAATGGACAAGCAGCGCGATGTCTTCGTGAAGGGCGCCACCGAACGCGACATCACCAAATCGCAGGCAAACCAGATTTTCGACCTGCTGGCCAAGTTCGCCGATTACGGCTTCAACAAGTCGCATGCGGCAGCCTATGCGCTGGTCTCCTATCACACGGCCTACATGAAGGCGCATTATCCGGTGGAGTTCCTTGCCGCCTCGATGCAGTTCGACATGGGCAATACCGACAAGCTCGCCGTCTTCCGCCAGGAGGCGCGCGATCTCGGCATCGAGGTGGTGCCGCCCTCGGTACAGACCTGCAATGCCCAGTTCTCGGTGCGCGACGGCAAGATCTACTACGCGCTTGCCGCCATCAAGGGCGTCGGTGAGGCGGCAGTGGAGCACATCGTGCGCGAGCGGGAGGAAAACGGGCTGTTTTCCTCGCTTGGCGACCTGTTCAGCCGCATCGATGTGCGCCTCGTCAACAAGCGCACGGTCGAGAGCCTGATCTGCGCCGGTGCGTTAGACTGCTTCGATGTCAGCCGCGAACAGATGCTGGCCGGCATCGACCGGCTGACGGCCCATGCCCAGCGCATCGCCCAGGACAAGGCGACCGGCCAGAACGACATGTTCGGCGCCTTGCCCGGCAACCGCGAAGCAATCGACCTTCCGGCCACCAAGCCATGGATGCAGGCGGAAAAGCTGCAGCGCGAACTGCAGGCGATGGGGTTCTACCTTTCCGCCCATCCGCTCGACGAATACCGCGAGCTGATGCTGAAGAGCCGCATCCAGCTCTATTCGGAGTTCGAGGAATCGGTGCGGGCGGGCGCCAGCGCCGGCCGGCTTGCCGGAACGGTGACGGCGCGCCAGGAGCGCAAGACACGGACCGGGCGGCGCATGGGCGTCGTCATGCTGTCGGATCCCTCGGGCCAGTACGAGGCGCTGCTGTTCGACGAGGGACTGTCAAAATACCGCGACCTGCTGGAACCCGGCCAGTCGGTCATTCTGCTGGTCAATGCGGATATTCGCGAAGAAGGCATTTCGCTGCGGGTGCAGAGCGTCCAGTCGCTGGAAGCCGAAGCCATGCGGGAGAGCCGCAACCTGCGCATCTTCCTGCGCGACGACCGGGCGGTTGCGAGCATCCGGAGCCTTTTGACCGGCAGTTCGGCACCGCCGCGCGGCGACGGCTCGGTGTCGCTGGTGGTTATCGACGGCAATGGCGAGATGGAGGTTGAAATGCAGTTGCCGGCACGATTGAAGCTTTCACCGCAACACGCAAACGCCATCAAGTCGGTGCAGGGCGTGCTGCAGGTGGAAATGGTCTAGGGGACCTGGCGGCGGGCTTAACGCCTTGCGGCGGCGGCCCGACAAAAACTGCCGCCTGCTTGCACTTGCGCAGTGCGGCATAATCGTCTATAGGCCCGCCCATTCCACACGCAGGTTTGCGCGACTGGCCCCAGCCTCCGGCTTTTTCAAGCATGGCATTGTCAGATGAGCGTACCGGTGACCTGGTCCTTTCGGGACCGGTTCATGGCCTGCGGAGGTTCAACCGGTAAAGGAGACTAATCATGGCGCTGCCTGAGTTCAGCCTTCGTCAGCTATTGGAAGCTGGCGCCCACTTCGGCCACAATACCCACCGCTGGAACCCGAAAATGGACCGTTACATTTTCGGCAAGCGTAACAACGTGCACATCATCGACCTGGCGCAGACGGTTCCGCTGCTGCATCAGGCGCTCAAGATCGTGTCCGACACGGTTGCCGGCGGCGGCCGCGTACTGTTCGTCGGCACCAAGCGCCAGGCTTCCGATGTGATTTCGGAAATGGCCAAGAAATCGGCCCAGTATTACGTCAACCACCGCTGGCTCGGCGGCACGCTGACCAACTGGAACACGATTTCCAACTCGATCAAGCGCCTGCGCAAGCTCGAAGAGATGCTGGCCGGTGCCGAGGCAGAACATCTGACCAAGAAAGAGCGCCTCATGCTGTCGCGCGAGCACGACAAGCTGGAGCGCGCACTGGGCGGCATCAAGGACATGGGCGGCACGCCGGACCTGATGTTCGTCATCGATACCAACAAGGAAAAGAACGCCGTCGATGAAGCACGCCGGCTGAAAATTCCCGTCGTTGCCATTCTCGACACGAACTGCGATCCGGATATCGTCGATCATCCGATTCCGGGCAATGACGATGCCTCGCGCGCCATCTCGCTCTATTGCGACCTGATCGCGAAGGCGGCCCTTGACGGCATCGCCCGCCAGCAGGGTTCTGCCGGTGTCGATATCGGCGCCATGGCGGAAGCCCCGGTTGAAGAGGCGATTGCAGACGCCCCCGCCGAAGAAGCAGCACCTGCTGAAGCGGCTGCCAGTGGCGAGGCTGCTGCCGCGCCGCTGTTTACCGCCCCTGAAGGCGAGGGCGACGACCTGACCCAGATCAAGGGCATCGGCCCGGTCGCAATGGGCCAGCTCAACGAGCAGGGCGTCACCACCTTTGCCCAGATTGCGGCGCTTTCCGACGACGATGTGAAACGCATCGACGAGGCAATGCCGTTCAGCGCCGAGCAGATTTCCGACTGGCGCAGCCAGGCCGCCGAAATCGCGAACAGCTGAGGCGGGCGGAAGGCTCGAAACCCGGCCGGCATTGCGGCCGGGTCCCTGCATCACCATATGGCGGCGGAAGCCGCAAATGCCGCGGCAGCAAAGCTGTCACAAAAACCTGCCAGTCCCCTCAACAATGGCATCCCTGAGCGGATGCCAGCGAATTCGGGCGGGCTTGCATGGCAAGGAAGGACAAGAAGATGACCATTACCGCTTCCCTGGTAAAAGAACTGCGTGAAAAGTCGGGCGCCGGCATGATGGACTGCAAGACCGCGCTGACCGAAAACAATGGCGACATCGAAGCCGCCATGGACTGGCTGCGCTCGAAGGGCATCGCAAAGGCCGAGAAGAAGTCCGGCCGCGTTGCCGCCGAAGGCCTGATCGGCATGGCCCAGGGTGACACGTCCGCCGTGCTCATCGAGGTCAACTCGGAAACCGACTTCGTTGCCAAGAACGAGCAGTTCCAGGATCTGGTGCGCCGGGCTGCGGCTACCGCGCTTGATACCGACGGTTCCATCGATGCGATTGCTGCCGCAACGATCAGCGGCGGCGACAAGTCCGTGGCCGATACGCTGACCGACGCGATTGCGACGATCGGCGAGAACATGACGCTGCGCCGGGCTGCAAAACTGTCTGTCGGCAAGGGTGTGGTTGCAAGCTACATGCACAATGCCGCCGGCGAGGGCCTGGGCAAGATCGGCGTTCTGGTAGCGCTTGAGTCGGAAGGCGATGCCGGTGCGCTTGCAGCGATCGGCAAACAGGTTGCCATGCATGTTGCCGCAACCAATCCGCTCGCCGCCACCCAGGCCGAGATTCCGGCGGATGTAGCCGAGCGCGAACGCGCCATCTACACCGAGCAGGCTTCTGAATCCGGCAAGCCGGCGGAGATCGTCGAAAAGATGGTCGAAGGCCGCATGCGAAAGTTCTACGAGGAAAGCGTATTGCTGTCGCAGGTCTTCGTTATCGACGGCGAAACCAGGGTCGAACAGGCGATCAAGAACGCCGAAAAGGATGCGGGTGCCCCCATCGCGCTGAAGGGCTTTGTCCGCATGGCGCTGGGCGAGGGTATCGAGAAGAAGGAAGACGACTTTGCAGCCGAAGTCGCTTCGATGGCGAAGAGCTGATCCCGCTCACACTTCGCAAAGGATAATCAAGGGCGCTTCGTGACAACGGAGCGCCCTTCGTGTATCGCAGGACAGCATCAATTCCGGGATGATTCACATTCATGACAAAGGCTGCAAAGCGCGCATCCGGTTCGAAAGCGAAGCCGCGTTATCAACGCGTATTGTTCAAGGTCTCCGGCGAAGCTTTGATGGGCAGCCAGTCCTTTGGCATCGATCCGAAGATGACGGCGCGCATTGCACGTGACGTGAAGCAGGCTGTCGGACTGGGCGTCCGTGTTGCCCTGGTCGTGGGCGGCGGCAATATCTTCCGCGGCGTTGCACTGGCGGCAGGGGGAGCCGACCGGGTGACCGGCGACCATATGGGCATGCTGGCCACCGTAATGAACGCCAAGGCGCTGAAGATGGCGCTGAGCGACGCAGGAATGGATGCCGTCGTGCTTTCTGCCGTTGACATGCCTGCCTTTTGCGAGACCTTCACCCAGCGCGGACTGGAGGCGCATCTGGACGCGGGCAGGGTGGTGGTCTTTGCCGGCGGCACCGGCAATCCCTTCTTCACCACCGATACTGCGGCAGCCCTCAGGGCCAGCGAAATGCAGGCCGATGCGCTGCTGAAGGGTACGCAGGTGGACGGGGTCTATTCCGCAGATCCGAAGGCCGATCCGGGTGCAAGGCGGTTCGATACGATTTCCCATGACGAAATGCTGGCGCGCGGCCTGAAGGTGATGGATGAGGCGGCCGTGGCGCTTGCCAGAAACGCCGGTATTCCCATCATCGTCTTTTCGCTGGAAAAGCCCGGAGAGCTGGCGCGCATATTGCAAGGAAAAGGCCGCTGCACTACGGTCACGAATTGATGGAATGGCCGCTTTCGGGGCCGTTTCACGGTAGGGCGGAAACGGCGAAACGGGTTTTCCATCCGGGTTTGTTCCGGCATTCGGGCGCATTGCGCATGCGATCGAACTGCTCAAGTAGAAGGAAGCGTGGAAATGTCTGACGACGCAATCGATTTCAAGGATCTCACCAAGCGAATGGAAGGCGCGATCTCCTCGCTGAACCACGATCTGGCGGGGCTGCGGACCGGACGCGCCTCCGCGAGCCTGCTCGACCCGGTGATGGTGGAAGCCTATGGCCAGTCCATGCCGATCAACCAGGTCGGCACCGTCAACGTGCCGGAGGCGCGCATGGTATCCGTGCAGGTGTGGGACAAGTCCATGGTCGGGCCGGTTGAGAAGGCGATCCGCGAAGCGGGGCTCGGCCTTAATCCGGTGGTCGACGGCCAGAACCTGCGCATTCCTCTGCCCGAGCTCAACGAGGAACGGCGCCGCGAACTGGTCAAGATTGCCCATCAGTATGCCGAAAACGCCAAGGTGGCGATCCGCCATGTCCGCCGCGACGGCATGGAAGAGGTGAAGAAGGCGGAGAAGGACGGCGCCATCGGCAAGGATGATGCCCATACGCTTTCAGAGCGGGTGCAGAAGCTGACGGACGAGATGGTCGCCAAGGTAGACGAGTCGGTTGCCCAGAAAGAAATCGAAATCATGCAGGTCTGACCGTCCCTGAAAGGACCACGGACCGGCCATTTGATACGAGGCGAATGGAATCATGCGGGGAACGGCAGGCCAGCAAGCCGGTAGCGCTTTTCAGTCACCGCCCCGTCATCTCGCCATCATCATGGATGGAAACGGACGCTGGGCCAGAAGGCGCGGCCTGCCGCGCCATCACGGTCATCACAAGGGTGTGGAAACGGTGCGCACCATCGTCAAGGCGGCGCGCGAACTGGGCATCGCCTATCTGACGCTTTACTCGTTTTCGACCGAGAACTGGTCCAGGCCGAAGGATGAAATCAACGAGCTCTTCAAGCTGCTCAGAATATTCATCCGCCGCGACCTTGCCGAACTGCACCAGAACAATGTGCGCATCCGTGTGATCGGCGAGCGCCAGAACGTGCCTGACGACATCGTCAGCCTGCTGGCAGAAGCCGAGAACCTGACCCGCGACAATACGGCCCAGACCCTGATCATCGCCTTCAATTACGGCGCAAGACAGGAAATCGTTCGTGCCGTGCGCGACATCGCCGAAAGGGTGAAAAACGGCGAACTGGATTCGGAATCGATTGACGAGGCAACAATCGACTCGGCGCTGTTTACCGCAGGCATTCCAGATCCCGATCTTGTTCTGCGAACCGCCGGTGAAAAGCGGCTGTCCAACTTTCTGCTGTGGCAATCCTCCTATGCGGAGCTTGTTTTCGTTGACAAGGAGTGGCCGGACATGAACGCTGAGGATCTGGTTGGCGCACTGGAGGAATATGCCTCCCGCAAGCGCAAGTATGGCGGCCTTTTGGGGGAGGGCAGCGACGAGAAGGCACTGCAGAGCTGAAGCTCTTCGGCCTGTTACAAATTTCAACTGACGCTGGCGACCATCGGGGCGGTGGCTGCGGCGGTTCGAAAGCGAGTGAAGCGGGGGAGAATGAACAACGACAGCAAGGCCCTGGGCGCGGGGCGCTATTCGGATCTGCCACTGCGCATCCTCTCCGCCGTCATACTGGCGGGCTTTGCGATCTGGTGCACCTGGATCGGCGGTAAAACCTTTCTGCTGCTGTCGCTGGTCTTTTCCGCCCTGATATTCCTCGAATTCCGTGCCATGGTGAAGACGGAACTGCCGTTGCGCGTTGCCTTTGCAGTGGCGGTACTGCTCGTGCTGCTTTATGCCAGCTATCTGGTGGAGCGGCCAAGCACGGGCATTTTCCTGGTGGCTGCCGGTGCCGTGCTGATCGCATTGTGGGAATTCGTCATCGGCCGCACCTTCTGGGGCAGTATCGCACTGATCTATGCCGGTTTTCCCTTCATCGCGCTGGCAGACATGCGCGACGGTGCGGACGGGTTTTTCATCGTCCTGTTCGTTTTTGCCTGTGTATGGGGTGCAGACAGTTTCGCCTATTTCGCCGGCAAGGGGATTGGCGGGCCGAAGCTTGCCCCGTCGATTTCACCCAACAAGACCTGGTCGGGCTTTTTGGGCGGGCTTGCCGGCGCGGCCATCGTGTCGTCGGCGCTGGCATTCGCATTCTCCCTCAGTCCGGGCTGGGCCGCACTGTTGCTTGCGCTGGTGCTGGCGCTTGCCGCACAGGCCGGAGACCTGTTCGAATCCTGGGTCAAGCGGCGTTTCGACCTGAAGGATTCCGGCAATCTCATCCCCGGCCACGGCGGCGTGCTCGACCGGATCGACGGCTTTATCTTCGCCATCGCCGTCGCCTGGACCATAGCGGTCATGCTGGCGCCGGCCGGTCTGCGCTCCGACCCGTTGACGACCGGATTTGCCGAGACATTCTTCGGCTTGCCACGTTGACGCCAGAAAGTGTCTTCACTAGATCGCATGACACTGAAAAGAACCACCTGCCTGAACCGGCGCCGAGTCCGGTAAATACAGGCGAAGGCAAGGTTCAAATGCCAGAAAGCCGCCAAACGGCCCAACCCGGATTCGGAAACCTTCATGGAAACCCTGCCAGCGCCATCGATCTCCTTTTTCGGGTACATCCTGCCGTTCCTGATTGTCCTGACCGTCGTCGTTTTCTTTCATGAACTTGGTCATTTTCTCGTGGCCCGGTGGAACAAGGTGAAGGTCGATGCGTTTTCCGTCGGTTTCGGGCCGGAACTGATCGGCTATACCGACCGGCACGGCACGCGCTGGAAACTTTCGGCAATCCCGCTCGGCGGGTACGTGAAGTTCTTTGGCGATGCGGATGCCGCCTCAAGCCCCGATTTCGAGCGCGCGCAGGCGATGAACGAAGAGGAGCGCAAATACAGCTTCCTGCACAAGTCCGTGGGCCAGCGGGCAGCGGTCGTTGCGGCCGGACCAATTGCCAATTTCATTCTGGCAATCGTGATCTTTGCGGCAAGTTTCATGCTTATCGGGCGTTTTGTCTCCGAACCGGTGGTTTCCGATCTGGTTGCCGGCGGCGCGGCACAGGAGGCAGGCTTCCAGCAGGGCGACGTGGTGATCTCGATCAACGGCGAAGCAATCGAATCGTTTACCGACATTCCGCGAATCGTTGCTCCCAATCCGGGCAGGGAACTGACCGTGGTCATCAGCCGGGACGGCATCGAGAAGACGCTAGCCGTGACGCCGCGCACTGAAGAGCGCACCGACCGCTTCGGCAACAAGTCGGACATCGGCATGATCGGCATCATCAACACGCCGACCGAGGAAACGTCGAAAGTCGTCCATTCCGGGCCGGTTGAGGCGGTTGGTCAGGCGGTATGGGAGACCTGGTTCATCGTCAGGACCACGATGCTGTATCTGAAGGATATCATCGTCGGCCATCAATCGGCAGACCAGCTCGGCGGACCGATACGAATTGCCAAGGTTTCCGGGGAAGTGGCTACCGTTGGTGCCAGTGCGCTGATGAACCTTGTCGCGGTATTGTCCGTAAGTATCGGTCTTTTAAATCTTTTTCCAATCCCGATGCTGGATGGCGGGCATCTCGTATTCTACGCTATCGAAGCGCTGAGAGGCCGGCCGCTGACCGAGAGGGCACAGGAATTCGGTTTCAGGATAGGACTCAGTCTGGTGCTGATGCTGATGGTTTTCGCCACCTGGAACGATATCAGCAGGCTGCTGCAGTAGCGGGCAGGATCGGCACGCCGGCCTGATGCGCCATATTGCAGCGCGCAAGGCTTGCGGCGGGCTCTCTGGCCGGTTTGCCAAGCTGCCGGTAACATTTCATTGCAGCGATGTGGCGTGTGTTGATTGGAAAGTGCTGGCGAAGCCCTGCAAATTGCCGCTGCAACACGGCGCTGGCCAGGCTGGACGCCCTGGTCTTTGCGTCGTGGTTTCAGCAACCATTAACCAAGCTTGCGAATTGGCATGGCGAATTGGCAACAGATTGACAAATTAACGGAAATCTTTGGTCTAGAATGGTTGCACGGGACGCAAATCCTTGTAAAAGGTTTGTTAACTAAGCCGGATTCTGTCCGGCTGCCCTTGCGTGTGCAAAGTGTGCAGGCAGATGGCATATCGACCGGTTGGCGGCATTGGGGAATTTGTGCTGCTGAGGGTTCAAGCCACTGGCTGTTTGCCGGACGGGGCAGGGACGCGTAAAAAATGACTGAGAGGCTCCTGTGAGGGGATTTTCTAGGCTGTTGTCTTTGGTCCGCGTGGCCATCCTGGCTGTGACGGTTGCGGTAACCGGAGGCGGTGTCTTCATTGCAGGGTCGCTTGCCACGGCGAGCGTTGCGCAGGCAGCGGTTGTCAGTGCGATTTCGGTGCACGGCAACACCCGCATGGATTCCGATACGGTAAAGTCGTTCCTGACGATTGAGCCGGGCAAGCCGTTTTCCAATGCCGATATCGACGCTTCGCTGAAGGCCCTGTTCGCCACCGGCCTCTTTGCCGATGTCAGTATCTATCAGTCCGGTTCGACACTGGTTGTCGAGGTGGACGAGAATGCCACGATCAACGAGGTTTTCTTCGAGGGCAACAAGCGTCTGAAGGATGCTCAGCTTACCGGCATGATCCAGTCGCGGGCCAGGGGTATCTTCTCCCCCGACACGGTGGCTTCCGATATCGACATCATCGAGGAAGCTTATTCGCGTGTCGGCCTCGGCGATGCGGTCTTGTCGTCGGAAGTGGTGCCGCTTGCCAATAACCGCGTCAACATCGTCTTCAAGGTCAACGAGGGTGGCAAGACCAAGATTCGTACCGTCACCTTTGTCGGTAACAACGCCTTCCGGGAGGCTCGGCTGCGCGAGGTGATGAGCACCAAGCGGTCGAATCTGCTGAGCTGGCTGCGCAATGACGACATCTACGATCCGGACAAGCTTGCTGCCGATGAAGAGAAGCTTCGCCGTTTCTATTTCAACAACGGCTATGCCGATTTCCAGATTCTGTCGGCATCGGCGGTGCTGGACGAGGTTACCAACGAGTACAACATCACCATTACGGTGGATGAAGGTACCAAATATACCTTTGAAAACATTGCGATCGAATCGACGCTCGCGGGTGTTGATTCCGACTCGCTGTATTCGCTGCTGGAAACGAAGCCCGGCAAGACTTACAGCGCAGAGAAGGTAGAGAATTCCATCATCGCGCTGACCGAGGCGGTCGCAGCCCAAGGGTTTGCCTTTGTCGACGTGGTTCCGCGCGGCAACCGAAACTTCAATTCCAGCACGATCGACGTTACCTATCTGATCGATCAGGGTGCGCGGACCTATATCGAACGTATCATCATTGTCGGCAATGACATGACACGGGACTATGTCATCCGCCGCGAGTTCGATATTTCCGAGGGCGACGCCTTCAACCAGGTCTTTGTCCAGAAATCGAAGAAACGGCTTGAGGGGCTGGGCCTGTTCGAGCGGGTGGACGTTTCCACGCGCCAGGGTTCTTCTGCAGATCGCGTTGTCGTGGTGGTGCGGGTTGCCGAAAAGGCCAGCGGCGATTTCTCGGTTGGCGGTGGCTTTAGTTCTTCCAGCGGCGCCCTCGGCGAAATTTCGTTTACCGAAAAGAACTTCATGGGCCGTGGCCAGTTGCTACGGATTTCAGGAAGCTTCGGAGAGGCGGAGGAAAACTACCGGCTGTCGTTTACCGAGCCGTATTTCCTCGGCTACAGGCTGTCTGCAGGATTTGATATCGGCCGGAATTCCCAGGGCGATACCGACAGCCGCCGCTATAGCTCAACGACAACCTATGGCTCCATTCGTTTCGGTGTGCCGATCACGGACGAAAGCAAGATTTCGGTATTCTATACCTATAACGACAGTTCGACCGATATCGATGATGACCGCCTTGATCCGGGCAAGGCTCTTGAAGCCGGCGAAGACAGCACACAGGGCAATGCCAAAGGTGAACTTTCGGCAGCGCTGGCGCCGCCAAGTTCGCCGACCGACTGGACGCGATCCGGCTTCGGTTATGCATGGAACTACAACACGCTTGATAACCAAGTTACACCGCGGGAAGGCATGCGTCTGGAACTGACCCAGACTGCATTTGGTGCCGGCGGCGATGCCACCTATGTGTCCACAGAGGTAAAGGGCCAGATATTCGCTACCTTGTCTGAGGATTTCGATTTCGTTGGCATGCTTCAGGGGCGAGCAGGCGCGCAGACCGTTTTCGGCGGCTCCAGCGGCTACCGTACACTCGACAACTTCTTCCAGGGCGGACGGTCGATTCGCGGATTCTCGAACAACGGCTTTGGCCCGCGCGACCCGGCAACGGGTGACGCACTGGGCGGCATGTACTACTGGAACGCCACTGCGGAGATGAACTTTCCGGCGCCGTTCCTGCCTGAATCCTATGGTGTGCGTGGTGCGTTCTTTGCCGATGCCGGCGCCTTGTGGGGTGTTGACAGTACCGGCAGCAGCGCAATCAAGGCTGCCAATGGTGGTATGACATCATCCAAACTGGGTGACATCAACGATGATGCCATGCGGGCTTCAATCGGTGCCTCGATCATCTGGAACTCACCCTTCGGACCGCTGCGTTTCGACTATGCCGAGCCGATTGTTCGCAAGAAGTACGACGATTTGCGCCGCTTCAGCTTCGGGATGAGCACCAGCTTCTAGCAAGAGCGGATAACCATATCTGCGAAAGGGGCGGCAGCGCCCCTTTCTTTTTAACGGGACCGCTGCCACATCGTAATCTGCTAGGCCGTTTCACCTTTTGTGCAAACGGATAGCTTCAACAGGCTACTGAATTCATTTTGCGCATTTCGATTTTTCCGATTCAGTCGAAGTCGAAATTGCCCTAGCCCAAGACAAGCCGTCTCATGTCAAGCCATTCGTTCTTCACGATTACCCCGCACTCCCTCAGCGAACTGGCCGGGAAGATTGGCGCGGAAATCGCTTCCGGAAACGGGCAGGCAGATGGTTCCGAGATCATGATCTCCGGTGCCGCGCCGCTTGAGGATGCGCTGGCTGGCAGTCTGGCCTTCATCGACAATCGAAAATATGCCAGGCATCTGGCCACGACCAAGGCATCGGCAGTCATTTGCGAGCAGCGCTATGTGGCAGATCTGCCGCCGGGAGCGGTCGGTCTGGTGCATGAGCAACCCTATCGCGCCTATGCCGCGGCACTCGACCTGATCTATCCGACCGCCGCCAGACCCGAACCGGTAACGGGCGAAACGGGCATTTCTCCCCAGGCCCATATCGGCGAGGGAGCAACGCTTGAGGATGGCGTAATCGTCGAAGCAGGCGCGGTGATCGGTCGAGGGGCTGCCATCGGCGCGGGCAGCCGGATTCTCGCCAACGCCGTCATCGGCGAAAACGTCCAGATCGGACGCGGCAGCGTTGTTGGTATCTGCGCTTCTGTTACCCACGCCTATGTCGGCGACGGGGTGATCATTCATGCGGGCGTCCGGATCGGCCAGGACGGTTTCGGCTTTGCCATGGGGCCACAAGGCCACCGCAAGGTTGCCCAGATCGGCCGCGTCATCATTCAGGACAAGGTTGAAATCGGCGCCAACTCGACCATCGACCGCGGTTCCAACCGGGACACGGTGATCGGCGAAGGCAGCAAGATTGATAACCTGGTGCAAATCGGCCACAACGTCATGATCGGCCG